>CAIMCI010000221.1 GCA_903839465.1 uncultured Pseudomonadota bacterium
CCGCGTGCTCGCCGCGGAAATGATCCGCCTCGCCAATCCGACCGGCGAGGCGCCGGCGCAGTTCGAGGTCCGCGACCGCTTCGAGATCAAGGCCCGCTAGCGGCGCGGCCGCGGGCCGCCGCCCGGGGGCGCCCCGGGCCGGGCCCGGACCATGGGCAAACGGCACAAAACCGACTAAGGTTTTGGCCGTCACATTACCGACGCGGAGATCTGCCATGCATCGCTCGCTTCCGGCCCGGGTCCCGACCCGGGCATCGCTCGTCCTCGTCGCACTGGGCCTCGTCCTCGCCGGCGTGGCGGCAGGCGCCACCGAACAGCTGATCGTCAACGCCAAGGTCTACACGGCGAGCGCCCTGCATCCCTACGCCGAGGCCGTCGCGCTCCGCGACGGGACGATCGTCGCCGTCGGCAGCCGCGCCGAGGCCACCCGGGCGGTCGCCAGCAGCGCCGAGGTCATCGACGCCGGCGGGCGGACCCTGCTGCCCGGCCTGATCGACAGCCACGTCCATGCGGCACTGGCCGGCGGTGCGCTGCTCGGCGTGGACGTCGCCAACGACGTGCACTCGATCGAGAAGCTCGCGGAGATCGCGCGCGCCGGCAAGGCCAGCGGCCGCGCCATGGCCGGCGACGTCCTGCAGATCTACGGCATCCCGCTCGACGTCTGGTCGCATACCGACGAGCTGAATGCCACCTTCAGCGGCGGCGAGTTCGCGAACCAGCCGGTCTTCCTGCGCGGCATGGACGGCCACACCGCGTGGGGCAACGCCGCGTTGCGAAAGCGCGTGGGGCTCGATGCCAAATTCCTCGGCGGGCTGACGCCGGCGCAGCGGGCCTACTACGGCTATGCAGCCGACCTGACACCGAACGGGTTCGCGGTCGACGCCGGCCGGGAGACCCTCGACAAGGCCCTGCCGCCGGTCGATGCCGCCCACCTCGAGGCCGCCGCCGGCGCCGCAGTCGACTACCTGCACGGCCTTGGCATCACCTCGTTCCTCGATCCCCTGGCCGACGAGAAGGTGCTCGGCGCCTACCGGGACCTCGCCCGGGCCGGCAAGCTCACGGCACACGTCGCCGCCATGATCGAGGTGAAGCCCGACGACCGCGAATCGCTGCCGCGCGCCCTCGCCCTTCGCGAGCGGTTCGGCAACGTACCGGGGCTTGCCGTCTCCGGGATCAAGATCTTCGCCGACGGGGTCGTCGAGTACCCGTCGCAGACCGCCGCGATGTGGGCCCCCTACGGCAAGTCCGGCCGCAGTGGCGACCTGCTGTTCCGGCCGGAGAACTTCCGCGCGCTGTGCATCGAGGCGGATCGGCGCGGCCTGATCATCCACACCCATGCGATCGGCGACCGCGCCGTGACCGAGACGCTCGACGGCATCGAGGCGGCGCGCCGCGCGAACGGCGACAGCGGCCTGCCGCACACGATTACCCACCTGCAGTTTGTCCGGCCGATCGATCAGGCGCGCTTCGCGCCGCTCGGCGTCATTGCCTCCTACCAGCTCCTGTGGGCCGAGGCGGGCGAGGACACGATCGACCTCGTCCAGCCGTACGTCGATCCGGCGATCTACCCGTGGATGTACCCGGCGCGCTCGATGCTCGATGCGGGCGCGGTGATCGCCGGCGCCAGCGACTGGTTCGTCTCCTCGCCGAACCCGTTCCTGGCGATCTACCAGGCGGAAACCCGGCGCGGCCCGCGCGGCGTGCTCGACGCCGGCCAGGCCATGCCGCGCGAGGCGATGCTGCGGGCCTACACGATCAACGCCGCGCGCGCCATGCACGAGGAGAAGGTCATCGGCTCGATCGAGGCCGGCAAGGCCGCGGACCTCGTGCTCCTCGACCGCGACGTGCTGACCGTGCCGGCGGAGTCGGTACGGGACACGCGCGTCGTCTGGACGATGGTGGCCGGGAAAACCGTCTACCGGGCGCCGTAACGGCGCCGGCCGCTTCGCCTAGAAGTCGAGGCGCTGCTGCCCGCCGGGCCCGGCCGGCGGGCGGAACAGGTCGGTGCGCGTCGGCCGCCGCTCCCCGGCGGCGAGCCCGTGGCGCCGGCAGGCCACCGCGAAGCGACGGCGCAGGAGCTCCGCCAGCGGTCCGGTGCCGGTCATGCGGCTGCCGAAGCGCGGATCGTTGTCGGCACCGCCGCGCAGGTCCTGGACGAGCGCCATGACCTTGTCGGCCCGCTCCGGATAGTGCGCCGCCAGCCACTCGCGGAAGAGTTCCTTCAGCTCGTGCGGCAGCCTGAGCAGGATGTAGGCGACCGTCTCGGCGCCCGCACCCGCCGCGGCGGCGACGATCGTCTCGAGTTCGGCGTCGTTGATCGCCGGGATGACCGGCGCGATCAGCACGCCCGTCGGGATGCCGGCGGACGTCAGTTCCTCGACCACGCGCAGGCGCGCCTGCCCGGAGGCCGTGCGCGGCTCGAGGATGCGCTTCAGCGCCGCATCGAGCGTCGTGACGCTGACGAAGACCCGCACGAGGCCGTCGCGGGCAAGCTCGGCCAGCACGTCCCGGTCGCGCAGGATCAGCGCGCTCTTCGTGATCAGCGCCACCGGGTGGCGCGCCGCGGCCAGGATCTCGAGCAGGCTGCGCGTGATGCGTCGTTCCCGCTCGAGCGGCTGGTAGGGGTCGGTGTTGGCGCCGATCGTGATCGACCGGCAGACGTAGCCGGGTGCGGCGAGTTCGCGCCGTAGCAGCTCCGCTGCTCCCTCCTTGTAGAAGAGCCGCGTCTCGAAATCGATGCCCGGTGACAGGCCGAGGTAGGCGTGGCTCGGCCGCGCGTAGCAGTAGACACAGCCGTGCTCGCAGCCCCGGTAGGGATTGATCGAGGCGTCGAACGGCACGTCGGGCGAGGTGTTGCGGCTGATGATCGTCCGCGCCCGCTCGGCGCTGGCCGTCGTTGACGGCAGCCGCGGCGGCTCCTCCGGCGGCCAGTCCGTTGACCACTCCGCCGGCCCGTCCGGCGGGACGGGCTCGGAGACACGGCGCTCGAAGCGGCCGGCCGGATTGGACAGTGCGCCACGGCCTTTCATACCGGAACTGTATATCCATACAGTTCCGCCGGCAAGGACCGCGCGGCCCTAGCCGACCGCCACCTCGCGCAGGACCTCGGCCTCCACGGCCGGGTTGCGCTGCCCGTCCGCGGTGCTGACCAGGGCCTTCGGCACCGTCAGCAGCACCGGGATCATCAGCGCCGAGGTGACGGTGCCCAAGATGACGCAGCCGAGGAAGCCGTGCGTCCCGGACGAGGCATAGATCGAAGCGCCGATCAGGTCGCCGCCGCGGTAGGCGAGTTCGTAGCCGCCGGCGACGAGCATCATCAGGGTGCCCTGCAGGCCCGGCGGACAGGAGCGCATCGCCAGGTCCCAGTAGGTCGCAAAGGCGAAGCCACCGAAGAAGCCGATCGGGAAGGCGTACCAGAGGGCGGAGGCCGCCGAGTGGATGAAGAGCAGCGGCACCGCCATCGGCAGCCAGCCGATGGTCGCGATCCACAGCAGCGTACCGAGCGAGAGGCGCTTGCAGAGGAAGCCGTAGACGATGCACGCCGGGATGTAGGCGGTGATCAGGATGCCCTGGAAGTCGGCGTAGACCGCATCGGGCAGCTTCAGGTCGTTCGTCAGGTAGAACTGCAGCGGCGTGTTCGTACCCGGCGAGAACTGGCACAGGCAGACGAGCAGCACCGCCGGGTAGCACGGCCAGTGGCGCACGAGGCGCCTGACGTCGCCGACGAAGTCCGAGCCCCGCGCCAGCGGCTGGTCGTAGGCATGGCTGAAGACGGCGGACGGCTTCCACAACCCGACCAGCGCGATCAGCAGGCTGAAGAACGCGACCAGGAGGAACGTCTGCTCGGGCGTCAGGTTCTCGGCGAGATAGCCCGCACCGAACGCCCCGAGCGAATACGGCACGCACGACAGGGCATTCCACAGGGCGCTCAGGCGCCCCGACATCAGCTGCTCCTGGCTGACGAGCGCCAGCAGGCCGCGCGCCGCCGCGGACACGAAGGAGAAGCTGAACATGACGAGCAGCATGCCGATGAGCAGCGTCGTATAGCCGAGGGGCGCGGCCGTCATGCCGACGAAGAAGGCGGCGGTCATGACGCCGAACAGCATCAGGAAGCCCCGGTCACGCCGCCCGAACGGACTCCACAGGTCGCGCGCGAGCCCGAAGACGAACGAGAAATAGACCGGGATGGCGGTGACGAGGCGAAAGTGCGCCACCTGTTCCGGCGTCGCGTGCAGCCGGTTCTTGAGCATGAAGGAGGTGGCGATATCGAGCAGGAAGCCGTTCGGCAGCACCAGGAAGACCAAGAGCGTCAGCGGCGTGAAATAGAGCAGCACGGCTCCCGATCGGGCTGCACGGTCCGGGCTTGCGGTCGTCAACGGCGTCTCCAGGGGCGCTGGCCTGTGCGGGCGGTCGGCCGCCCGATTCGAACCTACCCGGCGGGCGCGGCGCTGTCGATGGCCGCCCGGGCCTGGCTCGGGCCTCGAGCGGTTCACAAAATGGCAACACAGGGGCCATCTGGCCGCAATTCGTCGTCAATTTGTAAGAAAATTGCAGTACACCTTAGGGGGTGGTGGCGGCGCCGGCCGGCCCACCCCGCACCGGCCTCCCCCGGGGTCGGGCCTGCGAAAGACCCGCATACCCGTGCACCGCACGCCATCACGGAATACCGATGCCTGCAGCCAAACCGTACACCATGTCCGCTGAGCACCTCGGCTGGGCACAGCGCTCATTCATCCGCACGCTGGAGGTGGTCTCGGGACAACGGCTGCTGCAGAAGCACTACGAGCGCTACCGGGCGGAGGACCGGCCGCCGGGCGCGTTCTGGAACGACGCGATCGAGGCCTTCGGCATCAAGATGGAACTCGACGAAGGCGCCATCGGCCGCATCCCCGCGACCGGCCCGGTCATGGTCGTCGCCAACCACCCGTTCGGCATCCTCGACGGCTTCATCCTCTGCTGGCTCATCAGCCGCGTCCGGCAGGACTTCAAGATCATGCTCGACGTCGGCCGCTACCTGCCGGAAATGGACGGTCATGCGATCACGATCGACCAGTCCGGCTCGCGCGAGGCGCAGCGCACCAACGCCGCGGCCCGCATCGAGGCGCGCCGGACCCTGGACTCGGGTGGCGTGCTGATCATCTTTCCGGCCGGTGGCATCTCGACCTCGCCCGACCGCTGGGGCCGGACCCCGGCAATGGATTTCACGTGGCACCCGTTCGCGGCCCAGGCCCTGACCCGGTCCCGCTGCCAGGTGCTGCCGGTGTACTTCGACGGCCAGCACAGCCGGCTGTTCCAGATCGTCAGCCACTTCAGCCGCACCCTGCGCTACGGACTGCTGCTCGGCGAGAACGTGCGCCGCCTGAAGGAGCCGGTCCGCATGGTCGTCGGCGAACCGATCCCCTACGACAGCCTGCCGCACCATGTCGATCGCAGCATGCTGTCGCGGGAACTGTGCTACCGGACCTACGCGCTCGGCGGCATCGATGCCTCCGTGCCGCACCGGATCAAGGACTGGCCGCGCTCGCTGCAGGCCAAGCCGCCGAAGGCGCCCGGCCGCCCGCTCGACGTGCGTCGCCTCGCCAGGGCCGTGCCGGGCGCGCTCGGCACGACGCTGAAGACCGCCCGCGCCCGCCACGGCGGCCGCTACTGACGACCAGCCCAGGCCGGCGCGCCTAGCCGCTGGTCGGCGGTTCGTGCTCGCGGTGATAGCGATGCATGATCCAGCG
>CAIMCI010000222.1 GCA_903839465.1 uncultured Pseudomonadota bacterium
CCCTGGCCGCCGCCGCGGCCCGCGGGGACCGCGGCCGGCCCCGGTAGGCCTCGTCGAAGGCACGCTCCAGGGGCGCGTTCGTACCGCGCAGTTCGTCCACCACCTCGCGTGCCCAGTCAAAGTACTGCTGACGGCGTTCGAGCGTCCAGCTGGGCGGCGGACTCTTGCGAAGATCGCGCAGGTTGGCGATCTTGTCGGCCAGCTTCACGAGGCGCGCGCCCTGCGACAACTGCCCGGCGTGCTCCACCTGCAGCCGTTTGCGGACCGGGGCGGGCAGCGTCTTGTCGTCGGTGACCTCGGCGACCATCGAGGCGACCCGCGGCCCGAAGCGGCGCTTGAGCTCCTCGATCGTGGTCTCTGTGTCCTCGACCGTATCGTGCAGGAGCGCCGCCGCCAGCACCGCGGCCTCGTCCACTCCGCCCTCGTGGGCGAGGATGCGCGCCAGGGCGATCGGGTGGTTGACGTAGGGCGAGGCTTCGGGGTCCTTGCGACGCTGGTCCCGGTGTTTTTCAGCGGCGAACGCGAGCGCGTCCAAGATGAGTTCGAGCGGCGTCATGGTCCCCCCCGGGCAGCACTGGCCCTGATTTTAGCAGCCGCCTCGGGTGGCTCCCGGCCTATCGGCGCGGCGCAACCCGTCCCGATCGTCCGCCCCGGGCGCCGGCGGACCGCCGGGCCGGGCCGGGCGCCACCGGCCACGCCTGCCCCGTAAGCGGAGGAATGGGCACCGCAATTCCTGCCGGACGGCTCCCCGGCGGGCGGTCACACCCGCGGTTCAGGCATCATGGGAGCTTCAAATCCGACCGCCACGGCGGCAGGTCGGGGCGCGGGGGGACCGACGATGCAACACGCTGCGATCACCGGCTGGGGAAAATGCCTTCCGCCGGCCGTACTGACCAACCAGGACCTGGCCACTTTCCTGCCGACCGACGACGAGTGGATCACCACCCGCACCGGCATGAAGGAACGCCGCATATCGCACGTTCCGGGTATTGAACTCGCGATCGTCGCCTCCGAACGGGCGCTCGCCTGCGCGGGGCTGCGCGGCGAGGACATCGACCTCGTCATCTACGGCAGCTGCAGCAACGACGAGGCCGTACCCAACAGTGCCTCGGGCGTGCAGCAGCGCATCGGCGCCACCCGGGCCGCCGCCTTCGACGTCAATACGGCCTGCACGAGCTTCATGTACGGGCTGTCGATCGGCACGTCGATGATCCGTTCCGGGGTTGCCCGCAACGTGCTCGTCATCGGCGTGGAGCTCATCTCGCAGTACATGGACTGGGACAACCGCAACGTCGCGGTCCTGTTCGGCGACGGCGCCGCGGCCGTCGTCCTGACCGCCACGGACCGCGAGGAAGGGGTGCTCGCCGAGAAGCTGCAGTGCTACGCCGACTCTCGGCAGATCCTCCGTGTCCGGGGCATGGGCACGATGTACGCCAACCTCGGCGTGCCGTTCGGCCAGACGCGCTGGGACTTCGACGGCCAGGAGATCTTCCGCAAGGCCGTGCAGGGCATGAGCGAGGCGAGCATCGACGTGCTGCAGCGCTCGGGGTTCTCGATCGACGACGTCGCGCTGGTCGTGCCCCACCAGGCGAACCTGCGCATCATCGAGGCCGTTGCCAAGCGCGCCGGCGCGTCGATGGACAAGGTTTTCCTCACCGTCCAGAAATACGGCAACATGAGTTCCGCCACGGCGCCCGTGGCCCTGGTGGAAGCGGTCGAATCGGGACGGGTCGCCCCCGGCGCGCTCGTCCTGATGCCGGCCTTTGGCGGCGGCCTGACCCTGTCGTCGCACCTCATCCGCTGGGGCCAGAGGACCACGCCGCTCGGCACGACGGCGATCGACCTGCCGCCCTGCGAGCGCACGGCACTCGAGATCGTCAACGGCATCCGCGCGCAGAAGGTGACCGGCCACGAGGAGGCGGAATGCTTCCTGACGCTGGGCTACGCCGAGCAGCAGGCACGCGGCTGAGGGGAGCCTCGGGGGTCGAGCCCCGGGCATCGGCGCCGCGACCCGCGGCACGGGGAGGAAAACCGCATGAATACCGTCAACGGCTTCGCCGGCGCGATCGGCAACACGCCGCTGATCCGCCTGCACTCGGTATCCGAGGCGACCGGCTGCACGATCCTCGGCAAGGCGGAGTTCATGAACCCGGGCGGTTCGGTCAAGGACCGTGCCGCACTGGCGATCATCGATGCGGCCGAGCGGGCGGGTACGCTGGCGACGGGCGGCACGGTCGTCGAGGGAACCGCTGGCAACACCGGCATCGCCATCGCCCATCTGTGCCACGCGCGGGGCTACCGGGCCATCATCGTCATGCCGGACAACCAGTCTGCCGAGAAATTCGTGGCCCTCGAGGCGCTGGGCGCCGACGTACGCCGCGTCAAGGCGGTGCCGTACAGCGACCCCAACCATTACCAGCGGGTGGCCGCGCGGATCGCGACGGAAATCCCCGGCGCCATCTGGGCTAACCAGTTCGACAACACCGCCAATCGCGACGCCCACTACGCGACGACCGGGCCCGAAATCGCCCGCGATACCGACCGTCGCCTGCACGCGTTCGTGGCGGCGACCGGTACCGGCGGGACCCTGGGCGGCGCCGGCCGGTACCTGAAGGAACACGTCCCGGGCATCCGGATCGTACTCGCCGACCCGCAGGGCAGCTCGCTCTACAACTGGGTGACGAGCGGCGAGCTTGCCGCCCATGGCCCGGGGTCGGTCACCGAAGGGATCGGCATCGGCCGGCTGACCGCCAATCTGTCGGGGACCCCGATCGATCAGGCCGTGTCCGTACCCGACAGCGAGGCCATCGAGACCGTCTATCGGCTCCTCCACGGCGATGGCCTGCTGCTCGGCAGCGCCAGTGGCGTCAATGTCGCCGCGGCCGTGCGCGTCGCGCGCGAGCTCGGCCCCGGCCACACGCTCGCCACGATCCTCTGCGACGGCGGGCAGAAGTACCTCTCGCGGCTGTACTCCCGGACCTGGCTTACGGAGAGGGGACTTGCCGAGGCCGCGGACCGCGGCCGCGCCCTCGGCGAGGCCGCCCGCTACGGCTGACGGGCACCGGGCGCGGCTCATCCGGGCCGACGCAAGCGCCTGATCGAGCCCGCGCCCCGCGGCGTCATGCGATTGCAACGCGCCTGTAAAGTGCGTCGGTGAGTTTGAAAGCCCACCCTGGCAGGGACGGGCCAACTCCGTGAGCAAGCCCCTCGTCCGATACTCACCGCTGCTCGTCGCGCTGGGGCTTTTCGGCTGCCACGCGCCGCCGGCATCGGCCTACACGCTCGAGTTCATGGACAAGTGGGGACCGTCGTACTTCCAGACGTTCGGTCCCGTTTCATCAACTCCCGGCGGTCCGTCCGGCGCCCGCATTACCTGGAGCTACATCAACGACGGCGCCGGGTTCAGCAACGCGCAGACGACGCTGCCCTTCGTTGCCGGCAGCACGAGCAGGCTCAGCACGATCCGCACGGCGATCGACGCCAAATACGGCGCGGGTGCCTTCAATTCGGCGGTCGCCAGTGCGTTCGCGGCATGGGCCGGCGTCGCGAACCTGACCTTCGTCCCGACCTCCGACAACGGGGCCCCGTTCGCGGGTACGACCGCCATCGATATCCGGATCGGCGCCTACACCGTCAACGGTGGGACGGACGTCGGCGGCATCGGCTACGGACCGCCACGCGACGCCATCAATTTCCCCGATGCACTGGCGGGTGACATCGCGTTTTCCCTGACCAACGCATTCCAGATCGCCCCCGGCGCCGACGGCGCGCCACTGCCGCCCGTCAATGGTGCGTACACGAACGACGTCGAGGGCCTGATGCTGCACGAGATCGGCCATGCGCTCGGACTCGGGCACAGCGCGGACCCGTCGGCCGTCATGTGCGGCTTCGTCGTCATCGGGTCGACGACCTACAACGGCAGCCAGTGCACGAACACGCCCTCGGCGAGCTACAACGTCGTGCATCGCCGGCTGCAGCCCGACGATATCGCCGGCGTGCAGTTCCTCTACGGCCTGCCGGCCGTCACGACGGGAGCCACCGGCACCAGCGACGGACCGTTGCCGCCGTGGGCGGGCATCGCGCTTGGCGCGGTGTTGATCGCCATTGCCGGCCGGCGGTTCGCTGCCAGGACCTGAGCTCCCGGTTGGCGCATGACCGGCCCGGCGGCGCCCGTCTGCCTGACGGGTGACGCGAGCCGCCGATCGCCGGGACCGCCTAGAACCGGTACGTCAGGTCGACCCCGTAGGTCCGCGGCTCGCCGACGAGGGCGTAGTCAAAGCCGAGGAGGCCCGTGTCCTTGTCCTTCTGGTTGAGGCCATAGGCCAGGTACTTCTCGTTGGTCAGGTTCTTCACCCACAGCCCGGCGCCGAGACCGTGCTTTGCCGAACCGTTGAGCGAGAGGCGGGCATTCTCCACCCCGTACGCGCCCTGCGCGATGCGCTCCGTGTTGAAGGCGTCGAAGTACTGCTTGCCGTACCAGTTGCCGTCGATCATGAAGCGCAGATCGCCGGCGGTCGTCTCCATGAGGCGCCAGTCGATGCCGAGACTGGCGTTGTAGTTGGGCGCCTGGATCAGCTTGTTGCCGGTGCAGCAGACCCGCGGCACGCCGGGCGCCACCTCCTGGCCCTTGTGGAGGGTGAGATCCACGTACTTGCTGTCCATGAGACCAAGCCCGGCACGCATCTCGACGTCGTCGGTTGCCTTGAAACGGAGTTCGAACTCCGCGCCATCGACGCGGGACTTGGGCGCGTTGACCGTCTTGAAGCCGGTACCGGCGCCGCCAGGCAGGGCGAAGGCGTCGAGGAACTGCTGGTTCTTGTAGTCGTAGTAAAAGGCGGCCGCATTGAATTCGAGGCGGCGGTCCATGAACTGCGACTTCATGCCGATCTCAAAGGCACTGAGCTTTTCCGGGTCGGCGAAGGTCAGCTCCGCGGGATTGTTGAACGCCTGGCCGTTGAACGCGGCGCCGCGGTACCCCTGGCTGAAGTTGAAGTACAGCATCAGATCCGGGGCCAGCTTCCAGTCCGCACCCAGGCGGACGCTGACGTTGCTGTTGTCCTGCTTCAGCGGCGCGTTGACCCCGCCCGGCGGCGTCAGTAACTGGGAGTACTGCACATAGGACTGGGTGACGTACGGGATCGTCTGGGTCCAGAGCGTCGTGCCGCTGTTCGGTCCGTAGCCGGCCGAGGCCGCCGTGAGACCGCCTTCGAGCGCATAGAAATTGCTGATCGTGATCTTGTCCTGCGTGTACCGGCCGCCCGCGTGCAGCGTCACGTTGGAGCCGAGGTCGTATGTCAGGTTGACGAACGCCGCCTTGCTGTCCTTCAGCTGGTCGAAGTTGTTGTATTCGTCGAAGCCGTAGAGGGCGCTGCCACCCGGCGGCACGAAGCCGCCGACGTAGCCGTCGTAGAAATGGAACTGCACGGTCGCGTGGGTACTCTCGCGGCCGTAGTAAAGCCCGGCCAGCCAGCCGAAGGCACCGGTGTCGTGCGACTGGATGCGGACTTCCTGCGAGAACGCATTGACGGAAGAGTAATAGCTGTTGGGGTCGTCCAGGCGAAGCGTGACGGGCAGGCCGCCGTCGTCGCTGACCGTGTTCCACAAGCCGTAGTCGAAGCCGGTGACGGATGTCAGGGTGGCGTGCTCGGCCAGGCGCCACTCAAGCTTGAGGGACGCGCTGTCGTTGCGGATTTCCTTGTTGACCGCGAACTTCGCGCCGTTATCGAACCAGCCGATGCTGCCCGAATAGCCCGTCACGTTCGGGTCGTTGTTGAGCGCGTGCGCGCCGTAGGGCGTGCCGGCCGAGCGACTCATCGCGACCTTGAGGGTTGCCGTCAGGTCGTCGTTCAGCTTGCCGAGGACGGTCAGGCGCGCCGCCAGCGCATCGATACCGTTCAATGGCTTCACGCCCGGAACGACGCTGTGCACCCAGCCGTCCCGCTTCTCGTAGTAGACCGCCGCCCGCACCGCCAGCGCGTCCTCGATCAGCGGAGCGCCCGCCGCCGCACGCACCGAGTAATCGCCGTAGTTGCCGGCGCCGGCCGTGACATACCCGTCGGCCGCCTTCAGGCTCGGGTTCGCCGAGACGAAGGACACCGCGCCTCCGGTCGCGTTCTTGCCGTACAGGGTGCCCTGGGGGCCGCGCAGCACCTCGACCCGATCGAGGTCATAGACCTGCAGCGCCTGCACCGCGCCGACCGGCTTGTAGACGTCATCGACATACATCGCGATCGGGCTGGACTGGTTCTGGCTGAAGTCCTGGGTGGTCACGCCACGAAGCGTGAACGTCGGCTGCGCCTCGGGACCGTAGGGCGAGTTCAGCAGCATGTTCGGAACACTGGCCGTCACGTCCCCGGCCTGGCGCACGCCGCGCTCGACGAGTTCGTTCGCCGACAGCGCCGTGATGGCGATCGGCACGTCCTGCAGGCGCTCGGTCCTGCGCTGCGCCGTGACCACGATCTCCTCGAGCCCGTCCGCGGCTGCCGTCGGCGCCTGCGCGAGTCCCATGGACAGCACAGCGGCGATGGCCATGACGAGCGAAGGCGTTGCAGGCTTCTGAAGCAGGACCCGGTCCGACCGAACAGCCGTGATTTTCAGCATCGAAAGCACTCCTCGCCCGTAATGTCCCCGTCGCGTGCGCGGTCGGGGAACGGTGTATATCCATCAGGTTTAAAATCGATAATCGATAATAGAAAATCGACGCTCAGGCGAGTCTAGGCCGCGGAATTCATCGTAGTCAAACGGCCCGCGCTCAGGCGCGTCGACCGGCGCGATTGCGCCCACTCGCTGCCTGGGCGGTCTGGATCAGCATCGGCGCGAGCTGCCGGCGAAGATCGGCCAGCGCCCATCGGCTGGTCGGACCGGCGAGGTTGACGGCGGCGACCGGCCGCCCCGCGGGACCGAGGACGGGTGCGGCAATCGTCAGGTCGCCGAGGTAGCACTCCTGGTTCGCCCAGGCGACGCCCGTTTCCCGGGCTTCGTCGACGATCGCGAGGATGCGCCGGACGTCGCATTGCGTGTGCGGCGTCAGTTTGCGGCGATCGCAGCGCTCGAGGAGGTCCTGCGCCTCCTCGCGGGGCAGCGCCGACAGGAAGGCCCGGCCCGACGCGGTGCAGTAAATCGGCAGCCGCTGGCCCACCGGCATATGGATGAAGAATCGCTTGTGGCTCGGAAAGCGGGCGATGTACACCATGTCCGGATGGTCGGGTTCGGACAGGCTGACCGACTCCCCGGTGGCGTGGCTGAGGTCGGCAAGGTGCGTCGTCGCCTGCTCGAGCACCGCGTGTCCGGCGAGGTACGGGTAACCGATGCCGAGCGCGCGCACCGCAAGCGCCCAACCCGCGGGTCGCTGGGTGCGCTTCAGGTAGCCGAGCTCGACCAGCGTGTGCACGCAGCGCTGCGCCGAGCCGCTGGTCATGCCGGCAGCCTCGGCAATCTCGGCGAGGCTTCGCACCCGGTGCTCCGCGGAAAAGGCACCGAGCACCGCGAAAGCCTTCGCGACACTCTGGTTGAACAGCGGATCTGCGCCGGTCATGTCGGCACCGGACGACCCGCCCCTGCGGGCGCGAACACGGGTCTCTGCAGCGGGTTTGGACGGCGACTTGATGGCGGGCATCGCTGATGGCCTTGATCGCGGCACGCTAAGTTCCGGCACGACGGGTTGTCAAGCAGGACGATATTCCGCGCCTCGTCAGGGTCGTGGTACCGACGGCCGCGCCATGCAGACGGAACGATGCAGGCCGGAAATTCCTCCGATCAACAACGCAGCAAGCGCCACCGATCGCGAACCCTTCGGTCGACACGACGTCCCGTCGGCCACCCGCCTTGCGTGCTCAAAAGGCGGCAAGCCGCTCGAAAAGCCAGAAACTGGACGTGATGCCGATCCCGTAGCAGGCGAGCGTCTCGCCGGCATTCAGGCTGGCGCCATCGACAATCAGACGTCGCAGAACGCGAATCGCGGTGATCACGCCCGCGATGAAAACGAGCTGCCCGATCTCAACGCCGACGTTGAAGAAAAGCAGCGCGAGCGGAATCGAATCCGCTGGCAACCCCACTTCCGCGAGAGCTCCGGCGAACCCGAGTCCGTGCAACAACCCGAAGGTGAACGCGACAAGCCAGGGCTTGCGGGCCGCCAACCCCTGCTGGCCACCTCTACTTCGCAGACACTCGAGCGCCACGAATACAATCGAGAGCGCGATGGTCGCCTCGACCGGCGGCCCGGGTACGTGGATGGCGCCCAGCGTCGCCAGTGCCAACGTGATCGAATGCGCAATCGTAAATGCCGTGATCGTGACCAGCAGCCGTCGGAGGTCGCGGACGATCAGGATCAGCGACAGCACGAAGAGCAGGTGATCGTAGCCTGTCAGGATGTGCTGGATTCCCAGCACCGCGTAGGCGCGCATGACCTCAAACGGACCGGGCGTTCCCTTGAGCACGTAGGTGGGATCGACGGGCATCACCCGCCCGATCTGCTCGCCGCCGTTCTTTCGTACCACCCGCACCAGAACGTCCGTATTGCTGTCGCGCAAATCACGAAAGGCAATCGCCCGTCCCTCAAGTCCGCCCTTCACCTCGATCTGCCAGCGCTGCACGACGGCACCCGAGGCGAACGTGCTCGTGCGCGCACCGACGTTAGACGTGCCCGGCGGGAAATCCGGACGTACTTTGAGGAGCGTTTCCGAATCGAGCGCTGGCACCTTCCAGAGCACGTCGTATCGCCCGTCGGCTAGCTCCGTGAGCTGCAGATAGGCGGGCCTGAATACGTCAGCCGACGCGTTGGTCGACCACACGAGCAGAAGCAGCGCAGCCACGAGGATCGCCAGGATCGGACCTGCGGAGCGCCACACGATCAGCGTGGCCCGTTGGGAGCGGCGAGAGGCTCCACGGTGATGGCGTAGGTGCTGCGGAGCTTCTTTGTATAGAGAGCAAGCGCACTGACTCGCCGGTCGTTTTCCCAGTCGCGGGTGACGCCGGCACGAACCTCCGCCAGAGTCGCAGGGCGCCCCGGCGTGCTGGTCGTGACACGGACCAGGTGCAGCCCGTAACCCGATCGCAGCGGCCCCTCCCAGGATCCGACCGGCAGCGCCCCGAGTGCCGCGGCGAATTCCTCGCCATAGTCGCGCCCGGTCACGTCGATCCCCTGCTCGCGATTGCGGTGGCTGAGCATCGTGGGATCGCCGATTCCCTCTGGCGCGGCGCCGGCCACCAGCCGGGCCTTGGCCGCGAGAATATCGGCCTCGAGATGCTCGCGATGGCGCTGCGGATCGAACACCACCTGGTCAAACGCCACGCGCGCAGGAGCGGCATACCGGTCCGCGTGGGCCACCAGGTACGCCGTGAGATCGGCGTCCGTTGGCGCAGTGGTCGCTTCCGATTCCTCGCCGACCACGGCAAGCTTCTGCAGCACGCGACGACGGATCACCGGATCGTCGCGGTCGAGGCCCAGCGCAAGCCCCTGACGGAAAAGCACTTCCTCGTCGACGTAGGAGTCGACGAGCCCGTTGAGCTCGGCCGGGGTCGGCGGCCGCTGCCAGGCGCTCTGAAAGCGCCCTGCCAGCGCCGCGACGGTTGCCGACGACACCACGAGGCGGTTTCCGGCGACTGCTTTGTGGGGAGCCACGCGATCGTAAAGCAGGAAAATGGCGAATCCCGCCGCCAGAAAATGCAGTAAGGGTTCCCGGTACCACGCGCCGCGCCGACGTTCGCGACGAGCCGCCTCCGAACCACCGCTGCCAGTCGTGTTATCTGGCATGTGAGGGAGATCCCGCTCTGGCCGGTATCAATGGGAAGCCGTGGTCGACTGCGTGCCGCACCGGCTCCTCCGCGTCACCGTACGCCACGTCACGGCGACGGACGCCCATCGAGGCCGGACCGCGGCAAAGCGATGCGGATTGGACATCGGCGAGTTGATCCAGAGAGAACCCGGTGCTCCATCGTCATCCCCAAGGTCGTGGTTCAGTTCCGGCAAGGTAGCACTCGCGGCCAGTCCCGCGACCGTCACGACAATGCCCCTGAACCCCGCGGCACGGGCATGGTCCTTCACCGAGGCGCTCATCCGTGCGCCGGGTCCCCGGCAGCCCGCGTCAGCCGGTGGGCACCAGCAGGGAAATCCCGGCCCGGACAGTCCACGTTGCGTTGCCCGGCAGATTCCTGAAATCGTAGTCCACTTCAAAATTGGGGCGCCACTTCTGCCCCGCAAACGGCACGATCTGACCGTAATTGACGCCGACGTTCAGCGACGACCAGCCGCCCTTGTGGATATCGTAGACCAGAGCGCTGTTGCCGAGCGAGACCGAGCGTCCGCGACCGAGCTGGTAACTGAATATCGGCTGGATATTCACGATGCCGACCGTGGCCGCGTCCCGACTGCCGGCGACCGAGAAAAACGTCTGTCCGAACAAACCCCAGTTCACACCCTTGGTGCTGGTGTTTACGAAGCCCGCGGCCGGGCCCACGGTCCACTTATCGGCAGTCAATCCGCGTTGACCGGTTGGAAGCGTGCCCGAACCACCGGCGCGATGGACCCTCTATGACACGGTCAAGTACCACGTGACGATGGACAAGTCAGTGCCCATGGTTCATCAGGAGCGGGTTGTCTCGTCGCCGATCTGGTACACGCCGGCCGCACCCGTCCGCTAGCGGGCGTGGGCTGCAAGTCGGGCTCGTTTAGTTCGACCGCAAGCGCTGCGCGCCGCGTCCAAGACTCGCGGCGTGCAGCGTCATCTGTCGACTGTCGGGACTGGCGTTGACCGGGTGACGCCCATCGCCACCGCCACACTGCCTGGTCTCGGATTGGCCTGGGCGCACGCCGCCGTGACAACGGCAACATTCCTGACATTGAGAACCCACGGCCCGGAAGGGCGCGGCGGCGGGCACACCGGTCACGGACTGGCGCCGGGGTAGCCGGTCAGGCGCGGCTGACAGCCAAAGCCGGGAACCCGAGCCCCGCCATCGCTATCGTTTAAGTGCTTGATTGAATGGCGCGCCCGGAAGGATTCGAACCTCCGACCACCTGGTTCGTAGCCAGGTACTCTATCCAGCTGAGCTACGGGCGCGTAGCAAAAATCTTTTCTTATTAACGACTTGCGCGCATTTCTACGGATTCGTGACTTGCGCGGGACGCAGAGTGTACACGTTTTGCCGAGCGCTGTGCCAACCGGCGCTGAGCAAGCTTGTTCCGGCGCGATCCTACGGACTGACATAATAGGCCGGCACGCTGCCCGGGATCGCGTGCCGGACACGCGACGCTTTCGTGACCGCCAGAGACCACACTTACCATTGGGAGTTACTCATGTCCGACTTTTCCGTCACGGCCCGCCTCGGCAGCGCGTTCATCGCCGCCACCGCCTTCGCCGCCCTCGCCTTCTCGACCACGACGCTGGCCGCCAGCGCACCGACCGTGAACGAGAAGTTTTCGGACCTGGAGCCGGCCATCAAGATGATGCGTGACGAAGCGGGCCAGGACCGTCGCGACATCGTCAAGGCCAACATGCTGCTGACCGAAACCGAGGCCACGAAGTTCTGGCCGCTGTACGACGCGTACCGCGATGCCCGCAACAAGGTCGGCGACCGCAAGGTCAAGCTGATCACCGACTTCGCCGCGAACAAGGACTCGATGTCCCAGGACGAGGCCGCCCGTCTGACCAAGGAATTCTTCGCGATCGAAAAGAAGAAGATTCAGGTCAAGGAAACGTACGTCGCCAAGATGACGAAGGTTCTGTCGTCGCGGACCGTGGCGCGCTTCTTCCAGATCGACCAGAAGCTGGACGCCATCGTCGACGCCGGCCTCGCGGCGAACGTTCCGCTGATGCATTGATCCGCAGTCCCGGCACGGCAGGGCCGTGCCGGGACGTTCCCTGGCCGGCGGACCCGCGACCCGATCCGCTCCGGCCGCGGAGCCGGGGATGCCGATGGTTACGCCTCGCGCGCTCTCGATCGCCTTACTCGCCGGGCTGCTGCGCGGGTTCCTCCTCGTCGGTTGCGGATCGCCGCCTCCTTAGGCAACGCCCAGCGCACACCCCCCGCCGGACGCCTGATCGATCGTCGTCGACGACTACATCGAGTCCTATTTCAAGGCCCACCCTGCCTTCGCGGTCTGGGCCGGGCGCCACGACAACGATGGCCTGCTGCCGGACTGGTCGGAAGCCGGCATTCGTGCGGAAAGCGTGCGGCTGCACCGCTTCCGGCAACGCGTCAGTATTTTTGCCGTTTCAAGGCCTAAGTCGCGACTGGCAATTTGAGCGCGATTACCTGCGGACCCGCATCGACGTCGAGTTGTTCTGGATAGACGTGGCGGACGCCCCGTTCCGAAACCCCGAGCACTACCTCGGTCGCAGCGATTCCAATGAATCCATCGGTCCGTCGGTCTACGTCGTTCGACCGTACGCGCCGGCGCGGCAGCGCCTGCAGGCGTTCATCCGCTATGCGCCATTGGTCGTGCGGACCGCGCCGGAGACTCAAAAGAACCTGAAGACACCGCTGTCGCTGGCGTATATCAATCTCGGCGTGGCGGGTTTCGGCGGATTGGCGAAGTACTATCGCACCGACGTGCCGCTCGCCTTCGCGGAGGTGGACGATCCGAGGCTTCAGACCGAGCTTCGTTCGGCGACGCAGGCTGCCGCCGCCGCAATGCGAAACCTCGCCTCCTGGTTGAAGCCGTCGCGTGCGCCGCCTATTTCGGCAGCTTGCACGCGACAAGCAGACTGCGCTCGTCCTCGCCACCCCGAATGACATCGTATCCCTGCCCGCCGCAGGCGCGACCGG
>CAIMCI010000223.1 GCA_903839465.1 uncultured Pseudomonadota bacterium
CCGAGGTGGGTACCGGCGTGACCGGCTTCACCGGGGACGGCGCGGATCCGCTGCTGGCGGCGCTCAACCAGCCGGTCGCCGTGGCCGTCGATTCGGGTGGCACTCTTTACATTAACGACGGTGGCAACCAGCGTATCCGCCGCGTTCGCTCGGTCGGCGTCACCAGCCAGGTGATCTCGTTTGCTCCGACGCCACCCGTGGCGGTGGGTGCCAGCGGGACGGTAGCGGCCACGGCGAGCTCCGGGCTGGCTGTCACGCTGACGTCGATGACCGAGGCGGTCTGCACCGTCAGCGGCAACACCGTGAGCGTTCTGACCAAGGGCACCTGCATCATCGCCGCCAACCAGTACGGAAATTCGGTCTACGCCCCAGCCGCGCAGGTCACCCAGCGGTTCACCAACAGCGGAACGACCGTGCAATCCATCGTGTTCGGCGCTGCTCCGACGGTGACGGTCGGCACGATCGGGACGCTGGCGGCTACGACAAGTTCCGGGCTCGTGCCGGTATTCACCTCGACCACACCGGCGACCTGCCAGGTGTCCGGCAACGCCGTGTTTGGGGTGGCCACCGGAACCTGCGTGATCGCGGCCAACCAGCCGGGCAATGCCATCTACGCCCCCGCGCCGCAGGTGACGCAGTCGGTCGTCGTGGGCGTGGCGGCGGCCTTCGCCTACGTCACGAATGCCGGCAGTGCCAGCGTGTCGCAGTACTCGATAGCCGCTGACGGATCACTCGTGCCGCTGGCGACGGCGACCGTCCCGGCCGGCGCGCAGCCAACCTCAATCACCCGCGACGTCTTCGGACGCTACGCCTACGTGGCAAACGTCGGTACGGGTGGCGGCATTTCGCAGTACACGATCGGCGCCGACGGGGTTCTGACGCCCATGAGCCCGGCGCTGGTCGCGACCGGCAACCAGCCGCAGGCCGTGGTCGTTGATCCGACCGGCCAGTACGCCTACGTAGCGAACTGGCAGGACAGCACCGTATCCCAGTATCAGCTGTCGACGAGTCCGCCCGGTTCGCTGCTGCCGCTCGCGGTGCCGACGGTCCCGTCGGGTTCGCTTCCGTACGATCTTGCCGTGTCGCCGACCGGCCTGTACGTCTACGCGGCAAACAGCGGCGACAACACGGTCTCCCAATACGCGATCGGTGCCGACGGCACGCTGTCGGTGCTCGCGCCGGCGGTCGGTACCGGTGCCGGCACGGGGGCCCAGGCGGTCTCCGTCACCGTTCATCCGACAGGGCTCTATGTCTACGTTGCCAACAGCGGTGGCAGCAGCGTGTCGCAGTTCGCGGTCGGCGCGGACGGGACCCTGTCTCCGCTGCCGACGCCGCGGGTCACGACAGCCGGTACGCGGCCGCAGTCCGTGGCGGTCGATCCGACCGGGCGTTTTGCGTACGTCACCAACCGCGACACGGCGAGCATCTCGCAGTACTCGGTCGGGGCAGACGGCAGCCTGACGCCGCTGTCACCCGCGACGGTCAGTACCGGTGCCAACACCGAGCCGCGCAGGATTCGGCTCGATGCCTCGGGGCGATACGCCTACGTCACCAGCATGCCGACCACGGTCGCGGGTGCCGTCAGTACCGTCCTGCAGTTCGCGGTGGGGGCTACCGGCCAGCTGACGCCGCTTCCCGCGCCGCGGGTCGCGGCGCAGGTCAATCCGACCGACATCATGACCGCCGGTAGCGGGGTGGCGGGCTTTGGCGGGGCGTTCATCATCACGTCCGGTGCCGGCGAGATCAACGCCGCGACCCACGAGGTCTGGGATCTCAGCGGTTCGGTGCTCGTGCTCCTGTCCTCGTCGCTGGCCGAATTCGGTGGGCAGGTTGCGATCTCGGACGGTGGCGTGCCGGTCAGCGTAAACCCGGTGACGCCGTTCATCCTGAACGGGGCACCGCCGTTGATGACCGGCAGCGGGCCGGTATTCAACGGTGACGTCACGCTGACCGTGACGGTGACAAGCCTCAGCGCGGGTGGCGCGAGCGGCACGATCACCTACAAGGACAACCTGGGCGGAGGACCGCCGATCAGCTGGCCGTTCACGGCCGCCCCGTAGGGTTAACGAAGTCGTTTTGGCGCGCCGCAAATTGACAGCGGTCAAAGGCGGCGACGATGATGGGAGCGGATTATGTAATGCGTGCCGCTGCGCGGCCCGCCGTTCGGGTTTTTCTTAATAAGGCGGGGGCCGCGCGGCGACTACCCGACAGGTGAACACCATGACTGCGTCCGTTCAGCCGGCTCGTCGCCCCGTCTGGGTTTCTGCAGCGCGGCCGGTCCTCGTCTGCGCGGTGCTGGCACTGGCCGGTCCGCTCGCCAGGGCCGACGATGCCTTCGAAACACCGCCCGAGCAGTCGCCGACCGTGCTGCTGCCCGATCTCAAGGTGACTGGCGACAACTACCACGTCGTTGACCCGGTGCTGAGCGACGGCCTGATGCATCACTACGTCGTCGACAGCAAGTACGGCAAATTCGACGGCTACGGCAAGTTCGCGGCGCGCGTGCGCATCCACGAGGTCGAGGCGCTGAACGAACTCGCCAAGACGTCGGACATCGAGGTCTTCGCCGGTGGCGCGGTTACGGGAGTCGGCAACGAGATCAAGACGGTCGGGCAGGTCGTCAAGAACCCGTTCAAGGTTGTGGTCGGCATTCCGACGGGCATCGGCCACATGTTCCAGGGCTACACGGCCAAGGGCGAGGAGCTGGCCGACTCGGCGAAGCGCAGCACGTCCGGCTCCGGGTCCGGCTCGGGCGCCGGCAGTTCGGCGTCCCACGCGGCCGATGCCGGCGCGGATGCCGCCAAGAAGTACGCCGATCATTATCTCGGCGTCAGCGCCGCCGAGCGGCGCTGGTACGAAAAGCTCGCCGTGGATCCCTATACCAACAACCAGACGCTGAAGAACGCGGTCAGCCATGCCGCGAAGGTCGATGCAGCCGGCAATTTTGGCATGCGCTTCGTGGGCCTGGCCGGGATCCCGGGAATAGACATCGTGCAGCGCTCCATGGATGCGATCTACCACGAGGATCCGGCAGCGATCCGCAAGCGCAACCGCGAGACGCTCGCCACCTACGGCCTGACGCCGGACGAG
>CAIMCI010000224.1 GCA_903839465.1 uncultured Pseudomonadota bacterium
GCGACCGACACCCTGTCGATCAGTCCGTCGTTCTATTACCAGGAACTCCATATCAACGACACGGCCATCTACTGGCCGGCGTTGTCGGACCCGAGCAGCGGCGTCTTCCGCAACGGCAATCACCGCGCCAACCCCAGCACCGATCCGTTCTGGATTGCGAACATCAAAGCGGAATGGGATGCGGGTGTCGGCCAGCTGACGTCCAACACGTCGTACTACTCGCGTGATCAGCATTCGACGTCGGACTACACCCAGTACCTGCGGGCGTCCTTCATCAACCTGAACTCCTACCCGAGCAACCCGTCGATTCCGGGCGGCTATGCGCCGTTCGAGGATTCGCAGAGCAATTTCTACCAGGAGTTCCGGCTGGCCTCGAAGGACGTGACCTCGCGCCTGCAGTGGAACGTCGGTCTGTTCTACTCCCACATGCGCGAGAACGTGGCCGAAGACATTGTTGATCCGACCATCGATGCGGAGTACACCGCGGCAGGGCTGCCCTACGGTTCGCTGTGTGCCGGCTATCTCGGGGTTCCTTGCCCGGGCGGGGTGCTCTACCACGGCCCGGTCAACCGTGTCGTCGACAAACAGATCGCCGCCTTCGGCGAGGCCACCTGGAAGTTCACCGATACACTGAAGGTAACGGCGGGTCTGCGCGTTTCGAAGGTCGATTACGACGGTATCAGCGTCAGCAGCGGTGCCTTCACCGGGGCGGCCGATGCCGTGCCCATCACCGCGAACGGCTCGGAAAAGCCGATCACACCGAAGGTGGTGCTGAGCTGGCAGCCGGATCGCGACAACCTGTACTACGCAAGCGCGTCCAAGGGTTATCGGGTCGGTGGCGTCAACGTCGGCGTGGGCTCGATTTGCGATCATGACCTGCAGAGCATCGGTTTCCCGCTGGGCTCCGACGGGCATGTGAAGGTTCCGGGCCAGTACCAGTCCGACAGCCTGTGGAGCTACGAGATCGGCGGCAAGAACACCTTCCTCGATCATCGCCTGCAGATCAACTCGAGCCTGTTCACGATCGACTGGAAGAACATCCAGCAGAACGTTTATCTGCCGACCTGCGGCGAGCAGTTCGTCGCGAACCTCGGCAAGGTGCGCAGCCACGGCGGCGACATCGACGTTCAGTACCGGGTGATCGAACCGCTGACGGTGGGCCTGACGGTGGGTTACACGGACGCCAAGTTCAGCAAGTCGTCGTGCGCCGGTTCACTTTCATTCAATGGGTCCAAGTGCGTCAACGAGGCGGCGGCCACCTTCCCGACGATCGTCAGTGAAGGGGACCGCCTGCTGGGCGCGCCGTGGACGTTCCTGTTCACGGGCGAGTACACCTTCGCTACGTGGCGCGACCGGGCTCCGTACGTGCGGGCGGACTTCCAGTACTCGACCGCACAGACGGCGAAGCTGCCTGGCCAGAACGTCGCGAACGGTTTGAACGACGTCACGATCCCGGGCCTGCCGGAAATACGCAATCTGAACCTGCGTGCCGGTATGCGCTGGAGTGGCATCGACCTGTCGGTCTTCGCCAACAATCTGACCGATGCCCATCCTCAGGTGTTCACGTCGCGTGACATCGGTTACCCGGCGACGCTGGCACCGCCACTCGCGCCGACGGGTGACTACCTGTACTTTGCCCGCGGCGTACGGCCGCGGACCTTTGGTGTCACGGCGACCTATCGCTACTGAGTGGTGTTCGGGGGCTGCCGCGCTTGTCGTGGTAGCCCCCGTTTCTCGACGCGCGCGAATAGCCTGTGAGGCCCTCTGGAGCTTATGGCGCAACCGGTAACAGCGTCTTTGACATAGGCACGAACTGAAGCTCGACGCCGTCAGCCACCGCGTGCGCCTCGGGCGGATGGGCGATGAAGCCACAGGCTTCGTAGAGCGGCACTCCCGACAGGGTCGCCATCAGTTCCACCCGCGTATAGCCCGCCTCCATGGCAGCAGCCTCGCACAGCGCCAGCAGTCGCCGGCCTATGCCGCGGCGTGACCACTCGGGGTCCACGAAAAACGCGCGGATGCGTGCGGCATCGGTGGCCGGATTAAGTAATGTCGAGTCGCGCGTTGCCCGCCCGTCGGCGCCGAACAGGGTCTTGCGGTAGCTCCAACCGCCGCAGGCGACGATCTTCCCGCCCGCATCGACGGCGAAGTAGCAGCGGTCCGCAATGAGCTGGTTATCGACCCCGAAGGCCCGGCCGAGCGCCGCGTCGAGCTGCGTGGCCGTGTAGTGCGCGGCGCCTAAACCCCTGATGGAACTGGCGATCAGTGCCTCGAGCGCGGGAACGTCCGCGACCTCGGCAAGCCGCACGCGGTAGGCCGTCTCAGTCATGGCATCGCGAGGCGCGGTGGGGTGCACAGCGACGGTTCACAATTGTTCGCAAGGAGATCCTCCCGATTGCTGCGTGACGGGATTGTGCTGGACCGCGGCTCAGGTATGGTACGTGCGCCGACGCTTCGTGTTCGCTGTGAATCAGACCGTTGCCGAAGGGACGCGGCCTTTTCGACAGGAGCGCGAGGCGGCCGGCTCTCCCCGCGCTGCAAGCGGGGACTGCAATGGGATGCAAGCGGTGACCGCGCGATCAGGGAGCGGTCCGGGTCAATGAGCCTGCCATCGACCGATGCTAGACTGACGCGCTCCAAAGTCAGTCGGATCCAAGCACCGGTTCATGAATCCCCAGACCTTCACACTCGAAATCAACCCCGTGCTGCCGGCGCCACTGGCGCGGCTCGAAGAACTCGCCGGCAACCTGCGCTTCAGCTGGCACCGGCCGACCCGCAAGCTTTTTGAGTCGCTGGATCCGGATCTCTGGAACTCGACCGGCGGCAATCCCCGGCTCTTCCTGCGCTGCCTGGACCAGGCCCGCCTCGACGCGGCGGCGTCCGACGCGGACTTCCTGCGTGCGTTCGGCAAGGTTCTGCACAGCTTCGATGCCGATCTCGGTGCCCCCCACGCCAGTGATTTTCCGAGCCTCGAGGCCGGGCAGCTCGTCGCCTACTTCTGCGCCGAATACGGCTTCCACGAGAGCTTCCCGATCTATTCGGGCGGCCTCGGCGTGCTGGCCGGCGACTACTGCAAGACCGCCAGTGACGTCGGCATCGAGTTCGTCGCGGTCGGGCTCCTCTACCGTCAGGGCTATTTCACCCAGACCCTGAACCCGGACGGTTGGCAGGTGGCCCAGTACCGTGATTTCTCCAGCCGCGACCTGCCGGTCTCGCCGTGCCTGGATTCGGCCGGACGCGAGCTTCGGGTGACCGTCCGCATCGAGGGGCGGGACGTGGTGGCGCGGGCCTGGCGCGCGCCGGCCGGCCGGATCTCGGTCATCCTGCTCGATACGGACGTGCCGGAGAACAGCGCGGCCGACCGCGACCTGACCCGCAACCTTTATGGCGGCGATCGGGAGACCCGTATCCGCCAGGAAATGATCCTCGGCATCGGCGGTGTCCGGGCGCTGCGGGCGCTGGGCCTGACGCCTGCGGTCTGGCACATGAACGAGGGCCACGCCGCCTTCCTCGGCCTCGAACTCCTGCGCGAACACGTGGCGAGCGGCGTCAGCATCGGCGCGGCACGCGAAGCGGTGGCGGCAGCCTGCGTGTTCACGACCCATACGTCCGTCGCTGCCGGCCACGATTACTTCGCCAGCGACCTCGTGCAGCGGCAGTTCGGCGACTTTCCGGCGTCGCTCGGGCTCGACACGGCCGCCTTCCTCGCTCTCGGCCGCCACGGCGATGCGGACGAGTTCAACATGACCGAGCTCGCCCTCGGTCTGTCGCGTTACCAGAACGGCGTGAGTCGGATCCACGGCGAGGTATCGGCGCGGCTGTGTGCGCACGTCTGGCCCGAGGTGCCGGCCGAGGACAACCCCGTCGGCTACGTCACCAACGGCGTGCACGTGCCGACCTTCCTGTCGCAACGCTGGAAGGACCTGTTCGACGAGCAGTACGGCGAGGACTGGCGGGTGCGCTTGTCGGACGCCCGCTACTGGGACCGCCTCCACGAGCTGCCGGACGAGCGCTTCTGGGAAGTGCGCCAGGCCGTGAAGTCCAGCATGCTCACCGCCGTGCGGGAGCGGCTGCAGCGCCAGTGCCAGCGCCACCATTTGAGCGAGACGCACTGCGCACGTCTCACGCGGTTCCTCGATCCGCGCAACCCGCGCGTGCTCACGATCGGCTTTGCGCGCCGTTTCGCGACCTACAAGCGCGCGACGCTGCTCTTTCGCGACCAGGCCATCCTGAAGTCGATTGTCGCCGACGCCGATCGGCCGGTCGTCTTTCTCTTCGCCGGCAAGGCCCATCCGGCGGACGAGCCCGGCAAGCGGCTGATCCGCGACCTCGACGCCCTCGCCTCGCAGCCGGAGTTCCTCGGCCGGGTGCTGTTTCTCGAGGACTACGACATGGGGCTCGCCCGGTCGCTCGTGGCCGGCGTCGACGTCTGGCTCAACAACCCGGTGCCGCCGCTCGAGGCGAGCGGCACCAGCGGCATGAAGGCCGCGATCAACGGCACGATCAACCTGTCGGTGCTCGATGGCTGGTGGGCGGAGGGTTACGACGGCGAGAACGGCTGGGCGATCCCGGCCTCGGATGCCGACGAGTCGAGCCGCGATGCCGAGGATGCCCGTTCGCTCTACGAGATCCTCCAGGACCAGGTCGTGCCGCTCTATTACGACCGGGACGGGGCGGGCCTCGCGCGCGAGTGGATAGCCAAGGCCAGGCGTTCGATGGCGACCGTCCTGCCCGCGTTCAACACCCGGCGGATGCTCGCCGACTACGTCACCGGCATGTACGCGCCGGCGGCGCGGCGCGGCGCGGAACTCGGTGCCGATAACTGCGCGGCTGGCGCGCGGCTGGCGGACTGGAAGGCCGAGGTGCGCCGGCGCTGGCCCGGCGTTCGGCTCGAGCTTGCTTCCGAGCGCCCGGACCGCGCCCAGTTCGGCGATCGGATCACGATGGCGGTCGCCGTTGAGCTCAATGGCCTGAGCGTCGACGACGTTGTCCTGGAACTCAACCTGACGCGGGAGATTCCGGCCGGCGACCACCAGCCACCGGCCCTGACCGCGTTCGCGGCCCATCCCGGCAGCCGGGTCCGCGGTGGCAAGCAGGCGGCGCAGAGTCACTTCCAGCCGACCGGCGAGCGCGACGGCCGCGGCCGCGGTCTCTACCGCATCGAGTGCGTCCCGCCCTGGTCGGGGCAGATCGCGGCATCGGTACGGGCCGTGCCGGTGCATCCGGCCCTGTCGCATCCGTACGAGCTCGGACTCCTGACGCCGCTATAGCCCGCGCGCGCGACCGAGGACCAGCGCGCCGAGCGGCGGCAGGGTGATGATGGCCGAGTGCGAGCAGCCCTGGGCAGGCACGGCGTCCGCCGCCACGCGTTCGGCGTTGCCGATATTGCCGCCACCGTAGTGCCGCGAATCCGTATTGAGTACCTCCAGCCAGTGGCCCTCGCCGGGCAGGCCGAGGCGATAGCCGTGGCGGGGCACGGGCGTCAGGTTGAGTGCGACCACGAGGTGCTCCCCGCCCGAGCGGCGCTCGAACGCGTAGATGCTGTGCGCCGCATCGTCGGCATCGAGCCAGCGAAAGCCGGCCGGATCGTGGTCGGAGGCATGCAGCGCGGGAGACCGCCGGTACAGCCCGTTCAGATCCGTCAAGAGCGAGGCGATGCCGCGCGCCAGCGGTTCGGCGAGCCTGGCCCACGGCAGTTCGCCGGCGCTGTTCCACTCGCCCCGGGCGGCGAGTTCCGCGCCCATGAAGAGCAGCTTCTTGCCCGGGAACAGGAACGCCCAGGTGTAGAGCAGGCGCAGGTTGGCGTGCGCCTGCCAGTCGTCGCCCGGCATCCGCCCGAGGAGCGAGCGCTTGAGATGGACCACCTCGTCGTGCGAGAACGGCAGCACGAAGCGTTCGGACCACGCATACGTGATGCCGAAGGTCAGTCGGTTGTGGTGGTAGCGGCGAAAGAGCGCGTCCTCGCGAAAGTAGGCGAGCGTGTCGTGCATCCAGCCCATGTTCCACTTGAGATCAAAGCCAAGGCCAGCGAGCGCCACGGGGGCGGTGACCCCGGCCCAGGCCGTCGATTCCTCGGCGATCATGACCGCGCCGGGGAAACGGGCATGGATGATCGTGTTCAGCTGGCGGAGGAACGCGACCGCCTCCAGATTGTCGCGGCCGCCGTGCACGTTCGGCAGCCACTCGCCGTCCGGGCGTGCGTAATCGAGGTACAGCATCGAGGCGACCGCGTCGACGCGCAGGCCGTCGAAGTGGAACTCCTCGATCCAGTAGGCGGCGCTGGCATACAGGAACGAGCGGACTTCGTTGCGCCCGTAGTCGAAGATATAGGTACCCCACTCGCGATGCTCACCCTTGCGCGGGTCGGCATATTCGTACAGCGGGCCGCCGTCGAAGCGCGCGAGCGCGTGGCTGTCGCGCGGAAAGTGGCCGGGCACCCAGTCGAGCAGCACGCCGATTCCGCACTGGTGCAGATGGTCGACCAGGAAGCGCAGGTCGTCCGGACTGCCGTGCCGGCTGGTCGGCGCGAAGTAGCCGGTGGTCTGGTAGCCCCACGATTCATCGAGCGGATGCTCCATGATCGGCAGGAGCTCGACGTGGGTGAAGCCTAGCGAGCGGACGTGCTCGGCGAGCGGATGGGCGAGCTCGCGGTAGGTCAGGAAGCCGCCGTCCGCGCGCCGCCGCCAGGAGCCCAGGTGCACCTCGTAGATGCTGAGCGGGCGATCGATGAACGACGCCGCCGCCCGGCGGCTCAGCCAGTCGGCATCGCCCCAGCGGTGCGCGCTCGGCTGCGGCAGCCGTGCCGCCGTGGCCGGGCGTCGCTCGAAGGCCGTCCCGTACGGGTCGATCTTGATCACGACGTCGCCGGCGGCGGTCAGCAGTTCGAATTTGTAGAGTCCGTCGCCCAGATTCGGGATGAACAGCTCCCAGACGCCGGTACCGATGCGCAAGCGCATCGGGTGCCGGCGACCGTCCCAGGCGTTGAAATCTCCCACGACCGATACCCGGCGCGCGTTTGGCGCCCAGACGGCGAAGCGCACCCCGTCCAGGCCCGCGAACCGGACCCGGTGCGCGCCGAGCCACCGCCAGGCGTCGTCAGCCTGTCCCGTGCCGAAGCGGGCAAGCGCCACCTCCGGCAGGCAGGCTGGAAGGGAATACGGATCGACCCGGGTGTGCGCCGTGCCGCTGCCGTCGCGCCAGCTCAGGCGGTATGGAACCGGTATCTGCTCCGGATCGCCGAGCCAGGCAAAGACGTCCGTGCTGCCGTAGCGCGCCAGCGTTATGTCGCCGGCAAGGCAAACCTCGCTCGCATCCGGCAGCAGCACGACGACGAGGAGGTCGTTGCCGACCCGGTGCGGGCCGAGCACGGCGAACGGATCGTCGTGGCTCGCCGCCGCCAGCCGTGCGTAATCGGCGGCGTTCTGGTCGAGCAGTAGGCGTAGGTTTTCTTGCACGGGGCGTCGTTTGCGTCGGGTCCGTGGAAAGGTACCATAGCCCTACCCGCCGCCTCGTTACTGTAGGGTGTGCCCATGCGACAGACGACCTCCGGCCGCTACGTCAGTCGTCTTACCAGCGGCACGCTCGCCGTCATCATGGCAGGCGGCAGGGGCGAGCGCCTCAAGCAGCTGACCGCCCATCGCTGCAAGCCGGCAACGCCCTTTGGCGGCAAGTTCCGGATCGTCGACTTCGTGCTCTCCAACTGCGTGAATTCCGGTATCCGCCAGATCTGCGTGCTGACCCAGTACAAGGCGCAGGCGCTGATCGACCACGTCCATCGCGGCTGGGGCTACCTGCGCGGCGAATTCGGTGAGTTCGTCGACGTGGTGCCGGCGCAGCAGCAGGTCGGCGAGCACTGGTACCGGGGCACGGCGGATGCCGTGTACCAGAACCTCGACTACATCCGCGCGCATCGGCCCAAGCACGTACTGGTGCTGGCGGGCGACCACATCTACAAGATGGACTACGGTCCGATGATCGCCCACCACGTGGAGACCGGCGCCGATATCACGGTTGGCGTCGTCGAGGTGCCGGTGGACCGGGCCCGCGAGTTCGGCGTCCTGTCCGTGGGCGAGCAGAACCGCGTCACGAAGTTCACCGAAAAGCCCCAGCATCCTGAGCCGATGCCGGGCCGAGCCGATATCGCGCTCGCGTCGATGGGAATCTACGTCTTCAACGCCGATACCCTCGACCACATGCTGCGCAGCGATGCGGCCGATCCTGCCTCGGCGCACGATTTTGGCAAGGACATCATTCCGCAGGCCATTGGCGGCGGAAAGGTCTATGCCTACGCGTTCCAGGACGTGCACACGCGTGCGCAGGCCTACTGGCGCGACGTCGGTACGCTCGATGCCTACTACGAGGCCAACATGGAGCTCGTTCACGTCGCGCCCGAGCTCAACATCTACGATGACGAGTGGCCCATCTGGACCTACCAGCTGCAGCGGCCGCCCGCGAAGTTCATCCTCGACGAGGACACGCGCCGCGGCATGGCAATCAACTCGATGATTTCCGGTGGCTCGATTATTTCGGGCGCCCTCGTCCGCCAGTCGATGCTCTTTTCCGATGTCCGTGTCGAGGAGCGTGCGCTGGTGCACGCGACCGTCGTCCTGCCGAACGTGACGATCGGCGCGGGTTGCACTATCAAGCGCGCCATCCTCGACGAGGGGTGCGACGTTCCGGCGGGGCTCACAATCGGCGAAGACCTCGAGCTTGATGCGAAGCGCTTCGAAGTGACCGCGCAGGGCGTCGTCCTCGTGACGCCTGACATGCTCCGCAACGCCGGCTGAGTCGCTGCGTGTCTGCACCGGCCGGGCCCGCCGGCACGAGGCCACTGAACGTCGTGCTGTGCTGGCATATGCACCAGCCGGAGTACCGCGATCTCGGCAGCGGCAACTTCACGCTGCCGTGGACGTACCTGCACGCGATCAAGGACTACGCGGACATGGCCGCGCACCTCGAGGCCGTGGCCGGCGCACGCGCGGTCGTCAATTTCGCGCCGGTACTGCTCGATCAGCTCGGGGCGTACACGACCGCAATCGCCTCGCACCTCACCGGCGGCGCGCCGCTGCCCGACCCGCTCCTCGCCTCGCTAGCACCCGGAGGCCTGCCGACCGAACCGGCAGCGGCCTGCCACCTGCTGCAGCA
>CAIMCI010000225.1 GCA_903839465.1 uncultured Pseudomonadota bacterium
CGCGCGAGCCAGAGCTCGATGTTCAGCTGGCGGTAGAGGAACGAGACCGAGTAGAAGAGGAGATCGTAGACACAGAAAGTGCCGACCCCGAGCCAGAGGAACTTGACGCGCCACTCCTGGGTCTGCCGGGTATGGCGTATCACCTGCTCGAGGAGCACGAGCGCGAGGATCGACTGCGTGAGGCCGAGCAGGAAGAGGAGGCTCGTGGCACCGGCGCCCGCATCGGCGAGCCACCGGTCCGCGAGGATCCCGGCCAGCGCGGTCAGGACGACGCTGCCGTAGCAGGCGACCTTGAGCCAGCCGCTCACCCGCCCGCCCGAACCGGTCAGGATGCCGAGCAGGAACGCGAACCAGAGCGCGGTACGCAGCGCCTCGACGCCGGCCCACTGCAGTGGCGGCAGCGCGCCGCGCGCGGCCGCGGTCGCAAGCAGCAGCGCCCAGAGCGTCGTGCCGGCCACCGCCGGCAGGAGGCGCGAGCCCTTCATCTTCGCGCGCCACGCGGTCGCGAGGAGCAGCGAGAAGACGAGATAGGCGACCGCGGCGAGCGCGTAACCGGCGACGCCGATGCCTTCGGCGCTCGGTGACATCAGCGCCCCTTCCCCCACAGCACGACCTCGGCGGTCTGCAGCATGATCACGAGGTCGAAGAGCAGCGTCTGGTTCTTGACGTAGTAGAGATCGAACTGCAGCTTCTCGGCGGCATCCTCCTCGGAGGAACCGTACGGGTAGCAGAGCTGCGCCCAGCCGGTGATGCCGGGCTTGACCGCGTGCCGCTCGCGGTAATACGGAATGCGCTGTTCGAGGCCCTCGACGAATTCCGGACGTTCCGGCCGCGGGCCGACGAAGCTCATGTCGCCGACGAGCACGTTCACGAGCTGCGGCAGCTCGTCGATGCGCGACTTGCGCATGAAGTTGCCGATCCGGGTCACCCGCGGGTCGTGCTTGGACGCCCACTGCGCACGGCCCCGCTCGGCATCGACGCGCATGCTGCGGAACTTGAGCACGTGGAAGCGACGGCCCTCGAGGCCGACCCGCACCTGCCGGTACAGGACCGGCGCCGAGGGACCTTCGTCGAGCTTGATCGCGAGGATCGCGAGCAGCATCACCGGCCAGACGATCGCGAGCAGCAGCAGGCAAACCGTAACGTCGAAGATGCGCCCGGCGATCAGGCGCCACGGATGGCGGCGAAAGCCCTCGGCGAAGATGATCCAGCTCGGGTTCAGCACGTCGAGGCGTACCTTGCCGGTCTCGCGCTCGAGGAAGTCGACGAGCTCGATGATCTCGATGCCGCCGAGGCGCGCCTCGATCAGCGTATGCACCGGGAAGTTGCGCCGCCGGTCATCGAGCGCGACCACGATCTCGTCGATTTCGTGCTCCCGGCAATAGGCGAGGAGCGCCTCGCCCGGGGCGACCAGGCGCTCGGGCGGTATGGCTACCGCCTCGCCGGGGCTTGCCACGTAGCCATGGACGAGGAAACCACGCTGGTCGGAGCGGCGGCGGAGCTTCAGGACCGAGGTCGCGCGCCGGCCGGCGCCGAGGATCAGCACCCGGCGCTTGAAGAGCTCGTCGTCGACCACCCGGTCAAAGCCGATCCGCGTCAGCGCCACGAGCACCACGCTGACCATGCCGGCCACCACGAACACGCCACGTTCGATCGACAGCCACGGCAGCAGGAAGGCGATCAG
>CAIMCI010000226.1 GCA_903839465.1 uncultured Pseudomonadota bacterium
ACGAGAATCATTTAATAAGGGAAATTTTGAGTGGTTAGCTACAAGCAATTGGCCATGTCGTGGCGAAACGAGCGTGAAATCCGTCATCATTACTATGATTCCGGAGCAAATGAAGGGATAGCTTTCTATAACGAAGAGCTTCTTCTTGCTGCTGGTCTCTTTGACGATAAACGGCTGCCGCTCGGCGCAAACACGGCGTAGGTATGGCCGCCTACCGTGAACGCGGCGACGCGGGGATCGTGCTTGCCGTCGTGGGGATCGGCGACGATGTCGGGCTTGCCGGTGAGGTGGAAGCGCACATCGCCACTGGCGAGTTCGTAGTAGCTGAACGGGCTGCCGTGAAGGATCGTGGTCTTCAGCGACTCCGAGCCCATGCCGAACGTAATCTCCGCAGACCAGTCCGAGAACCCCGACAGCCGGGCGTCCTGGGGCTTGAAGGCGACCGGGGAGACGACGACCGCCGGTGCGTGCGCGTAGCGCAGTTCACGGCTGCCGCCGTCGGTGACGATGCTCTGCGTCGGAAGGCCGAGTTCGAAGCCGGCGGCAGTCGCTTTGTAAGTCATCGGGTGCGCATGCATACCCGACGACCAGCGCTCGAACATCACCGAGGTGTACCACTGGCTGGTCGGCGCCGCGCGACCGAGTGCCTCGCCGGCGCGGAATTCGGCAACGGGCGGCGAAGCATCGGCGCCGAGGATCCCGGAGCGCGGCTTGGTGAAGTAGGTTCCGAGCCCGAGCCGGACGCCATCATCGGCCCGCGACGCGGCGACGATGCCCGATGAGCCTCCCACGATCGCGATCAGGACGCAGGCGGCCGCCCGCTTGCCGGTGCGTGTGCGCGGCCAGAAGTCGAGGCTCGTCATGGCTAGATTCCTCAGAAGACGATATTGCCACCCAGCACAAAGCTGTTGCTGTAGCGGACGACGCGCGGGTCTGCACCGCCGAAGGCGAGATTGCTCGGCATGCTGAGCGGCGCCGGCCCGGCACGCCAGAACATTTCGCGACCCAGGCCACCGTACACTTCCAGGTACTGGGAAATCTCCGGCATGCGCCGGTACACGCCCAGGTTCACGAAGGTCGCCCGGTTCCCCTGACCCCATTCGGTCGGCGAGTGCGTGAAGGCCTTGTTCATCTGCACGCCGCCGGCCGTAAATGCCCACAGGCCGCGAAGGTAGGACAGACCCAGCATGCCGTCGTACTCGATCGCGTGATGCACGCCCTTGTCGCTGGCGTAGTTGAACCCGGCCTGGTCGTAGAAGCAACCGTAGGGAAGCGCGGGCGGTGCCGGCGCGGGCTTGAAGAATCCGAAATCGCACTGTTGCTGCTGGCCGGACCACTCGTTACGGCGCACGCCCCAGGTCAGGCGCCATTGCGGGCTGTAATAGTAGTTGCCCTGCAGGGTTTCGACGTTTTCGTGCGGCGTGCGGTAGCCCGGCGTGTTGACGTTCGCATTGGCGAGGCTCTCCGTGTTGCCCTGCGAGCCGACGAACGAGCCCTGCGAAAACGAGCTCTGCGTGCCGCCCTCGCTGGTCTGCACGACGAGTTCCACCAGGTTCTTGTCGTTCGAGAACTGGGCAAAGAGCTCCAGCAGCTTCGGGCGCGGCGCGGAGGCGGCGATCGACGTGCCGGCAGCGGCATACGTCTTTTCCAGGAAGTCCTTGTTGATCGGATCCTGCTTGCCGGACTCGGCGAAGGTCGCTTCAAGCGTCAGCTTGCCGTAGCGGGTCTCGAACTGGCGGGTCGTGTAGCGAATGGCCTGCGGGAATACACCGTATCCCGCTCCCGACAGGGCCCAGGAATTGGACAGGCCGATCGGGTAGGCGAACGCATCCGAGCGCGACCACGACCGGGCCGTGATGACACCCGCCTTGAGCGAGCCCCATTTTGGATGGGTGATGCCGAGGTAGCCGTCGATCAGGTAGCGACCGGGAATGTCTTCCTTGCCATTGCGCGCACGTCCCGTCGCCCGGCCTTCGATCAGCACGGCGTTGTCAAACTCGTGGGTCAGCGCAGCCGACAGCTGGATGAGCCCGAGGTTCGCTGCCGCGTGGCCGTTGAAGGCGCTCGGCTGGTTGAGCTGCGGGTACGGGGGGTTCAGGACGCCCCGCGGGTCGTAGGATGACTGGTTCAAAAGCCCGGGCGAGCAGGTGTCGCACACGGAATATTCGTCCTTGAGGAAGCCCGCTATTTCCAGAGGGCCGTACTTGACGGCGGCCACTGCCTGCGCGGCGTACAAAGTCGTCGCTATGGCCAGACCAAGACCGAGACGGTGACTATTCACAGCGGACTCCAGATGCGATGACTTGCGGCAGTGACGAAATGGGTTCGACCGGTGCTGCTTCCCGGGCGCCAGCACCGGCGGTGGGCCGTATCAATGGTAGTAGCCTGCGCCGTTGTAGAAATCGCCGGCGGTGCAGCTGGGCGCCGAGGGCACGCTCGTACCGCACAGGGCGTAACGCGGCGCGCGCGACGCATCCCACAGGCCCCAGCCGTCGTCGACGCCCTTCCACGCCTCGTCGAAGGCCTCGAAGTAGAAGATCTTCTGCGGGCCCTGCGCGGCACCCTCCCACGCGGTGATCGGCAGCACCGGGCTCTGGACGAGCGGATTGCCGACCAGGAGGTCGAGGTACCACTTCGCGTTCACGGGGTTCGCGGCGGCTGGCCCCGTAAGGGCCTCGATCGCGTCGCTGGTCCTCGTCGGCGTCGCCTTCCAGCCGGTCTCGCCGATGGTGATCGGCCTCATCTGGCCGATCGTCATCGTTTCACCGGCCGGCTTGTAGTTATAGACCTGGGCAAACCACTGCTTCGCGATCGCCAGCGAGTCGTTCATCATCGCCGCGGCGCGCGCGGGACCGGCCGCCACGCCGACCTGGCTCCAGGTCTTCCAGTTGCCGCAGTTCGGCGGCGAGTTCGGGCAGTTCGCCGGACCCGTGTTGCTGAACGGATACTCGTGGATCGAGACGAAGTCGAGGAGCGGCACGATCGTGTCCGGAATGTAGCCGGAACCGGTAAGGCCGGCGTAGAAGCTCCAGTCGTCGTCGGCCGTCACCGGCTGCTTGATCTGAAGTCGGGTCTTCGCGATGTACGTCGCCAGGCACTGGATCGGTTGGTTGTGCGCGAACGAGGTCTCGTTGCCGACGCTGACTGCGACCACGTTGGCGTACTTGTTGGCCTGGGCAACCGCCGCGGCAATCTGCGCGTCGTTGACGGACTCCGTGCAGGCCGGAGCCGACGTCGGGCCCTCGAGGTAGATGCCAGACTGGAACTTGAGTTCCGGGTGCGTCGCGAGCGCGGTGCTGAACACCCGGTCCGAGACGGCATCGGAACCGAACAGCCGGATCAGGTTAAACCCGGCGGCCGACATCAGGTCGAGGTCCTGGGTGATCTGTGCGACGGTGGGCAGTTCACCCGCCGGCGGACCACCGGCCCGCGACGGGCCGTAATTGATCGCCTTGCCGGTCGTGTAGATGGCCGGCAGCGGGCGCAGCGTGAAGGGCAACGTGCTGCAGGTCACCGCGATGTCCGTGATGTTAAGCACGGTGCCGCCCGTGACACCCTTGCCGTTGGCGACGTCGCAGGCCTGGCCGAGGGGTGCCGTGCTCACCGTCACGGTGTAGTTGAAGCCGGTCGTGTAGGTGTTCGTGAACGAGAAGTTGCCGTTCGAATTCACAGTGCGGTCATTGGCACCGTTGAGCTGCAGGACCACGGGGCCGGTTGCTCCGGAAACCGTGCCGCCGATCGTGTACAGCGTCGCACAGGACACCATGATGCTCGTGACGTCAGGCCCCGCGGTCGTGCCCGTGTCGTTCTTCAGCGTGCAGCTCACGCCGGATGGCGTGGACTTCACGACCGCCTGGTAGCCGGTGGCGATGGGCAGTGCCAGCGGGAAGGAGAAGTTGCCGTCACGGGTCAGGGTCAGGTCTTCGCCCGCGATGCCGTTCAGGGTCAGCACGACCGGGCCGCCCGTGACGCTGATGCCGGTCGCCGTTCCGCCCACGCGCACGTACGGATTGGAGTTCTTCCAATTCGGGTTGTCGTTACAGGCCGCGAGCGCGAAGCAGGCGACGAGGCCGAACAGGCGGATCGCTTTCATGCTTGTGGAGGGCGCCAATGCAATGGTGTTCACCGGTTGTCTGTCCTTCGGTCGTAAAGGAGAAATCAGCGGGCCGTGGCTCGCGTCTGCGCCAGCGGAGCTATCACCCCGATGAGCACTTCAAACCGCCGCGCGGCACGCCTTGATTGATCCGTCCTTGCAATTCTTGAAAGCGCTTGCAGACCGTAACGAACTCGCCGACCGCTTGTCAATCACAGCTCTCGCTGCGGCAAGATACGCCGGGCGTTACACTTGCACTGCTGCGGTGCGACAAGCCGGGAATGCGCCGGTTGAAACCGACGGCCAGGTTATCCGCCCGCTGCGCGCGGCATTCTTGCTGCAACGCACTGTCCTGGAGGCCGCGGGGAATTTGAGAAAGCCGTGCGATGCGGCAGAGTGAGAGGCGGGGGTTCAATCATGCGTCGATCAGATCTGGAACGCAGCGTCGATTCGGCATCCACGGGCGCCGCCGTGACGCTCGAAATGGTCGCTGCCGAGGCCGGCGTATCGCCGAGCACCGTGTCGCGGATCCTCAACGGCACCGCCAAGGTCAGGGAATCCAAGGTCCGCGCGGTCGAGGCGGCTATCAGCAAGCTGCGCTTCACTCCAAACCCGGTGGCGCGGTCGCTGGCCCGCGGCCGGTCGATGAGCGTCGGGATCGTCACCCAGTCCTTCGGCAGTCCGTTCTACGGCGAGGCGCTGACGGCGATCGAGCAGCGGCTGATGCGCGCCAACTACGCGGCGCTGTTCGTCAGCGGGCACTACCGGGAAGCAGACGAACGGCGTTGCGTCGACCATCTCCTTGCCAGGCGTGTCGAAGGCATTATTCTTCTCAACAGCTGCCTGCCGTCGCTCGAGATCGTCAACCTCGCGCGCGGTGCGCCGCTGATTCTGACCGGGCGCAGCGTTACGGCGGAGCGCATACACTGCATCGACGTCGACAGTACCGCAGGTGCCAGCCTTGCCACCCAGTACCTGATCGACCAGGGACACCGGCGGATCGCCTATCTCGCCGGACCCGCCGATCATGCCGATGCCGTGCAGCGGCTGAACGGTTACAAGACGGCACTGGCCACGGCCCGTATCCCGTTCACGAAGAAGCTCGTCGCCGAAGGTGACTACACGGCGCATGGCGGCCTGCGCGGCATGAACGAGCTGCTGGATGCGCAGGCAGAGTTCACAGCGGTATTTGCCGCCAACGACGAGACCGCCTACGGCGCCATGCTGGCGCTGCATCGGCGGGGCATCCGGGTGCCGCAACAGGTGTCCGTGATCGGTTACGACGACCTGCCGGCGTCGACGTTCATGATCCCACCGCTGACGAGCGTCCATCGCGCCACGGCCGAACTGGGCGAGCACGCCGCGGAGGCAATCATCGCCATGATCGAGGATCGTCCGGTCGTGCGGCGCGAGACGACACCGACGCTGGCGGTCCGCGATTCGACGCGTTCGCTGCACCGCTGAGATCAGCGCGCGGGGTTCGGCACGCCGAGTTCCGCCGAGAACGCCTCGAACGCCGGATGCCAGGCCGGCGGGTTGCGGGTAAAGATGAAGTGGCCGTTGTTCTTGTCGGCCGGCAGTTCGACAAAGCGACCCCGGCCGCCGGCGCGGACGTAGGCGGCGAACCACTCGGCGGGCAGGCGCGGACCCCAGAACCGGTCGTTCGCGCTGTACATCCACAGCGTGGGCACGCGGCTGGAGCGCCCCAACGTCGCATACCAGCTTTCCAGAAGATCCGGACGGCACGGGCTGTCCGGATGGACGAGCGAATCACCGCCGTCTCCGCCGGCGACGTTGACCGCACCAAGAAGGCCCGGAATCTCGGTTGACCCGGCGGCAATGGCGATGACCCCGCCAACCGATTCCCCGACAACGACGCCGCGCGTCGGGTCGACATAGGGAAGGCCTGCCGCATACGCGAGCACCTGGCGGGTTTCCTGCAGCGCGGCGCCCGTGCCTTCCTCGAAGCGCTTGGTCAGGCACTCGCCCGTGAACTCGACGTCCGGCCCCCTGGACACTCCGTAGCCGAGCCGAGTCGGAATCAGGACGACAAAGCCGCGGCCCGCAAAGTAACGGGCATTGGCCGGATAATTGACCAGCCCCATTCGACCGCGATCGCCCGCCAGGGCGGGGCGGCCGTGCAGAAGCAGCAGGTACGGGCGCGGCGCGGGCGTCGCTTCGCGCACCACGACGACCGGAATGGTCTGTGCCGTCGACTGGCCGGCCGGCAGGTCCAGGCGGACCGGCACGTGGAGGACGCTCTCGATCAGCTCGGCACGGGCCGTCCCGATCCCGCCGGCCGCGGTGAAGCCGATGGCGCAGAGCAGCCAGCGTGGCGACCAGTCCGGTTGCAGGAAGTGACGGCGCATGGGGCCCCGGGGCAGAGAAGGCGGGATACATTAGAAGCGGAGTGCAAACTATCGCGGCGCAGCATGAGATTGCAATCGGCTTTGTTTGACACGGCCGATTCTCGCTGTGCTAAATTCCAATTTGAAAGCGCTTTCTTAGAGAGGCGCCAACGGGCGATGCACGACAACCGCGGGCACTGAGCCACCAACTCTCAGCGCGTAGCCGACGAGGGAGTCTTCGATGTTCAAGGAGCAAGCAGCGATGAGCAGCACGATCGTGTCCGGCAAGTGGCGTGGCGCGCTGACGGCAGTCGCACTGGGTGTCGCGGCGGCCATGGTTTCCGGTTGCGGCGGTGGTGGCACCGTTTCGGTCGGCGTCGCACCGCCCTACACGACGCCGCCAAGCGGCAGCACCAGCGGCGGCGGTACGGGCGCCACGGCGTCCGCCTACCTCCTCTTCGCGTCCAACTACGTGACCTACAGTTCGCAGCAGGCGGATGGCGCCTACCTGCACTCGGCGCAGGGCGGCGATGTCGTCACGGGCTTCAGCGACAAGACCAACGCTGGAACGAGCATCAACTACGGCTGCTACTCGTTCGACCAGAACACGATCAACGCGAACCAGTTCTATGCCCTGCAGTTCAAGGTCAATGGGCTCTACGCGGGCGCCACGAACACCTGTACCGCGCCGGCTTCCGGAACCGTGCCGTCGAAGGCGAGCGATTACGCCTTCGTATCGATCCACGCTCCCGGATCGGCCGGAGTGACGCCGATTCCGCCGCTCGATATCAGCCAGTCAAGCCACTTACTCATCCAGATGGGCAATACCTACAATCCGGCGTTCGTGGGCGGCGCTGCCGGCGGCAATGCCGAGGTGTTTACCGTCGAGATGAACGATGCCGCCGATGGCGACGTCACCAAGGCGACCAACACCTGCGCCTTCGACCAGCGCCTCACCGGTACAGGGGCGCAGCTCGTCAGCCCGCTCGGCGTTCTGAACTACGCGATTTCCCTGACCGATCCGAACTGGGTCTGCGGACCGGGTAGCATGACGTCGCTGATGGCAAGTGGCGTCACGGCGATTACCGTGAAGGTCACCGCCGACAAGCAGAAGGACGCCATGGGTGCACCTGCGCTCAAGTACGGCGAGCTGGATCTGATTGCGGTCGGGTACGTCGGCTTCACGAAGCAACTGGGTACGCTGCCGATCACCGGACCCTGATAGCAGCCGGGGCCGCGCGCCCGACGGGGATGACTTCCGAGATGGGCATCCGAGCCCACATGACGACCGGCGGGCGTCCGGGTCTCGTTTCGAGGCCGGCCCCCGCCCTGTGTGACCACCGCAACCGGCCTTTCAGAGTGTTAGACATGCAGAGACTCCCGCTGCGCTCCGCTGCCCGTCCGTCGCCGCGCACCGATTCCGGCCCGGTCATGGTGCCGTTCCAGGCTGGATCGTGATCATGTCACCGATCGAAGCCCTGGCAGCCGTCCCCGCAGCGGCCGACGTCGAACTCGCCGCGCGATTTCCCGCGGACTTCGTGTGGGGCGTGGCGACGAGCTCCTTCCAGATCGAGGGTGCCGCAACCGCTGAAGGACGAGGACCATCGGTCTGGGATGTGTTCTGCCGCCAGCCTGGCGCCATTGCCGATGGCGGTAACGGCGACCGTGCGTGTGACCACTACCACCGATACGCGGACGACGTCGAGATGATGGCGGCGCTGGGTCTGCGTGCTTACCGGTTCTCCGTGTCCTGGCCCCGGGTGCAACCCCTCGGCCACGGCGCCTGGAACGAAGCCGGCTTCGGTTTTTACGACCGGCTCATCGACAAGCTGCTCCAGGCGGGAATTGCACCGCACCTGACCCTGAATCACTGGGATCTTCCCCAGGCACTTCAGGACCGCGGCGGCTGGATCGACCGGGATACCAGCCTGCGTTTTGTCGACTACGCCATCGAGGTCGCGCGGCGATTCGGTGACCGAATCGAGTCGCTGACGACGCACAACGAGCCGTGGGTCATTTCGGTCCTGGGTTACGAGTCGGGCATATTCGCCCCCGGCATCAAGAGCCGCAGGTTGGCGATTCAGGCCTCGCATCATCTACTGCTGAGTCACGGACTCGCCGTGAAGGCACTGAGGACGCAGGGCCTCGCGGTTCCGCTCGGCATCGTTCTCAACCAGTCACCGATACATCCGGCCACGGATTCGCCGGAGGATCACGCCAAGGCGCGACTGGACGACGGGCTGACCATCCGCTGGTACATGGACCCGCTGTTGCTTGGCGCCTATCCCGACGATGTCATCGCCCACCTCGGCGAGGA
>CAIMCI010000227.1 GCA_903839465.1 uncultured Pseudomonadota bacterium
CGGCCGCGGACGCGGCGGCCGTCGCCGCCGCCGGGGCGGGAGCCGCGGGTGCCGCGCCGGCGAAGGCCGCGCCGGTCGTGGCTCCGACCAACCGACGCGTCGCTTCCGTCGACTTCCGCCGGGCGGCGGACGGCACGGGCCGGGTCATCGTCGGCCTCTCGGATCCGCGCACGCCGGTCAACCTGCGCCAGGAAGGCTCGCAGGTGATCGTCGACTTCGTCGGCGCCCAGATCGACCAGGGCCTGGTCAAGCGCTACGACGTCGTCGACTTCGCGACACCCGTGACCCACGTCGACGCCCTGCGGGTCGATGGCAGCTCGCGGCTCGTGATCAGCGCCAACGGCGACTTCGACCAGCTCGCCTACCAGTCAAACAGCCAGTACGTCATCGAGGTCCGCAAGGCCACGAGCGCCAAGGCCGGCGCCGAGGAAAAGCGCGAATATTCGGGCGAGCGCCTGACGCTGAACTTCCAGGACATCGATGTCCGCGCGGTGCTGCAGCTCCTTGCCGACACCAGCGGTCAGAACATTGTCGTCTCGGACAGCGTCCAGGGCAGCCTGACCCTGCGCCTGCAGAACGTTCCCTGGGACCAGGCGCTCGACATCGTCCTGCGCACCAAGGGCCTCGGTATGCGCCGTCGCGACAACGTGATCCTGGTCGGCCTGTCCGACGAGCTCGCCAACCGCGAGAAGGCGGAACTCCAGGCCAAGAAGGAAGTCGAGGAACTGGCGCCGCTGCGCACGGAATACCTGCAGGTCAACTACGCGAAAGCCGCCGAGCTGCAGGCCCTCATCAAGGGTCGGCCGATCAGTGGCTCGGGTGGCGCGGCGGCGGCGGGCGGCGCCGCCAACTCGCTCCTCTCGCAGCGCGGCACCGTGTCGATCGACGAGCGCACGAACACCCTGCTCGTGCAGGACACGCCGGACCGGCTTGCCGATATCCGCAAGCTCGTCGCGACGCTCGACGTGCCGGTCCGCCAGGTCCTCATCGAGTCGCGCATCGTCATCGTCACCGACGACTTCTCGCGCGAGCTCGGTGCGCGCTTCGGCACGACCTACGTCGGTGCCCGCGGCAATAACGGCCTGCTGTCGGTGTCCGGCTCCGGCCAGACGTCGAATTCCATCGTCAGCTCGGCCCTGAACAACCTCGCCGCTGGCAAGGGGCCGTTCCCGGTCCAGGTGCCGACCTCGCCGATTCCGTCGAACACGCCGAACTACACCGATCGCTACAACGTCAATCTGCCCGTGGCCAACCCCGCCGGGCGGATCGCGATGTCGATCCTCAAGGGTGACTACCTGATCGACCTCGAGCTTTCGGCCGCCCAGGCCGAGAACCGCGGCGAGATCGTCTCGGCGCCGCGGGTGATCACCGCGAACCAGAAGGAAGCCTACATCGAGCAGGGTACGGAGATTCCGTACCAGGAAGCGTCCTCGAGCGGTGCGACCACGACCCAGTTCAAGAAGGCGGTGCTGTCGCTCAAGGTCAAGCCGCTGATCACCCCGGACAACCGCATCGTCATGGACCTGACGGTGTCGAAGGACAGTGTCGGCCAGCTCGTGCAGAGCGCGACCGGCGGCCAGGTGCCGTCGATCGACACGCGCTCGATCGTGACCCAGGTGCTCGTCAACGACGGCCAGACCGTCGTGCTCGGCGGCATCCTGGAGACGACCCGCGCCGCGACCGATACCAAGGTTCCGCTGTTGGGCGATATTCCTGTCTTCGGGCACCTGTTCAAGAACACGTCCCGTAAGAACAACAAGGACGAAATCCTGATCTTCGTCACGCCGAAGATTCTGAAAGAAGGTTCCAATATTTACTGAGACCGATGCAGGAAGCGTCGGCTCAAAACGGTATCGAGGCAGGAGGCGAGATGAAATTCGCGAAGCTATTAGTAACGGTGCTTGCTACCGCGAGCCTTCTCGCCGGATGCGGTGGCGGATCGTCCTTTCAGAGTGCGGGTGCCGGTGGATCCACGTCGGCAGTTGCCACGATCAGCGTCTCGTCGAGTGTTTCCACCGTGGCTCCCGACGGGAGCACGACGGCCGTGATAACCGGCGTCCTGCGCGATGGCAGCAACAACTTCGTCTCTGGTGAGAAGGTCACGTTCGCCACATCCGCCGGCGGCCTGGCGATAACGCAGCAGACTTCCGACGCGGGCGGCAACGTCACGGCGACCCTGTCCGCCAATGGCGTCACCGCCGGCACGTCGATCGTCGTTTCCGTCACCAACAGCACCGGCAAGGTTACTGGCAAGACGACGGTAAAGGTCGGCGCGGTGACGCAGACCCTGACCCTGACGACCAGCGCGGCGCAGATTCCCTCCGACGGATCCAAGGCCGCGACCCTGACGGCGCTGGTCCGCGACGGAAACAACAATGTCGTCTCCGGCGTTGCGGTGAACTTCGCGTCGACCTCGGGCAGCCTGAGCCCTGCGGCTACCACGACGGACAAGAACGGCTCCGTCACGGCAAGCCTTTCCACCGGCAGCGACCCGACGAATCGCACGATTGACGTCACGGCGTCTATCGGCTCTGGCGCGCCAGTCAAGGTTTCCGTCGTCGTGTCGGGAACGACGCTCAGCCTTACCGGCCCCGTGAATATCGTGACCGGGGGCCCGGCGCAATACACCGTGCAATTGAGCAACTCGGCTGGAACGGGCATCGCCAATCAGTCGGTCGTGGTTTCCTCCAAGCTCGGAAATACCCTGACGCCGGCGACGGTCGTAACAAACGCCACCGGGCAGGCGGTGCTCACGCTGACTCCGGCGACCGGCGGGTCAGACACGCTGACGGCCAGCGCGATTGGGCTCAGCGCGGCGGTGAACGTGACGATCAGTTCGCAGTCTTTCTCGTTCACGACGCCGGCGTCCGGTACAACACCGAAGGTGGCGCTCAACACGCCCTATACCGCGACCGTGACCTGGACCAACGCGGGATCGCCAGTGCAGAACATGCCGATCCAGTTCGCCGCGACGCGCGGTGCATTGTCCAACGCCTCCCTGACAACCGACGCGGCGGGCCACGCGCAGGTTACGATCCAGTCGACCAATGCCGGCCCGGCGGTTCTGACGGCATCGGGCGGCGGAGTGACGACCAGCACGACGATTGACTTCATCGCGACGGTGCCGAGCACGGTTACCATTCAGCCGTCGGTGACGTCGGTTCCGACGCAGGGGTCGTCGACCATCGTCGCGGTCGTGCGGGACGCCAACCAGAACCTGGTTGAAGGTGCGACCGTCGATTTCACACTGAATGACTCGACGGGGGGCACGCTGACCGTGCCACAGGCCGTTACGGACGCGCAGGGTGTGGCCCAGACGGTCTACAAAGCGTCATCCTCGAGCGGCGCTACCGGCGGCGTAACGATTACGGCGACGGTTCCTGGCACCCTGCCGGTGGTAACAAAGTCGACCTCCTTGACCGTCGGAGGGCAGGCCGTGTTCCTGTCGTTCGGTACCGGCGGGAAGATCGCTGTGGATGCGACGCTGACGGTTTATACGGTTGAGTACGTCGTGTTCGCCGTCGATGGACAGGGGGCGGCTGTTCCCAATGTGCCGGTTACGGTTGGGATCCAGCCCGTGAAATACCGGAAGGGCTTCTGGTGTCATCCGGGCGTCGACACGGAATGCAAAAACAGCTCGTCGACCAGCTGGATACCTTACGTTTCCGTGCCGCGATCATCCCAAGGCGGGGATGGCGATGATACCGGCGCGTGTTTCAACGAGGATGTCAACCACAACGCCATCCTGGATGCCGGTGAGGACTTCAACAACGATGGCAAGCTCGAGCCGGGCGCCGTAGGTGTCGTGTCGACCAGCGGAACCAACGATACGAAGAACGGGGTCACGGACAGCACCGGGCAGTTCCACTTTTCTCTGAGCTATCCCGAAGACCACTGCGTATGGGTGTCCGAGCAACTGAGTGCGACCGCAGTTGTACAAGGTACGGAGTCGTCTGCCTCCAGCACCACGGATCTGCTTTGTCTGGCTACCGATGTCAACGATTTGACGAAGAACCCTCCGGGGTCGACGATTTACAGCCCGTACGGAACGGCATCGCTTTGCGCCGACTCCAAGTGATGGTCAAGGCTGCTACGCACGTAGTGGCCCCTATCGCTTGCCGAAGAGATTATGATCGCGGATTGACGTCTTCCTGAGTCACCGCGTGACCACACGAATCTTCCTCATCGGTCCCATGGGTTCCGGCAAGACCGCCGTGGGCCGCGCGGTCGCGCGGCTCCTGCATCTTCGATTCATCGATTCCGACGCCGAGATCGAGGCCCGCACCGGAGTCGACATCCCGTTCATCTTCGAGAAGGAAGGCGAGGAGGGCTTTCGCGCCCGCGAACGCGAGGTCATCGCCGACCTGTCGCTGCAGGACGATGTGGTGCTGGCCACCGGTGGTGGCGCGATCCTCTCGGAGGCGAGCCGCCAGCTCCTCGCGGAGCGCGGCTTCGTCGTCTATCTCGAGGCCTCAATCGAGCGCCAGCTGGAGCGGACGCGTACCGGACGGCACCGGCCGCTCCTCAATACCGCCGATCCCCGCGCACGCCTCGTGGAGCTCATGACGCTGCGCGAGCCGTTGTACCGCAGCATTGCCCAGCTCGTGGTCGGAACCGACGGCCGGCGGGTGCCGCTCGTGGCCGAAGCCATCGTCGCCGCGGTCACGCCGGGCACGGTGCCGGCGACCGCCGCGGAGGCCGATCCGGCGAAAATGCAGGGTTGACTTAGGGGATTTACGCATTGAGGCCGTCGGGCGCCGGCGCGCAGGCTGTGGGGTATCTGCCCTAGGCAAGCGATTCCCATGAACGAAGCCACCGAGACTCTCCTGCAGCCGGCAGCGTCTGCCGCCCGGGACGCCCGCGCCACCGTCCTCATCGTCGACGATCACGCCCTCGTGCGCAGCGCGCTGCGCGACCTCGTCGACGCCCAGTCCGACCTCAGGACCTGCGCCGAGGCGGCGACTATCGACGAGGCCGAGCGGGCGATAGTCGCCTACCGGCCGGACATCGTCATCCTTGATCTCACCCTCGGCAAGGAAGACGGTCGCGAGCTGCTCAAGCGCCTCGCGCTGCGGGAAA
>CAIMCI010000228.1 GCA_903839465.1 uncultured Pseudomonadota bacterium
GACAATCCGCTCGGCCAGTTCGCGATGCGCCTCGGCATCCCCGGCGGTTCGTACCTGATCCACGGCACCAACAAGCCGGCCGGTGTCGGCATGCAGGTCACGCACGGCTGCATGCGCCTCTATCCGGAGGACATCGAAGCGCTGTTCAAGATGGTCGCGGTCGATACTCCGGTGCGGATCGTCAACCAGCCGCACAAGGTCGGTATCGCCGACGGGCGCCTCTACGTCGAGGTGCACCCGCCGCTGGTGGATGCGGACGACGCGGTCGTGGCGCCCGACCGGACCGAGCTTGCGCGCCGCATCACGGCGGTGGCCCGCAACCGCGGCTTGAGCGTGCAGTGGACCAGCGCGGAAGGTGCCTTCGAGTCGCATACCGGTATCGTCACGGCGGTCACCGGCCCGAGCCTTGCCGATAATCCGCGCCGGTAGCGATGGCGCAGCCGGCGGTCGCACGGTTCGGCAAGCATGCCGATTCGAGCGAGGCCTGATACATCCAGGGCGGTCGTAGAATGGGCGAGATCCAGGCCGTGATAGAACTGTGGCAGCGCGGCGAGCGGGAAGCAGCCGAACGGGCCCTGCAGGCGCTGCGAGAGGCGCGCCCCGATGACCCGGACGTCCTCGGCGTGGCCGCCGACCTCCACGCGGCGACCGGTCGCCAGCCGGAGGCGATCGCGATCTGGCGCTCGATGGCCGACGGCGGCACGGCGGACGCCGTCGTCCTGCGCAAGCTCGGCGGTGCGCTGCTCGATCAGGGCGATGCACGCGGCGCGGTGGCGATCCTCGGCCGGGCCGTGACGGCCGACCCCGCCAACCCCCGCGGTCTCAACAACTACGGTCTTGCCCTGCTGCGGGCGGGCGAGCCGGGCCAGGCCCTGGAGCAGTTCGCCGCCTGCACGCGATTGCTGCCCGGCTACGTGCTCGCCTACTTTCACGGCGGTCTCGCGCACGAAGCGCTGGGACAGCTGCTACTGGCCCGCGACTGGTACGAGCGGGCGCTCGCCCTCGACCCGCACCTCGCTCCGGCCCGCCTCCAGTTGAGTGCGCTCCTTGAACGCAGTGACCGCGCCGCGGCGCGGCGCGAAGCGGATCGCGCCAGGGAAAGCGACGCCATCAACCTGATGACCGTTCGGCGCTACGCCGAAGCCGCTACCACGCTGACCGAGCTCATCGAGTCGGGGGCCGAGCTGCCGTATCTCGAGGGTACGCGCCTGCATTGCCACCTGCAGGTCGCCGACTGGCGACGCTACGACGAGCACAGGGCGGCCATGGATTCGGCCGTCGCGGCCGGCAGACCGGCTATCCTGCCGTTCTCCTATTTCGTGCATACCGATTCGGCCGCGGCGCAGCAGGCCTGTTCGCGGATCTACACCCGCCAGGCGTTTCCGGCGCTGCCGGCGGTACATCGCGAGCCGCCGCTGGCGGGTCGCATCCGCGTCGCCTACGTGTCCTTTGACTTCCACGAGCACGCGACCGCGTATCTGCTGGCGGGCCTCCTCGAGGCGCACGACCGCTCCCGATTCGAGGTCGTCGCCTATTCCTACGGTCCGGACGACAGCAGCGCGATGCGCGCGCGCCTTGCGCGCGCGGTCGACGTATTCGTCGACGTGCGCAGCCTCAGCGACGCCGAGATCGCCGAGACCATCGCCGCCCGCGGAGTTCACGTCCTGATCGACCTCAAAGGTCACACGGGTGGGGCGAGGACCGGCATCTTCGCGCGAAGGCCCGCGCCCATACAGATCAACTTTCTCGGCTACCCCGGTACGATGGGTGCCCCGTACATGGACTACATCGTGGCCGATCGCCACGTGATACCCGCCACGCAGCGCCACTGCTACGACGAGGCGGTCATCGAGATGCCGATCTGCTACCAGCCGAATGACCCGGCGCGCCCGCGCCCGTCCGTCGCGCCCGACCGGGCTCGTTACGGGCTGCCGGACAATGGCCTTGTCTTCGGCGCCTTCAACAGCGCCTACAAGATCGCGCCGGAACTCTTCGGCACCTGGATGGCCATCCTCGGCGACCACCCGGGCTCCTGCCTGTGGCTGCTCGATGCGACCGAGGACGGCAACCGCAACCTGCGCGCGGCCGCCGTGCGCCACGGGATCGCCGCCGAACGCCTTGTCTTTGCGCCGCTCGTTTCACAGGTCCTGCACCTCGAACGCTACCGGCACGTCGATCTCTTTCTCGATACGTGGCCGTGCAACGGCCATACCACCGTCAGCGATGCGCTCTGGATGGGTGTGCCGGTCGTCACCCTGACCGGCCAGGCGTTTCCCGGTCGCGTCGCGACAAGCCTGCTGTCCGCAGTCGGTCTTGGTGCCCTGTGTGCGACAACGCCGGGCGAGTACCGCGCCATCGTCGCCACGATCCTCGCCGACCCGCTGCGGCTCGGGTCGCTGCGCTCTCACCTTCGCGATCCGGCGGTCACCGCGGCGGTCTTCGATAGTCAGCGCTACGGTCGCGACCTCGAATCGGCGCTCGTCACCGTGGTCGACCGCTACCGCTCGGGAGCGGCGGTGTCCACCCTCGTGGTCGGCTAGCCCGGGCCGCCTTGCCGCGGTGGTGCCGGAACGCCGAGCTCGCCGCCCAGCGACGCAGGCAGGTGGGCCGGCGAGATATCGGGAAAGAGCGTCGCCAGCAGGAAGGTCGGCAGATGGTATTGCGGGAAGCACGACGAGCTGCTGTTCGCATGCAGGACGTGCAGCGCGAGGTCCGGCCGGTCGGCGAGGCTGGAAAACCGGAACTCGCTGCCGGCCGACTGGCGGAAGGCGAGTTCCTCGTTCCAGTTGACGTCACTGAAGCGGGCCTTCACGCCCAGTGCGCGGCGATAGACGTAGCTGAAGCCGTACCCGAGATGGTTGTCGGCGAAGGCGCTGTTGTTGCCGGCGTTGAGACTGAACAGCTTCAGGCCGTCCGCGTAGCAGCCGTAATGAAGCCCGGTCGTGGTCCTGAGATCCCAGAACCCGAGGAAGTCGTGCCGGGCATCGTAGAGGTACCACGAGGACAGGTTGGCGAAGTCGACGGCCTCGCGGCCGATGAAGCCGACCATGCTCTCGAGATACCGGGGAGCGTAGTAGTCATCGTCGTCGAAGTGTGCGATGAAATCACCGCGCGCGGCCTGCACCAGACGGTTGCGCTTGGCGCCGATCGTCGAGCGCGTCGGCTCGTGCTGGTAGCGGATCCGCGGGTCTGTCGACGCCCTCAGCCAGGGATCCGGTTCCGGACTGTCGTCGAGAACCAGCCACTCCCAGTGGTCATGGGTCTGCTGCTCGATACAGCGCCACGCGCCACGCA
>CAIMCI010000229.1 GCA_903839465.1 uncultured Pseudomonadota bacterium
CGCGGCGGCGCTGCGCGCCCAGGTCGAGCGGCTCGGTCTCGCCGGTGTCGCACGGTTCGTCGGGGCCGTGCACGGCGACGCCAAGTGGGCGCTCCTGCGCGGCGCGGTCTGCCTCGTCCAGCCGAGCCGCTTCGAAGCCTTCAGCGTGTCGGTGCTCGAGGCGCTTGCGTGCCGCACGCCGGCCGTGATCTCGAGCGCCTGCCACTTTCCGGAACTGGCGCGCGCGGACGCCGGCTTCATGACGCCGGTCGGCAACGTCGCGGCGCTGGCCTCGGCGGTCGACCGCCTCGTCAGCGATCCGGCCGTGCGCGAACGGCAGGCCGCCAACGCGCTGGAGCTCGTAACGTCCCGGTACTCCAATGCGGCGGTCGGCGCGCAGATGCTGCAGACCTACGCACGCCTCGTCCGCAGCGCGGCCTGACGGGCGCTACCGGCAGCGTATGACAGATCGATGACGGCGCGGCCGCGCCGCGGGCGCGGGGCGGGTCGCTTGGTATAGTGGCGACCCGTTCCGTTGGCCGAGTCGCCATGTCCGTTTCCGTCCTGATCCTGACCCTCGACGAGGAAGCCAACCTCGGCGCCTGCCTCGATTCGGTCGCCTTCTGCGACGATATCGTCGTGCTGGATTCGGGCAGCACCGACCGGACCGCGGCCATCGCCGCCGAACGTTCGGTACGCGTCGTCGTGCGGCCGTTCGACAACTACGCGGCACAGCGCAATTTCGGGCTGAACGACATCCCGTGGCGCCACGACTGGATCCTGATGCTCGATGCCGACGAGCGCGTGCCGCCGGATCTGGCCGCCGAGCTCGTGGCGCGCACACAGTCCGCCGAGGCGGACGTGACGATGATGCGCATGCGCCGCAAGGACTTCCTGTTCGGCACCTGGATCCGCGGCAGCGGCGGCTATCCGACCTGGTTTGCGCGCCTCGCGCGCCGCGGCAAGGTCTGGGTGGAACGGCCGATCAACGAGGAGTACTGCACCAGCGGCCGCACCGCGGAGCTTGCCGGCCACCTGCACCACTATCCGTTCAACAAGGGGCTCGCGGCCTGGATCGACAAGCACAACCGCTACTCGTCGATGGAAGCCCGGCTCGCCTTCGAGCGCGGCGGGCAGCGGTGGCCGGCCCTCGGTGCGCTCGCCAGTCGCAACCCGCTGGAGCGGCGCAAGGCCGCCAAGCAGGTCCTCTATCGGCTGCCCTGCCGGCCGCTGGTCGTCTTCCTGTGGCTGTACCTCGGCCGCGGCGGCTTCCTCGAGGGTCGCGCCGGTTACACGTTCGCGCGCCTGCGCGCCTGGTACGAATGGCTGATCGATCTCAAGCGGCGCGAACTAGAGCGCGCGGCCAGGCGCCCGGACTGAGTCGTGCCGCGCGCCGGCGCGACGATCGGGCCCGGCGGCGGGGCCACGGACCACCCGGCGACCGGCGGGCGCGTAGCTCGCCGACGTCAGGGTCAGATCACCCGGGAGTGGCGCGCGCCCGGACTCAGTGCCTGGCTCGCGGCGAGCCGGCCATCGAAGGCCATGGCCAGATGCCGCAGCAGCAGCCGGCCGCGCTCGGTCACCCGGAGCCCGGCGCCGTCGCGCACGGCGAGGCCGTCGGCCAGCAGGGGCCCGAGGCGCTCGAGCTCCGCGGCGAAGTGCTGCTCGAAATCGATGCCGAAAGCGCGCTCGATGTCGCCGAAGTCGAGGTGCGTAGCGCACATCAGGTGCTGGATCACCGCGCGACGCAGGCGGTCCTCCGCGTCGAGCGCGATGCCGCGCTCGATCGGCAGCTGACCCGCTTCCAGGTGCCGGTAGTAGGTTCCGAGCGTCTTGGCGTTCTGCGCGTAGCTGTCGCCGACCTTGGAGATGGCACTGACGCCGAGCGCGACGAGGTCGGTGTCGGCGTGGGTCGAGTAGCCCTGGAAATTGCGCTGCAGGGTGCCGGCGGCCTGCGCCCGGACGAGTTCATCGTCGGCGAGCGCGAAATGATCAAGCCCGATGTAGACGTAGCCGGCCTGGCCTAGGCGCTCGATGGTCAGGCCGAGAAGGGCGAGCTTGTCCTCGGCCGAGGGCAGCTCGTGGTCGTGGATCTGCCGCTGCGGCTTGAAGAGCTGCGGCAGGTGCGCATAGGAGTAGACGGCGAGTCGTTCCGGGCGCGCCTCGATGAGCCTATCCAGCGTCCGGGCGAAGCTTTCGGGCGTCTGCCGGGGCAGGCCGTAGATGAGGTCCACGCTCAGCGATCCGATCCCGAGGCGACGGGCCGCGGCGATCAG
>CAIMCI010000230.1 GCA_903839465.1 uncultured Pseudomonadota bacterium
CGCTTGATCGCCTCGTTGCCGTCCGAGCTGTTGTCGGCGGGCGTGAAGCCGATGCCCGTGCGCGCCATGTCGGCGGCACCGGCATTGGTCGTCATGACGATGATCACGTGGCGGAAATCCGCCTTGCGGCCGTTGTTGTCGGTCAGCGTGCCGTGGTCCATGACCTGCAGCAGCAGGTTGAAGACGTCCGGGTGGGCCTTCTCGATCTCGTCCAGCAGCAGTACCGCGTGCGGATGCTTGGCGATCGCCTCGGTCAGCAGCCCGCCCTGGTCGAAGCCGACGTAGCCCGGCGGGGCGCCGATCAGACGCGAGACCGTGTGCCGCTCCATGTACTCGGACATGTCGAAGCGGATGAGCTCGACGCCAAGGGCGAGCGCCAGCTGGCGCGTGACCTCGGTCTTGCCGACACCGGTCGGGCCGGCGAAGAGGAAGGAGCCGACGGGCTTCTGCTGGTCGCCGAGGCCGGAGCGGGCCATCTTGATCGCCGCGCCCAGCGTGTCGATGGCCGTGTCCTGGCCGTAGATGACGAGCTTCAGGTTGCGCTCGATGTTCTTCAGCACCTCGCGGTCGGAGCTCGACACCTGCTTGGGCGGAATGCGCGCGATGCGGGCCACGACCGCCTCGACCTGCTCGACGGTGACGGAACTCGGCCGCTCGGCGACCGGCTTCAGGCGCAGGTTGGCGCCCGCCTCGTCGACGACGTCGATCGCCTTGTCCGGCAGGTGCCGGTCGTTGATGTAGCGCGCGGACAGCTCCGCGGCGGCGGCGAGCGCCTCGTCGAGGTAGAGCACGCCGTGGTGCTCCTCGTAGCGCGACTTCAGGCCCTTGAGGATCTCGACCGTCTCGGCGATCGATGGCTCGACGACGTCGATCTTCTGGAAGCGGCGCGTGAGTGCATGGTCCTTCTCGAAGATGCCGCGGTATTCCTGGTAGGTCGTCGAACCGATACAGCGCAGTTCGCCGTTGGCGAGCACCGGCTTGATGAGGTTCGAGGCGTCCATGACGCCGCCGGAGGCGGCGCCGGCGCCGATGACGGTATGGATCTCGTCGATGAAAAGGATCGCGCCCGGCTGCTTCTTGAGTTCGGCCAGCACGCCCTTCAGGCGCTTCTCGAAGTCGCCGCGGTACTTGGTGCCGGCGATCAGCGTGCCCATGTCGAGCGAGTAGATCGTGCAGTCGGCGAGCACGTCGGGCACCTGGTTCTCGACGATCATCCGCGCCAGGCCCTCGGCGATCGCGGTCTTGCCGACCCCGGCCTCGCCGACGTAGAGCGGGTTGTTCTTGCGGCGCCGGCACAGGATCTCGATGGTGCGCTCGACCTCGAGCTTGCGGCCGATCAGCGGATCGATGCGGCCCTCGATGGCCAGCCGGTTGAGGTTGCTGCAGTACTTGTCGAGCGCGCTGCCCGCCGCCTCCGGGTCGCGCTCGGCCGTGTCGCTGGCGGCTTCCGGATCCTTCTCCATCGCCTCGCCGCGCGACTTCGCGAGCCCGTGGGAGATGTAGTTGACGACGTCCAGGCGCGCGACGTCCTGCTGGCTGAGAAGGTAGGCCGCGTGCGACTGCTTCTCGCTGAAGATGGCGACCAGCACGTTCGTCACCGCCACTTCCTTCTTGCCGCTCGACTGGACGTGGAACACGGCGCGCTGCAGGACCCGCTGGAACCCGAGCGTCGGCTGCACCTCGCGCTCGTCGTCGGCGGCGAGCCTCGGGGTCGTCTGTTCGATGAACTGCTCGAGTTCGCGGCGCAGGCGCACGAGGTCGGCCCCGCAGGCGCGCAGCACCTCGCGGACCTTCGGCGTGTCCAGGATCGCAAGCAGCAGGTGCTCCACGGTCATGTACTCGTGGCGCGCCTCGCGGGCGCCCTGGAAGGCTTCGTTCAGGCAGTATTCGAGTTCGCTGGATAGCACTTAGTCCGCCTCTTCCATGGTGCACAGCAAAGGGTGCTGGTGTTGTCGCGCATAGGCCGTCACCTGGGCGACCTTGGTCTCGGCAATCTCGAACGTATAGACCCCGCACACGCCCTTGCCCTTGGTGTGCACCTCGAGCATGACACGAGTCGCCTTGACGCGGTCCATGCCGAAGATTTTTTCCAGGACATCGACCACGAACTCCATCGGCGTGTAGTCGTCGTTCAGCAGCAGGACCTGGTAGAGCGGCGGCCGCTTCAGCTTCGGCGACGCCTCCTCGACGACCAGGCTGTGGCCCGACTCGCGCCCGCCCACGGCATCGTCGCCCGGCGGCTCGCCGGCCGCGCGCGGCGCGGCGCCGGCGCGGAACCAATCGGGTGCCGTGAACACTAACGAACCGTCGGATGGAGTGGCCAAGGTGATGCGCGCCGTCAGCTGCCCGCCCAAGCGGGGCGTTGAGCCTTTATAGGGGCGGGGCGTGCTCAAGACAAGGTCTGCCGTGACCGATGCATCGGTCAGGCGCGCCGGGCCGCAAAAGGCGCCCGACGTCGCATTACAGCGACGTGACTTCGCTTGCAGAGACAATAACTTGAGGGCATTGCGTGCGACGCCTTATCATCGGCGCCATGATCACGATCCACCAGCCGGCCGGCCCCGACTCGGCGGGCCCGGGGTGCCCTGCGCCCGGGTCTGCCCGGCCCGTGGCGTCCGGGATCCGATCGTGACCCTGCCGCCCGCCCTCGAGCGCCTGGCAGCGCGCGCGCCGGACTTCGTCGCTGCGCTCCTGACGGCGCTCCTCGCCGGCCAGCTCGCGCTGCTCTTCTGGGCGGTCCTCGGCCCGCGTCACCCGCCGGTGGCCGGTACGCGGCCGCCAGCCGTCGCCGCGCCGGGCGGCGGCCTCGACGCGCAGGGCCTGCTCGGCGCGCATCTGTTTGGCGCCGCACCGGTCGCCGCCGGGCCGATCCAGGCGACGAGCGTGCCGCTCGTGCTGACCGGCACGCTGGCCGGTACCGATCCGACCCGGGGTTTTGCCATCATCGGTGAGAACGCGCCGTCCGCCCGGCTCTACGCGGCCGGGGCCACGCTGCCGATGGGCGTGCGCCTGCTCGAGGTCTACCCCGAACACGTCATCATCGACCGCAACGGCAACCGCGAATCCTTGAGCCTGCCGCGCAGCCTGCTCGCCAGCGGCGCGCCGGCGCCCGCGCCACTGCCCGCCGCCGAGGCACCGATCGCCGAGAACGTGCAGAAGCTCATCGCCCAGGAGCCGGCGCTGATCGGCCAGGTGCTGCGCCCGCAGCCGGTGTTCGCCAACGGCCAGCTGCGCGGGTTCCGGCTGTATCCGGGCACCGA
>CAIMCI010000231.1 GCA_903839465.1 uncultured Pseudomonadota bacterium
GACGGGTCGGTGCTGCTCTCGGCGCGCGCCAGCCACAGCGACATGCCGATGGAGCTGTGGACCGAGCGGTCCAAGGGCGGCGTCAACGGCACCGATCTCTTCCTCAAGGCCAAGTACGCCGGCTGGCAGTTCTCCGCCTACCAGCGCAAGGACGACACGCACGGCTTCAGCGAACCGCAGGGCGCCGGGTTTCCGCCGGGGACCGTGTTTCGCAGCGTCGCCAGGGAGTCGCAGCGCGTCGACATCCTCGCTGCCCAGTACCAGCACGCGACCTCGGACGACCGCTGGTCGTTCAAGCTCAACCTGTCGCACTCGGCGCGCTTCGGCACGAGCTGCTCGGCCTGCCATGCGGCGACGCAGTCCACAACGGCCTGGCGCGTCGAAAACGACGGCTACGAAAACATCGCCTCCGCCCAGGTCGGCGTCAGCGCGATCGCGCATCACGACCTCACCTTCGGCGCCGAGGTTCGCCGCCGCGCCTCGGGTGACGATCCGCGGGAGCTTTCGGATACGTCTGATACTCCGCCGCCGGGCGCGCGCATCATCGACGCTTACCGCAAGCAGGCCGTTTACGTGCAGGACGTCTTCCACCTGCAGTCGCTGCCGCTCAGCGGCGTGCTCGGCGCGCGCCTGGACACCGACACGACGCCGAGCGAGTTCGGTTCGCACGTGTTCCCGCACGCGGCCCTCATCTACACGCCGCGCGGCGACCTGACGGTGCGCGGCGGCTGGACCCAGTCGGCGCGCTACCCGAGCTTCACGGAACAGTACGCGGCCGGCTGGTTCCTCGCCGCGATCACCCCGACGACGAGCATCCCGCTCGCTTCGTTCCAGCCGCAGTACTCGCTCAAACCGGAGTTCGCGACCGAGACCGATCTCGGCCTCGAGTATCACCCGGCGGCGTGGTGGACGGTGAAGCTCGACGGGTACCAGAAGACCATCCGCGACTTCATCGTCCTGACCTACCCTGGCGGCGCGTTCCGCAACATCGGCTTCCAGAATCACCCGAACGAGGCGATGGTCCGCGGCGTCGAGATGGAGTGGCGCGCCGAGCTCCGCGGCGGATGGTCGACGTTCATCAACTACGCCCTGCAGCGGAACAGCCAGGCCGGCAACGGCCTCGACCAGGGGGGGCGGCCCATCGAGTTCACCTACGCGCCCGAACACAAGATCAATGCCGGCGCGACGCTCGCGGTGTCGGCCGCCACCCGGCTGCAGGCCGACGTGTCCTGGAAGAGCAGCTACACCGCGCCGGCCTTCTGGTACGGAATCGCCTTCCCGACCGACCCGACGCCAAAGCCCCTGCCGGCCTATACGCTCCTCAACGTCCATGTCAGTCACGCCCTCACGCTGCCGGACGGCTGGAGCGGGCCGCTGACGGTGGTGCTGGACGGACGCAACCTCGGCAATACCCGCGTCTACGAGACCCTCACCGGCCTCGGCGGCCACGTGGTGGGGCGGACGCTCTACGCCGGCCTTCGCTACGAGTTCGGCCAGTAACCGCAGGCCGCCGGTGAATCCGATCGTCAAACGGCTGTTCCTGACCGGTCTCGCCCTCGCCGCACTGGCGGCACGGGGCGCGGCCGATCGTGGCCTTGCCATCACGATCGAGACCGAGCGCGGCGTTCTGGCCAAGCTCGAGACCGCCTACGTCTTCAACATCGCCCGCTTCGTCACCTGGCGGCCCGACGACCAGGAAGTCCGGCTGTGCCTGCCGGACGAGTCGCCGCTGCTGCGCTACGCGCAGGAACTGAACGGACGCGACCTCGGCGACGGCCGCCGCTTCGTCGTCGCCGCCCTCGACGGGAGCCGCACGCGCTGCGATATCGTCTTCATTCACGCCGCCTACAAGCAGGCCGGCAGGGCGCTGCCGGCGGATGCGGCGACCACGCTCCTGGTCAGCGACCGTCCGGATGCGTTGGCCCGCGGCTACGTCCTGCAGTTCTTCCTGCAGGAAGACAGCGTCCGGTTTGCCGCCAATGCCGACGTCCTCGGCCGCGCCGAGTACCGGATCAGTTCCAAGCTGCTGCGTCTCGCCCGCCCGGCGCCGGGCCCGACGTCCATCGACGGCAAGGGCAACTAGGCCGGCAACCAGGCCGGCAACTGGCGATGCCCGGCGCCGTGCGCTAGGTGCAGCCATCCAGTATTCTTCGGAGCGGTTGCGTGGACGTGGATGCGGGCAGGAGGCGGAAGAGGCGTGGACAGGGCAATGAGTGCGGACGCGCCGCTGGTCGCCGGCGTCGAACTGGGCGGCACCAAATGCGTGTGCACGCTCGGCACCGGTCCGGATGACGTCCGTGCCGAGGTCCGTATTCCGACGACCACACCGGCGGCGACCCTTGCCGCGATCGGTGCGGTTCTCGACGGGTGGCGCGACGGAGCCGAGGGCTTTGCCGCACTCGGCGTCGCCTCCTTCGGTCCGGTCGACCTGCGCGCCGGTTCGCCGACCTACGGCTGCATCACGGCGACGCCGAAGCCCGGCTGGTCGGGGACCGCGGTGTACGGACGCCTGTGCGCGCACGCGCCGGACGTGCCGGCGGCCATCGTCACCGACGTGACCGGCGCGGCGCTGGCCGAGGGCCGCTACGGTGCGGCGCGCGGCCTGACCGATTTCGCCTACATCACCGTTGGCACCGGCGTCGGCGTCGGCGTGATCTGCGGCGGCCAGCCGCTGCAGGGCATCCATCACCCGGAGCTCGGCCACGTGCGCGTGGTGCGGATGGCCGGTGACAGCTGGCCCGGCAACTGTCCTTTCCACGGTGACTGCGTCGAGGGACTCGCCTCGGGTCCGGCCATCGGTGCCCGGGCCGGCGTGCCCGGTGATGCGGTTCCGGCCGATTCGCCGATCTGGACGGGCGTCGCTCATGCGCTCGCCCAGCTCCTGCACCAGCTGGTGCTCGGTGTGGCGCCGCAGCGCATCCTGATGGGCGGTGGTGTGCTGCAGTCGCGCCCGGAACTCCTGGCCGAGGTGCGCCGGATGCTGGTTACGAGCCTGGCCGGCTACCTGCCGCTCGAAGAGCTCGGTACCGGGCTCGACCGGTACGTCACGGCCCCCGGTCTGGGCGCGGCTGCCGGCCCGGTCGGCGCCCTGACCGTGGCGCACCGGGCGCTCGCCGCGGCGCGCTAGCGGCCGGGCGGCGCCGCCGGCGGCACGAATCACGACCCCAAGGGATCCCGCCGATGCCGACACTCGTCCCGTCCGAAGTCGCCTCGTCCGAACTCGCCGAGCTCTGCGCCCGCCTGCGTGGCTGGCTGGTCCGCGACGCGTATCCGCGCTGGGCGGCACTCGGCATCGAACCCGGTAGCGGCGGCTTCGTCGAATCGATCGGCCAGGACGGCATCGCGCCGGCCGTGCCGCGCCGGGCGCGCGTGCCGCCACGGCAGGTCTATGCGTTCGCGCATGCGGCGCGCCTCGGCTGGGACGTCGATCCCGAGCCGCTGATGACGGCCGCGTTTGCCGACTACCGACGGCGCTACGGGCGTGCCGATGGCCTCTTCCGCACGCTGGTCACGGCCAGCGGCGAGATCGAGGACGACACGGTCCTGCTCTACGATCATGCCTTCGTGCTGCTCGCGCTCGCCGAGCAGAAGCGCCTGCGGCCGGACGATCCGTCGTTCGAGGCCGAGGCGGTGGCGCTGCGTTCGCGCCTCGAGGCCGTCCTCGGCGCACCGGGCGGTGGCTTCCTCTCCGCGCCGGGTGCAGGCGCCCGCCGCGAGGCCAATCCGCACATGCATTTCCTCGAGGCCTGCCTCGCCTGGACCGAGGTCGGCGGCGACGGGCACTGGCGGGAGCTTGCCGCCGGGATCGCCGGCCTGGCGCGGGCCCACTTCATCCAGGGTCGGCGCGGCGCGCTCTACGAGGTCTGCCGCGCCGACTGGCAACCGGACCCGAGCCTCGCCGGGCGCCTCATCGAGCCGGGTCATCAGTTCGAGTGGGCGTGGCTCCTCCTGCGCGAGGCCGGCGCCCGCGATCCCGCGGCCGTGCGGGCCGCGCTCGGCCTCATCGAGGCCGGCGAGGAACTCGGCGTGCGCGACGGCTACGCCGTGATGGCTGTCCAGGATGACGGCACGCTGCACGATCCGGTGGCGCGGCTGTGGTCGCAGACCGAACGCCTGAAGGCGGCGCTGGCGGCGTTCGCCGTCACGGGCGACGGCGTGCACGTCGAGCGCGCGCTGGCGGCGGGTGCGGCGATCGAAAGCTACCTCGGCACGCCGCTTCCCGGCCTCTGGTTCGACGTCCGCCTGCCGGACGGGCGCATCGCCGACGGCCCGGCGCCGGCCAGCACCTTCTATCACCTCGTGTGCGCGATCGACTGCCTGGACCGGGCGACCGGCCGCCAGCGCACGGGCCGTTGAGACCGCTGCCGCCGCGCAAGCGGCGGCCGTTCAGTATCATGGCGGCCGACGCCCGGCGATCCGCCGGCAGCGGGGAGAGGATCCGATGGCTTGGTTTCGCGGCGTACCGGCTTCACCGGGCGGCAAGGCGGTGCGCACGGGCGTGCTGCTCGTCAATCTCGGCACGCCGACGGCGCCCACCTACTGGCCGATCCGCCGGTACCTCTGGTCCTTTCTCGGCGACCGCCGCGTCGTCGAGGCGTGTCCCTACTACTGGTACCCGCTGCTGCTGGGACCGATCCTGACCTTCAGGCCGCGCAAGACCGCGAAGCTCTACCACGAGATCTGGACGTCGGAAGGGTCGCCGCTGCTCGTCTACACGGCGGGGCTGGCCGAGCGCCTGGGCGAGCGGTTCGCCAACGACGATGTCCGGGTCGAGTTCGGCATGAGTTACGGCGATCCTAATCTCAGCGGCGCGATCGAGCGCCTGCTCGGCGCGGGCGTCGAGCGGCTGCTGGTCGTGCCGCTGTATCCGCAGTACTCGGGCAGCACCACCGGCGCCGTGTTCGACGGCGTGAGTCGCGAACTGGCGCGCTATCGCGTCGTCCCGGAGCTGCGCTTCGCCCGCGACTACCACGACGATCCGGACTACATCGGGGCGCTGGCGAGCTCGGTGCGCGCCTCGTTCGCGTCGCACGGCGAGACGCACCTCGTCTGCTCGTACCATGGCATCCCGGCCAAGTACGTGGCGAACGGCGATCCGTACCGGGCGCAGGCCGAGCGCACCACGGCGCTGCTCGTCGCGGCGCTCGGCATCGATCCGGCGCAGTGTTCGATGTCCTTCCAGTCGCGGTTCGGCCCGACCGAGTGGATCAAGCCCTATACCGACGAGCACCTCGCCGATCTCGTGCGGCGCGGCATCCGGCGGGTGACGGTGGTCACGCCGGCGTTCGCCGTTGACTGCCTGGAAACGCTCGAGGAAATCGCGGTCGGCTCGCGCGAGAAGTTCCTCGCCGCGGGCGGCGAATCCTTCACGCTGGTGCCGGCCCTGAACGATTCCCCGCTGCAGGTCGACTGGCTGGAGCGCTTCGTGCGCCGCCACGGTGGCGGCTGGCCGGGCCTCGGCGCGCCCGCCTAGGCGCCGGTACCGCCCGCGCCGGTATACTGGACGGGACGCCGATCTGCACGCGGGGCGGGGCAGGGCACCGAATCGGCCCGCGAATCCGATCGGGCGCGGCACACGAATCGTCTTGAGGAATGACATGTCCGAGTTCTTGCTGAGGCGGGTTGCGGCCGGTGACAAGGCGGCCGTCGGCGAGGTCGTGGCCTCGTTCGGCGGGCTGGTCTGGTCGCTCGCCCGCCGGCTGTCGCCGACCCCGGCGGACGCCGAGGACGCGGTGCAGGAGATCTTTCTCGACGTCTGGAAGAGCAGTGGCCGGTTCGACCCGGCGCAGGGTTCGGAGAAGCTGTTCATCGCCATGATTGCCCGTCGCCGACTGATCGACCGGCTGCGCCGGTTCCGCGGCGAGCCCGAGCGCGCCGATACCGAGGCACTCGACGTGCTGGCATTCGCCGATCCGGGCGTCTCGGGCGAGCGCGCGGTGGATGCCCTGCACGCGGCGCGCGCGGTCGGCTCGCTCAAGCCCGACCAGCAGAAGGTGATTGCGCTGGCCGTGCTGCACGGCCTGACGCACAGCGAGATTGCCGAGCGCACCGGGCTGCCGCTCGGCACGGTCAAGACCCAGATGCGGCGCGGACTGATCGAGCTTAGGACCCGCATGGGCCTGGATGGGACCGCCGAAGACCCGGTCGCGGGGAGAGCGCCGTGACAACCGAAAACGACGATCGACTGACAGACCTTCTGATCCAGGAAGCCACCGAGTCGCTCGATGAAGCCGGGCGCGCGGAGCTTACGCGCCTGCTGCGCGCGCACCCCGCCGACCGCACGGTCTACGAGCGTCTGGCCGCCCAGCTGTCGCTGGCGGCGGCCACGGCCGACGAGCCCCTGCCGGCCGCGCTCGCCGCGCGCCTCACCGCCGTCGGTGAAGCCTACGTCGGCGCCGCGCAGCCGGGCGTCGTGATCGAGGCCGGCCCGCGCTTCGCGGCGCGCCGGCCGGTCCTTGCCTGGTGGGCGGTCGCCGCCTCGCTGCTGGTCGCGGTCGCCGGCTGGTATCCGAGGCTCGCCACGCCGCCGACGCCGGTCGCGGCGGTCGAGACCGACGCGCGTCGTGCCGAGCGCGAGCTCGGCGAGCTCCTGGCGAGGCCGGGCCTCGTCCGCTCGACGTTCAGCGGTACCGGCGATCCGGCCAGTGGTGCCGTCGACGGCGACGTGGTGTGGGATCCCTCGACCCAGCGCGGCTACCTGCGCCTGCACGGCCTGCCGGCCAACGATGCCCGCCAGACCCAGTACCAGCTCTGGGTCTTCGACGCGACGCGCGACCAGAAGTACCCGGTCGATGGCGGCGTCTTCGACGTACCGACCGGCGGCACGCCGGTCATCGTGCCCATCCGCGTGCCGCTGAAGGTCGGCCAGGCGGTGCTGTTCGCGATCACCGTCGAGCGGCCTGGCGGCGTCGTGGTCTCGGGGCGCGAGCACATCGTGGCCACGGCCCAGCCCGCGGCGACCTGAGGCCGGCCGACCCGCCCGGGCCGCCGGGCGCCGGGTGGTAGACTGGACAGTCACTCGCTGCTGCAACCGGTCATGCTGGAACTCGCCGTCAAATCGCTGCTGGCCTACCTGCTGGGCTCGCTGGCCGGAGCACTGGTGCTCGGCCTCGCGCTCGGCGTGGACATCCGTCGCGAGGGCAGTGGCAATGCCGGCGCGACCAATGCTTTGCGCACGCGCGGGCCGCTGTTCGCGCTCGGCGTGCTCCTCATCGATCTCGGCAAGGGCGTCCTCGGCGCGGCCGTCGTGCCGTCGCTGGCGTGGCCGGCGGCCGACGCCGAGGTCGGCCGGGCCTGGCTCGCCGTGGCCTGCGCCGCGGCGGTCGTCGTCGGCCACGTCTACCCGGTCTGGTTCGGCTTCCGGGGCGGCAAGGGCGCGGCGACGCTCATCGGTGCGCTGGCCGGACTCGCGCCGCCCTACGTGCTGCCGGTGGTCCTGCTCTGGCTCGTCGTCCTCTATGCCACGGGCTACGTGGGTCTCGCGACGATCGTCGCCGCGGCGAGCTTTCCGCTGTGGCTCGTGGCGGGCGCCGGGGCAGGCTACGGGCCGTCCGGCATCCGCTTCGTGGCGCTCTTTTCCTTCGGGCTGTTCGCCGCCCTGCTGACCGTCTTCACGCACCGGGCGAACCTCGTGCGCCTGCGTGCCGGCACCGAGAGCCGCGCGCGGCGCTTCGTCCGGCCGGGCCTGTGGCCATGACCGGGCCGCTCGCGGTGCTCGACCAGCTCGCGGACGGGGCGATCCACACCCGCCAGGGTCTGGCCGCGGCGCTCGGCCGGCCACCGGCGGTTGTCGCCATCGAACTGCGTGCCCTGCACGCCTGGGGCGTACCGGTGCGCGTCGTGCGCGGTCGCGGCTACCAGCTGACCGCGCCGGTCGAGCGCCTCGTCGCAAACGACATCGTCGCCCTGCTCGATCGCGACCTACGCGACCGGTTGCGGTCGCTCGCCGTGCAGCCGGTCGTCGGCTCGACCAACACCGAACTCCTCGCCGCCGGCACGCCGCCGGCCGGGCGCGCCGACGTGCTGCTCGCCGAGTACCAGACCGGCGGACGCGGCCGGCGTGGCCGGGCCTGGCTCGCGCCGTTCGGCTGTTGCCTCCTGCTCTCGGTCGGCATCGGCGGCCTGCCGCTAAGGCCCGATCTCAGCGGCCTGACGCTCGCTGTCGGCGTGGCCCTCGTCCGCGCGCTCGGCGCGCTCGGCGTGCGGGGAGTCACGCTCAAGTGGCCGAACGACGTCGAGGTCGACGGCGCCAAGCTCGCCGGTATCCTGACCGAACTGCGCGCGGACGCGGCGCTCGGCGCGCACGTCGTGATCGGCATCGGCCTCAACGTCCGGCTGCCCGAGCGCGTCCGGCTTGACGTCGCGGCCGCGGGCCGGCGCGTCACCGATCTCGTCCGGCTGAACGGCGCGCTCGACGTAGCGGCGAGACCGCGCATCGCCGCAACCGTCATTGCCGAGGTGCTTGGTGCGGCCGAGACCTATGGCCGCGACGGGTTCGCGGCGTTCCGGGCCGAGTGGAAAACCCATGACAGCCTCGCCGGCCGGGCCGTGGTCGTCGAGGCGGCGGGCAGGGCGCGACCGGGTGTCGCCGCCGGCATCGCCCACGACGGCGCGCTGCTCGTTGATTTCGGTGCGGGCGCCGAGCGCGTCGACGCGGGCGACGTGTCGCTGAGGCTCGCCTCGTGATCCTCCTGCTCGATGTCGGCAACACCCGCATGAAGTGGGCGTGGCTCGACGGCGCGACGATGAGCGCGGCGCGGGCCGTCCGCCATCACGGCGCACCGGCGGCCTGGGCCGAGGACCTCGCCGAGTGGCAGACGGAACTCGCCGCCGAGGGACGCAGCCCCGAGCGCATCGTCGTTTCCAACGTCGCCGGCGGCACTTTCGCGCGGCTGCTCGGCGGCTGGTCGAAGGCGCACCTTGGGCTCTGGCCCGAGTTCGTGACCTCGCGTGCCGAACAGTGCGGCGTGACGAGCGGGTACGCGACGCCCTCGATGCTCGGCGTCGATCGCTGGCTGGGCCTGGTCGCGGCGCACCGCCTCGCGCCGGGTGCTGCCTGCATCGTCAATGCCGGCACCGCGGTCACGGTCGATGCGCTGGCCGGCGACGGCCGCCATTTCGGCGGCTTCATCCTGCCCGGCATCCAGCTGATGCAGGAAGCGCTCTACGGGCGCACCGGCAACGTCGCCGCCGCCGCCGAGTCGGAGCCCGCCCGGACCGGCGGCCTGTACGGCATCAATACGGCCGGGGCGATCGAGTCGGGGATCCAGCTCGCGCTGTCGTCCCTGACCGAGCGGGCCTGCGAGGACCTCATCGAGCGCTCCGGTGGTCCCGTTCGCCTGCTCCTGACCGGCGGCGACGCGCTGCACCTGAAGAACAGCCTGCGCCGGCCGGTGGAGATCGTGCCCGACCTCGTGCTGGCGGGGCTCGCCATCGTTGCCGAGGAGGCGGCGCCGTGAAGGCGGCGCTCTACCTCGTCGCGTTCGCGAACATCGCGTTCCTCGGCTGGATGCTGCTCATCGGCGAGCCGGCGCGCGAGCCGCCCGCGCCGGTCGGCGTGGCGGCGATCCCGACGCTCAAGCTCGCGGTCGAGAGTTCCTCGCCCACCCAGGCCGGTGCGCCGCCCTCGACCGGAACGCGCTGCGTCACGGTCGGGCCGTTCCTCGATGCCGCGCAGACAGCAAAGGCGGCGGCGCTCCTGCACGGCGAGAAGCTCGCGCCCCGCCAGCGGGCCGAGGAGACCAGCGGCGGCACGTCGTTCGCCGTCGTCATCGCGCTGCCAAGCAACGCCGAGGCCACGCGCACGGCCATGCGCCTGCGCAGTGCCGGCATCAAGGACATCGAGGTCAGCGAGGCGCGGCTTGCCGTCGGCACCTTCGCCGATCACGCCGAGGCCGAGGCCCGGGTATCGGCGTTGCGCCGGTTCGGCGTTGCGCCCGCCATCGAGGAGTCGGCCCGGACGCTGCAGGCGTTCTGGCTGGACGTCGACTTAGGGCCCACCGACCACGCGGTCGATGTCGCCGCCATCCAGGCCACCGCCGGTGGCAACGCGGCGCTCGTCCTCAAGGGCTGCGCGGCGGCGACCGAGCCGGCGGCCGCTCCCGCTGCCGGGGCGGGGCCGCCGTCCGCGAACGGCGGGCCGGCGGTACCGGGCGACCGGCCGGGCGGACGGCCATCCCGCGCGACGGCCTAAGGCCGCGCCGGACGCCGGCGCGCTGTTCGGCTTTCGTGCCGCTACACTAGGCGCAGGCCGGCGTAGCTCAGTTGGTAGAGCAACTGATTTGTAATCAGAAGGTCGGGGGTTCGATTCCCTCCGCCGGCACCACGTCGA
>CAIMCI010000232.1 GCA_903839465.1 uncultured Pseudomonadota bacterium
CCGCGTGCAGGGTCGCCAGCCGGCAGCCCAGGCCGCTGCCGCGCCCGAGTTCGCGGACGAGGTCCTCCTCGTCGGCGGGCACGTAGGCGGCGATGCGGCGCGCCGTCGCGTCGAGCGCGGCGGCGAGGAGGGCGTGGACGTCCGGACCGCTGACGCCGTGCTCGCCGAGGCGCCGGGTCAGCGGGTGGCGCGGCGTGCCGGCACCGAGCCGTGCGCATTCCTCGCGCCACCAGGCGAGTTTCACGTGCGCGACCCCGTGGTCGAGCGACGGTATGGCCAGCGCCTCGAACTCGGCCTCGAGCGCGTCACCGCACTCATACACGGGGCGGTGGATCGGCGGGGCGAAGGCGCGCGCCATCGCGCGCGGCGTGTACACGCCTACAGCGCGAGCCACGGCAGCAGGTCTTCGGGCCGGTCGATCACTCCGTCCGGGCGCCACGCGCGCGGATCCTCGCCGGGGGCGAGGTAGCCAAAGCGCGCCGCCAGTGTCTGCATGCCGGCGGCGCGGCCGGCGGCGATGTCGCGCTCGGCGTCGCCGACGTAGACGAGGGCGTCGGGTGGGAGGCCGAGCGTCGCCGCGGCATGGAGCATCGGCCGGGGGTGCGGCTTGCGCTCCGGAAACGTATCGCCGCAGACGACGCAGCCGGCGCTATCGGCGAGGCCCACGGCCTGGAGGAGCGGCACCGTCAGCGCGGTCGGCTTGTTGGTGACGATGCCCCAGGGCACGGTCGCCGCCGCGAGCCGCGCGAGCACGGTCTCGAAGCCCGGGAAGAGCCGCGTCCCGCTCGAAAGGTCGCGCGCGTAGAGCGCAAGGAAGCGCTGGCGCAGCGACTCGAACTCGACCGCGTCCGGGGCGCCGAAGCCGAGGCGCACCAGTGCCGCGGCGCCGTGCGAGACGTGCGGACGGATCCGTTCGAAGGGCAGCTCGCGCCGATCGTTTTCCACGAGCAGACGGTTCAGCGCACCGGCCATGTCGGGCGCCGTGTCGAGCAGCGTGCCGTCGAGATCGAGGAGCAGGCCGCGCGCCCGGGGGGCGGCGCTCACGGTGCCCGGCCGGCGGGCCGCACGAAGGTCGCGACGTAGTTCACCGAGACGTCGCCGCCGAGCCGGAAATCGCGGCCGGGCAGCACCGGCTCGATTCCGGTGAGGTCGGTAAGCTCAAGGCCCACCGCGCGCGCCGCGCGGGCCAGTTCCGAGGGCCGGATGAAACGCGCGTAGTCGTGGGTACCGCGCGGCACCATGCCGAGCAGGTACTCGGCGGCGACGATCGCGAGACCAAACGACCGCGCGGTGCGGTTCAGCGTCGAGACGAAGACCGTACCGCCAGGGCGCACGACGGCGGCGAGCGAGGCGAGCAGGGCGGCCGGGTCCGGTACGTGCTCGATGAGCTCCATGCAGGTCACGACGTCGTAGCGGTCGCGTTCCGTCCCGGTCAGGCTCGCCACGTCGACGCAGCGGTAGCGAAGGTCCAGGCCCTCGGCGAGCGCGTGCAGTTCGGCGACCTCGATGGCGGCGGGACTGAGGTCGATGCCGGAGACCTTCGCGCCCTGCCGGGCGAGTGCCTCGGCCAGCAGGCCGCCGCCGCAGCCGACGTCGAGGACCCGGGCGCCGTCGAGCGCGACCCGGCCGGCGACGTAGCCGGCGCGCAGCGGATTCAGGCGGTGCAGCGGCGCGAACTCGCCGGCCGGATCCCACCAGCGCTGGGCGATGGCATCGAACTTGGCGATTTCGCCGGCGTCGACATTGGCCGCGTGTTCGGTACTCATCGCCTATTCTCGCCCGGGCGGCCGCCCGCTGGAAAGGACCATCGTCCGGCGCTGCGCCGCGCGCGTCACGAGGTCGTCCGCGTCGGCGACGAGCACGCGCCGCTCCGCGACGAGGCAGCGGCCACCGACCCAGACGTCGCTGACCCCGCCCGCGCCCGGCACCTCGACGAGGGCGGCGAGCGGATCCTGCACCGGCACGACCGCGGCGCTGGCGAAATCGATCGCGATGGCATCGGCCCGCTTGCCCGGCGCCAGCGTGCCGACCTTGTCCTCGATGCCGAGCGCGAGCGCGCCGCCGAGCGTCGCCATGCGCAGGAGCGCCTCGGGGCGCAGTCGGGGCGCATCGGCCTCGAGCCGGGCACAGCGTGCGGCGAGCGAGAGCGCCTCGAGCACGCTGCGCGAGAACGGAAAGCGGCCGCTGCCGAGCGCGACGGTCACGCCGTTGGCCGCGAGCGCCGCGACCGGCGCCGGCGTCACGCCGCGGCGCAGGTCCTCGGCCGGGCGATGGATCACGGCGATCGCGCCCGGGGTCGCGGCGGCCACGGGGAAGTCCGCGTAGCCGAGGAGGACGGTGCCGGCATGCCAGAGGCCGGCGGCGCGCAGTGCCCGCACGTCCGCGCCCGCGGACTCGATCAAAAGCGGCCGCTCGAGCTGGTCGGCGACGATGCGCAGGCGGGTGAGGAGTGCCGCCGGTGCGGCGGCCGGGGCAAGGAGCGCAAAGGCGCTGTGCACCAGCGGATGGTCGCGGAACTCGTCGTGCAGGGCGAGCGCGTCCGCGACGATCCGGTCGGTCACGGTGGCGGCCGAGCCCGCGGGCACGTCGACCGGCAGCACGAGCACGAGCCGGCAGCCGAGGGCGGCTGCGGTGGCCGCCGCGGCGCCGGCATGGCGGCCGACCGTGGCGGACGTCGTGATGCCGCACAGCAGGGACTCGACGAGGCCGAGGGCCACCGAGTCGGTGATGGCGTCGGCCGCGGAGTCGGCGGGTGCACCGTCGAAGTGCGCCGGGTCCGTCAGTGCGCCGCCACGCCACAGGGTGGCGGCGAGGTCGACTTCGGCGTTGATCAGGCCGGGCAGCAGGAGGTGCGAGGCCCGGACCACGCGCTCGCGGCCCGCGTAGCGCGCGTCGGCCTGGGCGGAGGGCAGGCAGGCGACGATCCGCCCGGCATCGATGACCAGGGCATGGTTCTCGAGGACCCCGGCCGGTTCCACCGCCGCGATCCAGCGCGCGTGGATGACGCTGTCGACGCTCTGCATTCGCCTGTCTCCTGAACTGGCGCGAGTATAGCGAGCCGCGCGGTCGGCCAGCGGCCGGCCGGCGACCCGAAACGTGCGGGACCGGGGGGTGGGTGTGGTAATATTTCGGGCTTGATAACTACACCGTAACGCGAAATCAATGGCCGAAATCGCCCGCGAAATCCTCCACGTCAACCTCGAAGACGAGATGCGCCAGTCGTATCTCGACTACGCCATGAGCGTCATCGTCGGCCGCGCGCTGCCCGACGTGCGCGACGGCCTGAAGCCGGTGCACCGGCGCGTGCTGTACGCCATGCACGAGCTGTCCAACGACTGGAACAAGGCCTACAAGAAGTCGGCCCGTATCGTCGGCGATGTCATCGGCAAGTACCACCCGCACGGCGACTCGGCGGTCTACGACTCGATCGTGCGCATGGCGCAGCCGTTCTCGATGCGCTACCTGCTGGTCGACGGCCAGGGCAACTTCGGTTCGGTCGACGGCGATCCGCCGGCGGCCATGCGCTACACCGAAGTGCGCATGTCGCGCATCGCCCACGAGCTCCTCGCCGACATCGACAAGGACACGGTCGACTTCACGCCGAACTACGACGAATCGGAGTCGGAGCCCGCGGTACTGCCGGCGCGCGTGCCGAACCTGCTGGTCAACGGCTCGTCCGGCATCGCGGTCGGCATGGCCACCAACATCCCGCCGCACAACCTGCGCGAGGTCATCGACGCCTGCATCGCCCTCATCGACCGGCCCGAGGTCACGCTCGGCGAGCTGATGCGCATCGTGCCGGGCCCGGACTTCCCGACCGCGGGCATCATCAATGGCGCCGCCGAGATCGGTGCCGCCTACGCCACCGGCCGTGGCCGGCTCTACGTCCGCGGCCGCACCAACGTCGAGGAAATGGACAAGGGTCGCCAGGCGATCATCATCACCGAGCTGCCCTACCAGGTGAACAAGGCGCGCCTCCTCGAGCGGATCGCCGACCTCGTGCGCAACAAGGAAGTCGAGGGCATCAGCGAGCTGCGCGACGAGTCCGACAAGGACGGCATGCGCGTCGTCATCGAACTCAAGCGCGGTGAAGTCGCCGAGATCGTCCTCAACAACCTGTACAAGCACACGCCGCTCGAGACCGTGTTCGGCATCAACATGGTGGCGCTGGTCGACGGCCAGCCGCGGCTGCTCGGGCTTAAGGAACTCCTCGAGTGCTTCATCCGCCACCGCCGCGAGGTGGTGACCCGGCGCACGGTGTTCGAGCTCAAGCGCGCCCGCGACCGGGCCCACGTGCTCGAGGGCCAGGCCGTCGCGCTCGGCAACCTCGACGAGGTGATCGAGCTCATCCGGCGCGCGCCGACCCCGCCCGAGGCGAAGGCTGCCCTGATGGCCCGCGTCTGGGGGCCGGGTGCCGTGCCGGAGATGCTGGCCCGGGCCGGTGACGTCAGCGCGCGCCCCGAGGGGCTGGCCGCCGAATTCGGCCTGCAGGCAGGGGCCGGCGGCGCGCCGGCCGCCTACCGGCTGTCGGAGGTGCAGGCCCAGGCGATCCTGGATCTGCGCCTGCAGCGCCTGACCGGGCTTGAGCGCGACAAGATCGTCAACGAGTACGGCGAGCTCCTGCTCGTGATCGCCGACCTGTCGGACATCCTTGCCCGCCCGGAGCGGCTGCTGGCGGTGATCCGCACCGAGCTCTTGGAAATCCGCGAACAGTTTGGTGACGACCGGCGCACCGAAATCAACTTCGACCATTCGGACCTGACGACCGAGGACCTGATCGAGGACCAGCCGGTCGTGGTCACGCTGTCCCGGGACGGCTACGCCAAGTCGCAGCCGATCAGCGAATACCGGCGGCAGAACCGCGGCGGCCGCGGCAAGAACGCCACCGCGATGAAGGAAGAGGACTTCATCGAGCGGCTGTTCGTGGCGCGCACCCACGACACGCTGCTGTGCTTCTCCAACCGCGGCCGGGTCTACTGGCTGCGGGTGTTCCAGCTGCCGCTGGCCGGGCGCGGCTCGCGTGGCAAGCCGATCGTCAACCTGCTCGCGCTCGAGGACGGCGAACGGATCACGGCGATGCTCGCCGTGCGCGACTTCACGACCGAGCAGTGCGTGTTCATGGCAACCAGGCGCGGCACGGTCAAGAAGACGCCGCTCGAGGCGTTCTCCCGGCCGCGCGCCGCCGGCATCATCGCCGTCTCGCTTGACGAGGACGACAGCCTGGTCGGCGTCGACGTGACCGATGGCACGAGCGACGTCATCCTCTGCACGACCGGTGGCAAGGCGATCCGCTTCCCGGAGGCGGACGTCCGGCCGATGGGTCGCGAGGCGGCTGGCGTGCGCGGCATCACGCTCGCCGACGAGCACGAGGTCAACTCGCTGATCGTCGTGCGCGACGGGCTGGTCCTGACGGCCTCCGAGAACGGCTATGGCAAGCTGACGGACGTCGCCGAGTTCCCACAGCACGGCCGCGGCGGGCAGGGCGTCATTGCCCTGCAGCTGTCCGAGCGCAACGGCCGCATGGTCGCGGCGCTGCAGCTCGGCGCCGACGACGACGTCATGCTGATCAGCCAGGGCGGCACGCTGGTGCGCACCTCGGCCAGCCAGATCTCGGTGCTCGGTCGCAATACCCAGGGCGTGCGTCTGATGCGGATCGAGGAGGGCGACCTCGTCGTCAGCCTCGCCCGCGTGCCGTTCGTCGAGGGCGAGTCGGACGCGGATGTTGACGAGGAACTCGTCGCAGCGGTCGACGGTGCAGCGGTCGGCGAGGAACCGGCGCCGCCGGCGGAGCCGGCCGGCTAGGGCCTGCGATCACCCAATCACCTGGGGCAACGGCCGGGGCCGGGACCCGCGGTCGAGGCCGGAGTCGAATCCAGATGGCGGTTAAGAAACGGACTCGGGTTGCCCCGACCAGCAAGCGCCGCGCGGCGGGCGGAATGGCCGCCGCACCGCAGGACCTCGGCGCGATACGCCGGCGCATCGATGCAATCGATGCGCAGATCCAGACCCTGATCGGCGAGCGGGCGCGGATCGCCCACGAGGTGGGCTCGTCCAAGCGCGCCGCCGGCACCGCCGAGTTCTACCGCCCCGAGCGCGAGGCCGAGGTTCTGGCCGGTGTCATCGCCCGCAACGACGGTCCGCTGTCCGACGAGGAGATGGTCCGCCTCTTCCGCGAAATCATGTCCGCGTGCCTCGCGCAGCAGCAGCCGCTCAAGGTCGGCTTCCTCGGTCCCGAGGGCACGTTCACCCAGCAGGCGGTCCTCAAGCACTTCGGCCACTCCGTGCGCGCACTGCCGCTCGCCTCGATCTCGGAAGTGTTCGCCGAAGTCGAGTCGAAGGCCGCCGACTTCGGCGTCGTGCCGATCGAGAACTCGACCGAGGGCACCGTCAACCACACGGTCGACCAGTTCCTGACCTCGCCGCTGAAGATCTGCGGCGAGGTGGAGCTGCGGGTCCACCAGCACCTGATGGCGCGCAGCCTGGGGCTGAAGTCGGTCCGCCGCGTCGTCTCCCACCAGCAGTCGCTGGCGCAGTGCCGGCAATGGCTCGACGCGCACCTGCCGAAGGTCGAGCTCGTGCCGGTCGCCAGCAACGCCGAGGCCGCGCGCCGGGCCCGCGACGAGGAAGGTACGGCGGCGATCGCCGGCGAGGCGGCGGCCGAGGTCTACTCGCTCAAGGTGCTCGCCGAGGAAATCGAGGACCGTCCGGACAACAGCACGCGCTTCCTGATCGTCGGCCGCAAGCTCCTGGCCCCCTCCGGCCGTGACCGGACGACGCTCCTCGTCTCGGCGGCCGACGTCGGCGGGCCGGGCGCGCTCCTCAAGCTCCTCGAACCGCTCGCCGAGCAGAAGGTCAACCTGACCCGGCTGGAGTCGCGCCCCTCGCAGCGCAAGAAGTGGGACTACGTGTTCTTCCTCGACGTCGACGGCCACGCGGACGACCCGCCGCTGCGCACCGCGCTCGCGGTCCTGAAAAGCCGGGCCTCGCTGTTCCGGGTGCTCGGCTCCTACCCGAGGGCGATCCTGTGAGCGGCAGCCGCGAACGCTACCGGGTCCGGCCGCAGCGGACCGTGGGCGGCGAGCTGCGCGTGCCCGGCGACAAGTCGATCTCGCACCGCGCGATGATGCTCGGCGGTGTCGCTGACGGTGTCACCGAGGTCGAGGGGTTCCTGGCGAGCGCCGACTGCCTGTCGACGCTGAACGCGATGCGGGCGATGGGTGTCGCGATCGACACGCCCGGTGCCGGTCGCGTGCGGCTGCAGGGTGCCGGACTGCACGGGCTGCGCGCCGCCGCGGCGGCGCTCGACATGGGCAACGCGGGCACCGCGATGCGCCTGTCGATGGGCCTCCTCGCCGGGCAGGGTTTTGAGTCGACGCTGATCGGCGATGCCTCGCTGTCGAGACGGCCGATGGAGCGGGTGGCGAAGCCGCTGCGGACCATGGGTGCGCGGATCGAGACGACCGACGGCCATGCGCCGGTCAGGGTGCTCGGCGGCGCGCTACGCGGCGCCGAGCACGATCTCAGCGTGGCCAGTGCCCAGGTGAAGTCGGCGCTGCTCCTGGCCGGCCTCTACGCCGAGGGACCGACCAGCGTGACCGAGCCCGCGCCCACCCGCGACCACACCGAGCGGATGCTCGCCGCGTTCGGCGTGCCCGTGCAGGTCGCCGGCCCGCGCGTCACCGTCGCGCCGGTCGAGCGGCTCGAGGCCTGCCGGATCGAGGTGCCGGGCGACATCTCCTCGGCCGCCTTCTTCCTCGTCGCCGGCGCGCTCGCCGCCCGCCAGGGCCTCATCATCCGCCGCGTCGGGCTCAACCCGACCCGGACCGGGGTCATCGACATCCTGCGCCTGATGGGCGCCGACATCCGCGTCCACCCGGCCGGCCAGGCGGGCCGCGAGCCGGTGGCCGACATCGAGGTCTATGCGAGCGACCTGCACGGTATCCACATC
>CAIMCI010000233.1 GCA_903839465.1 uncultured Pseudomonadota bacterium
CGGCCGGCGCCGGCCGGCCGGCGACCGATCCGCGCGACTACCTGGCGCGCACCGTCGGCGCCGACGCCGCGCAGCCGGTCAGCGGTCATTTCGAGCGCATCGCCTTTTTCGTCAACTGGGACGACAACAGCCTGGTCTCGCTGAAGCGCAATGTCGGATCCATCGACACCCTCATCGCCGAGTGGCTGCACCTCGCCGACGGCAGTGGTCGGCTGAAGAGCGACGATGCGCTGCGCGAACAGCAGGTCGTGGCCTTCGTGCGCGCCGCGCACCCGGCGACGCGGATCATTGCGCTCGTCAACAACGCCGACGGCGGCGACTGGCACCCGGACTGGCTTGCCGCGGCATTGGGCGACCCGACGCGGCGCGCGAACATGATCGCCGACCTGCATTCCTACGTCCGCGAGCGGCACTACCAGGGCATCAGCATCGACTTCGAATCGGTGCCCCCCGGCACCCAGGCCCATCTTGCCGAGTTCATGGAAGAGCTCTACGCGGTCTTTCATGCCGACGGCCTGAGCGTCTCCCAATCCGTCCCGGTCGACGACCGCGCTTTCGACTTCCGCCGGCTGGCCGCGGCCAACGACTACCTGATCCTGATGGCCTATGACGAGAACGCCTCCGACAACGACCCGGGCCCGATCGCCTCCCAGGCCTGGTTCACGCGCGCGGTCGGCGACCGCCTGGCCGAGCTCCCGGCCGACAAGGTCGTGATCGGCCTCGGCAGCTATGGCTACGACTGGACCGAGGGCGTCAAGGGTGCCGACGAACTCTCCTTCCAGGACAGCCTGCAGCACGCCCGCGAGTCCTCGGCGCAGGTGGAATTCGCGCCGGAGGCCGCCAACCCGCGCTACGAATACGACGACGAACAGGGCCGCCACCACGACGTCTGGTTCCTCGACGCCGTGACGGCATTCAACCAGGCGGTCGCGACGCGGCACGCCAAGCCGCGCGGCTACGCGCTCTGGCGCCTGGGCTCGGAGGACCCGGCGATCTGGGAGGTCCTGAGTGCAGCGGGCAACCTCGATGCCTCGCTGGTGCCGAAGCTCGCGACGCTGCAGAACGGCTACGACATCGACTACGAGGGAACGGGCGAGATCCTGAGGGTCACCGGCACGCCGAAGAGCGGCCTGCGCAGCATGCGCTACGACAGCGCGCTGGGGCTCTTGACCGGCGAGACCATCGAGAGCTTCCCGAACGGCTACGAAATCACCCGCTGGGGCTCGACCGCGGCCAGGCAGATCGTCCTGACCTTCGACGACGGGCCGGACGCGGTCTACACGCCGGCAATCCTCGACATCCTGAAGGAAAAGCACGTACCGGCCGCCTTCTTCGTCGTCGGCGAACAGGCGGAGCGCAACCCGGAGCTGCTGGAGCGGATCATTGCCGAGGGCCACGAACTCGGCAATCACACCTACACGCATCCGAACATCGCGCAGATCGGCGACGAGCGCCTCAAGATCGAGGTGAACGCCGTCCAGCGGATCTTCGAGAGCCGGCTGGGCCGGCGCTCGCTGCTGTTCCGGCCGCCGTACGCGGAGGACGTCGAACCCGAGACGCCCGATCAGGTGCGACCTCTGCTGCTGACGAGCGCCCTCGGCTACTACACGGTCGGCCTGCAGATCGATCCCAACGACTGGGCGTCGCCCGGCGTCGAGGCGATCGTCAACCGCACGATCGACCAGGCCCACGACGGCCAGGGACACGTCGTGCTGCTGCACGACAGCGGCGGCAACCGCCGGCAGACCGTGGAAGCGCTGCCGAAACTCATCGACTCGCTGCGCGCGGACGGCTACGAGATCGTCTCGCTGTCGAAACTGGTCGGACTTGCCCCGAGCGCCGTCAATCCCGTGCTGCCGGCTGACGAGGCAACGACCGCGCGTCTGCAGAGCGTGGGCTATGCCCTGATCACGTGGGTGGACCGCCTGCTGTGGGCCCTGTTCACGCTCGGCCTCGTCCTCGGCATCGCCCGGGTCCTTGCGCTCGCGGTCCTGGCGATTTCCCAGGTCTCGCGCCGGCGGCGCGCCGGGAGCGCAACGGAGGCGCTGTCGGTGGCGGTCGTGGTGCCGGCCTTCAACGAGCGGACCGTGATCGTCTCGACCGTCCGCTCGGTGCTCGCCTCCGACCTTGGCGACTTTCCGGTCATCGTCGTCGACGACGGCTCCACCGACGGCACCGCGGCGCTGGTCCGCGACACGTTCGCCGGCGAGCCACGGGTCACCGTGCTGGAACAGGCCAACGCCGGCAAGCCGGCGGCCCTCAACCTCGGCTTCGCGGCAACGGATGCCGACATCGTCGTCGCGCTCGATGCCGATACGGTGTTCCTGCCCGGTACCGTGCGCGAACTCGTCGCCGGATTCTCCGCGCCCTCGATCGCGGCGGTCGCCGGCTGCGCGCGCGTCGGCAACATCGTCAACCTGATCACCCGCTGGCAGGCTCTCGAGTACATCACCAGCCAGAACCTCGACCGGCGCGCCTTCGCCCACCTGAATTGCATCACGGTGGTCCCGGGCGCGGTCGGCGCCTGGCGGCGCAGCGACGTGCTGGCCGCCGGCGGTTTCGGCGCCGACACGCTGGCCGAGGATGCGGACCTGACGCTGCGCCTGCTGCGCACCGGACGCCAGGTGGCCTATGCGGATGCCGCCGAAGCCCTGACCGAGGCGCCGCAGCGCGTGCGGGACTTCGTCAAGCAGCGGTTCCGCTGGATGTTCGGCACGCTGCAGGCGGCGTGGAAGCACCGCTCGGCGCTCTTCCGCCGTGACAGTGGGGCTCTCGGCTGGGTGGCCCTGCCGAACGTGCTCGTCTTCCAGATCATCTTCCCGCTGGTCTCGCCGATCATGGACCTGCTGCTGCTCTGGGCCGGCCTGCACGCGCTGGCCGGCTACTGGCAGCACCCGCAGGCCGACGTCGATCCGGGCTTCATGCGCGCGCTGTGGTTCTATGCCCTGTTCACGCTGATCGACTGCGCGACGGCGGCGCTCGGCTTCCTGCTCGACCGCAAGGCGGACTGGCGCCTGTTGCCGTGGCTGCTGCCGCAGCGGTTCTTCTACCGCCAGCTCATCTATTACGTCGCCATCAAGGCACTGGTGACGGCCTTGCGCGGCCCGCGCGTCGGCTGGGGCAAGCTCGAGCGCAGCGCCTCGGTCGCCTCGCCGCCACCGGCCACCGCCCGCACGGGCCATGCCGCGGCGCCCGGGCAGGTACGCGAGTAGCAGCGTGGCGGGCCTTTTTGCCGACGCCGCCGGTGGCGAGGCACTGGCCAGCGGCATCCACCTGTGGCGGGGCGTACTCGACGAACGCGCCTACCTCGACGGCATCGCGGTGATCGCGGCGGCGGCGCCCTTTCGCAGCATGATGACTCCGGGCGGCCGGCCGATGTCGGTCGCAATGAGCAACTGCGGGGCGCTCGGCTGGATCAGCGATGCCGCGGGCTACCGATACTCGACGCTCGACCCGGCCAGCGGCCGGCCGTGGCCGGCGATTCCGGAGGCGTGGCTGGCGGACGCCGCGCGGCTCGCGACGGGCAGCGGCTACCCGGACTTTCGGCCGGATGCCTGCCTGATCAACCGCTACGCCGTGGGCGCGCGGATGACGGCACACCAGGACCGCAACGAGGCGGATTTCAGCCAGCCGATCGTGTCGCTGTCGCTTGGCCTGCCGGCGACGTTCGCGTTCCACGGACCCAGCCGTACCGGACGGGCGACGACCGTCGAACTGGCGAGCGGCGATGCGCTCGTCTGGGGCGGCGAGGCGCGGCTTTTCTATCACGCGGTGCGCCCGGTCCGGGCCGGCAGCCATCCACTGGCCGGCGCGTTCCGCTACAACATCACGATGCGCCGCGCCGCGCACCAGTGAACCCGGCCTCAGGCGCGGTTATCGACGCATAACCGGTTCGTATGGAACGGCGATTGCGGGCGTGCGGCATGCGGCCGCGTAATAGTCCGACCTTCCAAACCCGCCAGGACCACCCATGCGCTTCTCCACTCTCGCCGTACACGCCGGCTACAGCCCGGACCCGACGACCAAGGCCGTCGCGGTACCGATCTACCAGACCGCCTCCTACGCCTTCGACGACACGCAGCACGGCGCGGACCTGTTCGACCTCAAGGTTGCGGGCAACATCTACACGCGCATCATGAACCCGACGACGGACGTCCTCGAGAAGCGCCTGGCGGCGCTCGAAGGCGGCCTGGCGTCGCTTGCGCTGGCATCGGGCCAGGCGGCGATCACCTATGCGATCCAGACGATCACCGAGTCCGGAACGAACATCGTCAGCTCGCCGACGCTCTATGGCGGGACCTACAACCTGTTCGCGCACACCCTGCCGCAGTTCGGCATCGAGGTCCGCTTTGCACCGAGCGCCGATCCGGCGTCTTACGCTGCGCTGATCGACGAGAAGACACGCGCGGTGTTCTGCGAGACGATCGGCAATCCGGCGGCCAACATCACGGATATCGCAGCGCTGGCCGAGGTGGCCCACGCGCACGGCGTGCCGCTCATCGTCGACAATACCGTCGCCACGCCGTACCTCTGCCGGCCGTTCGAGCACGGTGCCGACATCGTCGTCCATTCGCTGACCAAGTACCTCGGTGGCCATGGCACGACCATCGGCGGCGCCATCGTCGACAGCGGCCGCTTCCCGTGGGCGGAACACGCCTCGCGCTTTAAGCGCCTGACGACGCCCGACCCGTCGTACCACGGCGTCGTCTACACGGAAGCGCTGGGCGCCGCCGCCTACATCGGCCGCGCCCGCGTAGTGCCGCTGCGCAACACCGGCGCGGCGATCTCGCCGTTCAACAGCTTCCTGATACTGCAGGGCATAGAGACGCTGCCGCTGCGCATGGAGCGGATCACGGCCAACGCCCAGGCCATCGCCGAATGGCTGAGCAGCCAGGCCAAGGTGCGCTGGGTGTCCTATGCCGGCCTGCCCGGCGACCCCGGCCACGCGCTGGCGGCGAAATACCACGGCGGCCGGCCGTCGGGCATCGTCAGCTTCGGGATCGACGGCGGCCGGGCGGCCGGCGGCCGCTTCCAGGATGCACTGAAGCTCTTCACCCGGCTGGTCAACATCGGCGACTCGAAGTCGCTTGCCTGTCACCCGGCGAGCACGACGCACCGGCAGCTCGGCCCCGAGGAACTCGCCAAGGCCGGCGTCAGTGACGACCTGGTCCGCCTCTCGGTCGGTATCGAGGACGTCCGCGACCTGATCGAGGACCTCGGTCAGGCACTCGCCGCCGCCTAGGAGGCCGGACGGGCTGCCGCCTGAATCCGGGCGGCCACCGGCGGCGAAATGGTGGTCGTGCGCTGCCGCCTGCTAGGCTCAGCGCACGATCGTTCGCCGTGCCGGGGTGCCTCCATGTCCGCCAGGACCGTTCTTCGCCTGCTGTTTACGCTGATCCTCGTCGGCATGGTCCTGGTCACGACCTGGGCCAGCCTCGAGCAGCCGGTCTGGGCCTTCGGCGGACTGAAGGGACCCGACCGGGCCTGGACGATCGCGACCCTGTGCGATGCCTACGCGGGGTTCCTGACCTTCTACGCCTGGGTGTACTACCGCGAGCGAGGCGCCCTGGCCCGTAGCGGGTGGCTCGTCGCGATCCTCCTGCTCGGCAACATGGCGATGTCGGCCTACGTGCTGATCGCGCTGGCGCGACTGCCGGCGGACGCGCCACTCGAGCGGCTGCTGCTCAGGAGCCCGGCGTGAACGGCCCGACCCTGCTCGGGCTCGCCACCGGCGTCTGCGTCGCCAGCATGAGCGTGATCTGGCTCATCGGCCGCCGGCTGCGCAACTATTCCTTCGTCGATCTCGCCTGGTCGGCGCATTTCGCGGTCCTGGCGCTTCTGTACGGCCTGCTCGGTCCGGGCTGGCCGGCGCGCCGGCTGCTGATCGGCGGCATGTACGCACTGTGGAGCCTGCGGCTCGCCTTCCATCTGGGCCGGCGCATCATCGGCGAGCCCGAGGAGGGCCGCTACGTCAGCCTGCGCGAAGCCTGGAGCCGCGGCGGCAACGTCGACCTCAAGTTCTTCGGTTTCTTCCAGCTGCAGGGTGCGCTCAACGTATTCCTGAGCCTGCCGCTGCTCGCGGCCGCCCTGAACCCGGCGCCGCGCTTCAGCTGGCTCGAGTGGCTGGCCGTCCTCGTCTTCACCGTGGGCCTGACGGGCGAGGCCGCGGCGGACGAGACACTGGCGCGGTTCAAGGCCGATCCGGCCAATCGCGGCAAGGTCTGCGACCGTGGCCTATGGCGCTACTCGCGCCATCCGAACTACTTCTTCGAGTGGACCATCTGGGTTGCCTACGCGCTCTTTGCGCTTGCCTCACCGCCATTGGGCTACGCGGGTCTTTTGATGCCGCCGCTGATGCTGCACTTTCTGCTCAACGTGACCGGCATCAAGGCCACCGAAGAGCAGTCGCTGAAAAGCCGCGGCGAGGCCTACCGGACCTACCAGGAACGGACCAGCGCCTTCGTGCCGTGGCCGCCGCGCCGCCGGCACTCCGTCCCGCCGTCACCCGAGCCCGAAAACACGCCATGACCATCGCCGCGACGAAGCCGCCCCCGGTCGATCCCGAAACCCGCTGGCCTTACCGCCTGCTCGAGCGCGACCGGGTCCCCGACTGGCTCATCCGCCGCGCGATCCGTCACCTGATCGGGCAGCGACTGGCCTCGGAAAGCGCTCTCGGTCCCGAAGCCGCGCAGGCGCGCCTGTCGACGCTGGTCGAGGAGCTGCGCCGGAGCCCCGTCGCGATCCACACCGAGGCGGCCAACGCCCAGCACTACGAGCTGCCACCGGCGTTCTTCGAACTCGTGCTCGGCCGGCACCGCAAGTACTCGTGCTGCCTCTATCCGGCGAGCGGCGCCCCGGGCGACGGCTCGCTCGACGTGGCCGAGGAGCGGATGCTCGAACTGACCGTCGCCCGCGCCGGACTCAAGGACGGCGACCGCATCCTCGAACTCGGCTGCGGCTGGGGCTCGCTCAGCCTGTGGATGGCCGAGCGACTGCCCACCGCGCGCATCACGGCGGTGTCGAATTCGCGGCCGCAACGCGAGTACATCGAGGCCCGGGCACGGGAACGCGGCCTGACCAACCTTACGGTGCTCACCGCTGACGCCAACCGGCTCGAGTTCCCCGCCGGCACCGTCTTCGACCGGGTCGTGTCGGTCGAGATGTTCGAGCACATGCGCAACTACGAGACGCTGCTCGGACGCATCGCCTCCTGGCTCGCACCCGGCGGCACGCTGTTCGTGCATATCTTCAGTCACCGCGAATACGCCTACCCGTTCGAGGTCAGGGACGACTCGGACTGGATGGCGAAGTATTTCTTCACCGGCGGGCTGATGCCGTCCGATCACCTGCTGTATTACTTCCAGCGCGACCTCAGGGTCACGGCCCACTGGCGGGTCGACGGCAGGCACTACCAGCGCACCTGCGAGGACTGGCTGGCGAACATGGACCGGGAACGGCGCGCCATCGAGCCGATCCTCGCCGCCACCTACGGCGAGGCACAGCAGACCCGCTGGTGGGTCTACTGGCGGGTGTTCTTCATGTCCTGCGCGGAGCTGTTCGGCTTTGCCGGCGGCCGCGAGTGGCTGGTCTCGCACTACCTCTTCCAGAAGCCCTGACCGGCAGGGCCGCCCGGGGCACCGGCGCGCGGCGTCGGCCGGCAAAAAGCCGGGCCGAGTGTGGCAAACTCCCGGGGTCGGCCTCTCCCCCGGGCCGGCCACCACCTCTGCAAGGACACGGGCCATGCTCCGGACTCTGCCGGCACGGGCCGCCGACAGCCGGCGGCTGCTGACACGCTGGGATCTGCTCGCGATCCTGGTGGTGCTGGGCCTGCTCGCCTTCCTGGGCGAGGCCAGCCGGGGCCTGCTGGCGCCATTGACCCGGGTCGAGGCGACCCCGCTGTCCCTGTCGCCGGCCTACCTGCCGGAATATGCCGCCCGCACGACGCTCAGGATGCTGGCCGGTCTCGCCCTGTCGCTCCTGTTCACGTTCACCTACGCCACCTGGGCGGCCAAGAGCCCGCGTGCCGGCCGGCTGCTGGTGCCGATGCTGGACGTGCTGCAGTCGGTTCCGATCCTCGGCTTCCTGTCGGCGACCGTCGTTTTCTTCATGTCGCTGGCCCCGGGCCGGGTGCTGGGCGTCGAGCTCGCGGCGATCTTCACGATCTTCACCAGCCAGGCCTGGAACATGGCCTTCAGCTTCTACCAGAGCCTGCGCACCGTGCCGGTCGAACTGACCGAGGCGGCCCGCTCGTTCCGGCTGTCGGCCTGGGCACGCTTCTGGCGCCTCGAGGTGCCCTTCGGCATGCCTGGCCTCGTCTGGAACATGATGATGTCGATGTCCGGCGGCTGGTTCTTCATCACGCTGTCGGAAGCCATCAGCGTCGGCCACACCCGGATCATGCTGCCCGGTATGGGCGCGTACATCGCGCTCGCCATCGACCAGAAGAACCTGCCGGCGATCGGCTACGCGATCCTGACGATGCTGGTCGTGATCATGATCTACGACCAGCTGCTGTTCCGCCCGCTCGTCACCTGGTCGGACCGCTTCCGCTTCGATCTCGAACCCGGCGTGCGCCCGCCGACCTCGTGGGCCCTGACCATGATGCGACGCTCCAACCTGCTGCGCGCCTCCGGTCGACTGCTCGGCAGGCTGTGGCGCGCCGTGCGCCGGCCCTTCGCGGCCCTGATTCCAACGACGCCCGGCAACTTCCGCGAGACGACGCCCGACGAGGCGCGCCGGGCCGACATGCTGAGCTACGGGGTAATCGCGGTCATCACGGCGCTCGCCGCGTACAAGGCCGGCACCTTCCTCGCGCAGGGCTTTGAGTTCAGGGAAGTCATCACGACCTTCAAGCTCGGCCTCCTGACGATGATCCGCGTCTTCGTCCTGATCGCCATCGCGAGCGTCATCTGGGTACCGATCGGCGTGTGGGTCGGGCTCAGGCCGCGAGCCGCCGCACTCGTCCAGCCGGTCGCGCAGTTCCTGGCGGCGTTCCCGGCCAACCTGCTGTTCCCGATCGCCGTTATCGCCATCGTCCGCCTGAACCTGAATCCCAACATCTGGCTGTCGCCGCTGATGATCCTCGGCACGCAGTGGTACATCCTCTTCAACGTCATCGCCGGCGCCTCGACGATGCCGGCGGAGCTGCGCTACGCCGCGCGCAATCTCGGCCTTACGGGCTGGCTGTGGTGGACGCGGTTCGCGCTGCCGGCGGTGCTGCCGTTCTACGTCACCGGCGCACTGACGGCCTCCGGCGGCGCCTGGAATGCCGCCATCGTCGCCGAGATCGCCAACTGGGGCACTACGGAGCTGCGTGCCGAAGGGCTCGGTGCGTACATTGCCGACGCCACCACCGCGGGCGATTTCCACCAGATCGTGCTCGGCGTCGGCATGATGAGCCTGTTCGTCGTCCTGATTAACCACGTGTTCTGGCGACCGATCTATCGCTACGCCGAGCGCAAGTACCGACTGTCCTGAGGGCACCATGAACGCAGTTACCCCTCTGCTGGAAGTGCGCGACGTCGTGAAGGCCTTTCCCAAGGGCGACGGCGCAAGCCTGCTCGTCCTCGACAAGGTCAACCTGACGGTGCGCGAGGGCGAGATCGTCGGCCTCCTCGGCCGTTCCGGTTCCGGCAAGTCGAGCCTCCTGCGCCTCATCGCCGGGCTGTCGCGGCCGACCTCGGGCGAGGTCTCCTACCTCGGCCAGGCAGTCGACGGGCCGGCCGAGGGCGTGTCGATGGTGTTCCAGAGCTTCGCGCTCTTTCCCTGGCTGACCGTGTTCGAGAACGTGGCACTCGGCCTGGAAGCGCAGCGGCTCGCGCCGGAGGAGATCCGCCGCCGTTCACTGGCCGCGATCGACCTCATCGGCCTGGACGGCTTCGAATCGGCGTATCCGCGCGAGCTGTCGGGCGGCATGCGCCAGCGGGTCGGCTTCGCACGGGCACTCGTCGTCCATCCCAACATCCTGCTGATGGACGAGCCGTTCTCGGCGCTCGACGTACTGACGGCCGAGACGCTGCGCACGGACTTCATCGACCTGTGGGGTGCCGGGCAGATGCCGATCAAGGGCGTCATCCTGGTCACCCACAACATCGAGGAGGCGGTGCAGATGTGCGACCGGATCCTCGTCTTCTCGACCAATCCCGGCCGCGTCGTCACCGAGATCCCGGTGACGATCCCGCAGCCGCGCGACCGGCTGGACCCGGCCTTCAGGGAACTCGTCGAGCGCATCTACGTCGAGATGACCAGCAAGCGCGTGCAGACGGCGACGGAGATCGCCGCGCGCGGCTCGGTGGAGAAGCCGGCCGTGGCCAACCTCGACGTCATCCTCTCGAACCACGTCTCGACCAACCTGATCTCGGGCCTGGTCGAGGCGGTGGCCGCGTCCCCCTACAACGGCCGCGCCGACCTGCCGGTCATCGCCTCCGACCTGATGATGGAGATCGACGAGCTCTTTCCGGTCGTCGAGGCACTGCAGCTGCTGCGATTCGCCGATCTCGAGGGCGGCGACCTGAACCTGACGGCCGACGGCATGGCATTCGCCAGTGCCGAGGTCGACGAGCGCAAGCGCGTGTTCGCCAAGCACCTGCTGATGTACGTGCCGCTCGCCGCGCACGTGCGTCGCGTGCTCGACGAGCGTGCCTCGCATGTCGCGCCGCGCAGCCGGTTCCTCGACGAGCTCGAGGACCACATGACGCCCGAGGCCGCCGAGCAGACCCTGCGGACGATCGTCAGCTGGGGCCGCTACGGCGAGGTCTTCGCCTATGACGACCAGCACATGAGCTTCAGCCTGGAGAACCCGACCTGAGTGGCGCGGCGCAAGGTTCCCCCGCCCGACTGTCGGCCGGGGCCCGCACGGTACTGGTCCGCTCGCTGCTCGCCCTGGCGCTGGCGGTCACCTTCGCGGGTGCGGTGCACGTCAGGGGCTACCTGAACGAGAACGCGACCTGGCTGAACGTGCACGGTCTCCTGCTCGGCCACCCCGCCACCTCGTCGGCGACCGAGGACGATGTCCTCTACGCTGACGATCGGGTCGTCGACGAATTCAGCGTCGACCGCGGCCCGGCGTCGCTGTGCCGCTGGACGGATCCCTACGCCGAGGCGGTACCGTCGCTGGCGCGCGTGCGTTCGGTCGCGAGAGCCAGGCACTGGCGACCGGGCACGCGGGTGCGCCTCAAGATCGATCCGACGGATGCAGCGCGCTGCCGGCCCGCCTACGGCTGGGCGGAATTCATCCGCCTCGACCTGACCGGCTACATCTTCCTCGTCCTGCTGTTTGCCGGTGGCGCGCTGTACGTGCGCATGGGCCCGGACGCCTGAGCAAGGGCGACTCAGCCGTCGGCGTGCGGCTCCGGAAAGCGGTCCATATGGCGCAGCGACGGGAAGAGCAGCGCCGCCGCGATCACGACGGCGACCGTGAGCGCCCCGCCGATCGCCACCGACGGCACGAGGCCCAGCCAGGCCGCCGTGACGCCTGACTCGAACTCGCCGAGTTCGTTGCTGGCGCCGACGAACATGGAATTGACTGCCGACACGCGGCCGCGCATGGCGTCGGGCGTCTCCAGCTGCACCAGCATCTGCCGGACGAAGACGCTGATCATGTCGGCCGCACCGAGCAGTGCGAGCAGGAAGAGCGACCACCAGAAGCTCTCCGACACACCGAAGAGCACCGTCGCGACGCCGAATACCAGCACGCCCGCGAACATCATCGGCCCGACCCGCCGGCTGATAGGCTTGGCCGTCAGCCAGAGCGCGGTCAGCGAGGCGCCGATCCCGGGACTTGCCCGCAGCCAGCCAAGGCCGGCCGGACCGACGTGCAGGACGTCGCTCGCATAGGCCGGCAGCATGGCCACCGCGCCGCCGAACAGTACCGCGAACAGATCGAGCGAGATCGCCCCTAGGATGACCGGCCGGCCGCGCACGAAGCGGATGCCCTCGAGCAGCGTATGCAGGTTGGCAGCACCCTTCGGCACCGGCTGCGGGGGGCTGCGCACGAGCGCGAGGCAGGCGAGCGCCACGACCATGAAGGCGGCGACCGCGCCGTAGGTCACGGCCGCCCCGAAGGCCGCGTACAGCACGCCGCCCACGGCCGGCCCGGCGATGACCGACAGCTGCCAGGACGAGGAACTGATGCCGACCGCGGTGCCGAAGAGCTCCATCGGCACGAGATTCGGCAGGAGCGCCGAGGCCGATGGCGAACTGAATGCCCGTGCGGCGCCAAACGCGACCATGACCGCGAACACGGGCCAGGGACGGGTGGCACCGGACAGGGTGAACCAGAGGAGCGCGAGGCCGCAGGCGAGTTCGGTGGCAAAGCAGGCGAGGAGCAGCGCCCGGCGGTTGAACCGGTCGGCGGCCTGCCCGGCCGGCAGGACCAGCAGCAGGAAGGGCAGGAACTGGCTGAGGCCGATGATGCCGAGGTCGAGCGGCCGGTGCGTGAGTTCGTACACCTGGGCACCGACCGCCACCGTCTGGATCTGCGTGGCGATCGACGACAGGAACTTGGCGAGCTGGAAGTAGGTGAACGAGCGGTGCCTGAGCGTTGCCGCAAAGCCCTGCCCGCCCGCTCTCGTCTGTGCCTGCATGGATCCGTGAACCACCGTGCGCCGGGGCGCGCATTGTCGCACGCGGTGGCTGGCGGCGCTCAGCCGTGCTCGTCCCCCGCCAGCCTCCCGGCGCGGACCAGCCGCACCGGATCGCCGATCGCGATGGTGCCGGGCTCGAGCACCTGCGCTGTGATGCCCCCGTGGCCGCGCATGGCGTTGTAGCCGCCGGGCCCGAGCGCCTCCTCCATACGCGAACAGGGGTGGCAGCGCCCGGTGCCGAGCAGGCGTACGGGTCCCACGGCGAATTCGGCGGCGACGAGCGCCAGGAGGTTGATGCCGGACACGACGAGGTTCCGGCGCAGCAGCGCGGGATCGACAGCCCCGCGGCCGACGAGGGCGGCGATCACCGGCAAATGTTCGGCCTGGATCAGCGTCACCTGGCGGCGACCTCCGCCGCGCGTGGCGGCCCGGTCACCGACAAGACCGGCGGCCGAGACCGCGGCGTGCACCGGCGCGGTCAGCGGCAGGCGCCGCGCCG
>CAIMCI010000234.1 GCA_903839465.1 uncultured Pseudomonadota bacterium
ATGCCTGGACGCTGGCCCGGTCGCTGGCCCGGCCGTGGCCGGACAGGTCGAGGGCGCGGATGAGGGGGACGGCGGGGTGCACCCGGCTCGCGTGCTAGGACTGAGTACCTGCCTTGAACCGCGCGTACCGGTAAGCCAGTGCGAGATGGACTGTCGGCAACCACGGCACGATCCCAAGGGCGGCTCGCAGGCGGCCATCGAACCACGGCTCCGGTACGACCGGCAGCGGAAAGGCCGTGAGGATTCCGACCAGGGCCGCCGTGCCCGCGCAGACGAGCAACGCCGCCGGGATACCCACCCAGCGGGGCTCGGGCAGCGAGCCGCGCGCCACGATCCGCACCAGCACGACGCACGTCCCCTTGGCCGCCAGCGCTACGACCAGTACGGCGACCTGCAGCAGGCCCGCCGTCAAGCCGGCAGCGGACTGGAAGCCGCCGAGACCGAGCGCGAGAAGCGCCACGAACACGCCGGCGGCAAGTCCGGATTCGGCCGCAAACAGCCCGCGGGACAGCGTGCCCAGCCTGGTCACGGCTGTCCGTGTCGGGCGGTGCCGGGCGTCGGGCCGGACGTTCTCAGGACGGTGTCAGACGCCACCGCCGGCGACACGTTCCAGGCTCTGGACGTAGCTCAGGCCGCCCTGCAGGACGGCGGCATCAAAGCCCCGCTCGGTGAGGATGAAGGCCGCCGCGGAGCTGCGCCGGCCGGTGTCGCAGACGACGATGTAGCGCCGCTCCGGCTCCAGCTGCTTGATCTTCAGGCGGATGAAGTAGAGCGGAATGTTGATCGCACCAGGCAGCCGGAAGGACTCGAACTCGGACGGCAGGCGCACGTCGAGCCAGCTCGCGAGGCCTGCCTCGACCTGGCCGACTGCCTCCTCGTAGTTGATGCGCTGCTGCAGCGGCTCGTTCAGGAAGGTCGTGAAATCCGCCTTGTTCAGCCGCATCAGGACGCCGTCGGTCAGCATGCGCACGGTGGCGTTGCGCTTCGCCTCCGAGATGAGCGCCTCCTCGCCGAAGGTATCGCCGGCCGCGAGCTCGGCCAGACGGATGCCGTCGCGGTTGATGGGCGTCTCGCGCGTCACCGAGCAGCGGCCGCTGACGATGATGTAGAAATAGTCGCCCTCGTCGCCCTGCTGGATGGCGACGTCACCGGCCTTCAGCCGCAGCTGGTTCACGCGGCTGAACACCTGCTGCAGGTTGGCCGGTGGAATGCGCTGGAAGGCCTTGGTCTGCAGCAGGGTCGTCATCCAGTCGGCGCTGTCGACCGGCGCGTCCGGATCAAATTCCGCCACCTCGTAGGTGCCGGTCTGGTCCCAGGTGAGGAGCACGTCGAGGAGGTCGCTGTCGATCGAGATGTACTGCAGATCGGTGATCGCGCGCGCCGTGAAGCGGCGCGGCAGGCCGGGTACCAGTGCGTTGCGGGCCTGGGCGCTGCCGCCACGCAGGATCGCCACGTGCTGGTCCTTGGCGCGCAGCTCCAGTTCGCCCTGGTAGAGGAAGTACGTGCGCTTGTCGGTGTCGCCCTCGCGGAACAGCAGGCGCCCGGCCGGCAGGTCCTTCATGGTCGCCTTGTTGGCGAGCGCGCGCAGGTTCTCAAGGCGCAGCCCGTCGAGCGGTGCGAAGCGTCGAAGCAAGGACAGGTCGAGTGATTCGTTTTCCATGGGCCCGCGGATGACGGGGCGCGCCACCCGGGTCAGGGGCGCGACGTCCGTCGGTTAGCTTCCATCCACCATAATATCATCGGCCACCGGGGCCCCGATCGCGTCGACCTGGATCACATTCACCGGGGACGGCGGACGGTGAACTGCGTCACATCTCCTGCCAGCCGGCATCGGGCGTGAAGCGTTCGCCGTGGACGGCGGCGAGTTCGCCGAGCCTGGCGACCACCTCGGCGATGCCCCGGGTGCGGGCATAGGTCAGGGGCCCGCCGCGGAACGGCGCGAAGCCGGTGCCGAAGATGACGCCGGCATCGAGAAGGTCGGGGTCGCTGACGACCTCCTCGCGGAGGCAGGCCACCGCCTCGTTGAGGAGCGGCAGGATGAGCCGGTCGCCGAGGTCGGCCGGTGCCCCGCCGCCCGCGGCAGGCACGGCTTTGACGACCTTGCCATCGACCCAGGGATAGAACCCCTGGCCGGACTTGCGACCGAGCTTGCCCGCGGTGACGAGTGCCCGCAGTGCATCAAGGCCGCCGTCGTCCCGGCCGGCGGACAGTACTTCCGCCACGCTGAGCGCGACATCGAGACCGACCGTGTCGGCGAGCTCCACCGGCCCCTGCGGCATGCCGAAGGCCAGCGCCGCCTCATCGATGGTTTCCTTCGCCACGCCTTCGGCGGCGAGCCGCAAGGCCTCGCGCAGGTACGCGAACAGCACGCGGTTGACGAGGAACCCGGGCGCACTCCGGCACGGTACCGGCAGCTTGTCGAGCTGCTTGGCGAAGGCGAGGAGGCGGGCAACGACTGCCGGGTCCGACGAGGGCCCGTGGATGACCTCGATGAGCGGCATGCGGGCCACGGGGTTGAAGAAGTGCAGGCCCACCAGCCGGCCGGGACTCGACAGGCCGCGGGCGAGTGTCTCGAGCATGATGCTCGAGGTGTTGGTCGCCAGCACCGCCCCGGCTTGCATGCGCGGCTCGAGCGTCGCGTACAGCGCCTGCTTCGCCTCGGCCTTCTCGACGATGGCCTCGATCACGAGATCGGCGGTCGCCACGCCGTCCCCGGCGAGGTCGGCACGCAGCCGCTGGCTCGCGGCGGCGACGAGTGCGGGATCCTTCAGCCGCTTGGCGAAGGTCGTTCGCGCCCGCTCGAGCGCGGGATCGATGAAGCGCTGCTCGCGGTCCTGCAGCGTAACGTCGAGCCCGCGCACGGCGCACCAGGCGGCGATGTCACCGCCCATGACGCCGGCGCCGACGACGTGCACGCGGCGGATGCCCGACGGCACGGTAGCGAGCGCCTTCAGCCGGTTCTGCAGGAAGAACACGCGGATGAGATTGCGCGCGGTGGGCGAGACGAAGAGCGCTGCCACCGAGCGTGCCTCGGCCTCGTAGGCGCGCTCGCCGTGCGCGCCGTGGCGCCGCCACAGCTCGACGATCGCATAGGGCGCCGGGTACTGGTCGGCACGCGCCCGGCGTGCCACCGTCTTCAGGATGCCCTCGGCCACGAAGCCACGCAGCGGGCGGAACGCCAGCAGCCGGTCGACAAGGGGCGGGCGGTGCCGCGCCGGCCGGTTATGGATGAACCGGCGGGCCTCGGTTTCGAGCGTCGCGGGCGCGACCACCGAATCGACGAGGCCGACGGCCAGTGCCTCGTCGGCCTTCAGCGCGCGGCCGGTGAGCATCATGTCGAGCGCGCGGCGCGCGCCGATGAGGCGCGGAGTCCTGACCGTGCCGCCGAATCCCGGGTGAATGCCGAGCTGCACCTCCGGCAGGCCGATCGATACCTTGCCGTCGTCGGCGGCGATGCGGTAGCGGCAGGCGAGGGCAAGCTCCAGCCCGCCACCGAGCGCAAAGCCGTGGATGAGGGCGATCGTCGGTATCGGCAGCGCCTCGATCCGGCCGATGATGGCCTGGCCGGCCCGCACCAGGTCGTAGCCCTCCCGGTCGTCGGTCAGTGCCGTGAACTCCTGGATGTCGGCGCCGGCGATGAAGCCGTTCTTCTTCCCGGAACGCACGACGAGCGCGCGCAGTGGCTGGCGGGCGGCCTCGTCGAGCGCGCGGCCGAGGTCCTCGAGCACCGGGCGTGACAGGGTGTTGGTCGAGGCCCCCAGCTTGTCGAGGGTGAGCCAGCCGACGTGGTCCCCGTCGACGGCCAGGGTCCAGTGGCTGCCGGCGGCTGCCGTCCGTGCTGCGGCGTCGTTGTCCATCTCGGCTCCTAGGCGCGCGGGGATGCCGCGCATGAAAGGGCCGCAGCCGGGCTGCGGCGGGTCAGGCCGCGTTCACGGCCCAGTCGGCGCTGACGGTGAAGTCGCAGACGAGCGGCAGGTGGTCGGAGTAGCGCACCGCCGGTATCGCGAAGCGGGTGACCTCGATGCCGGCCCCGTAGAGGATGAAGTCGAGTTCGCGGCGGGGGCTGTGGCTCGGGTAGGAGGGCAGGCCGGCCGTGTTGGCGCTGCGCAGGCCCGCCGCCTGCATGAACAGATAGATCTCGTGGTCGCCCCAGTACGTATTGAAGTCGCCCGCGACCAGTACCGGCTTGCGCGACTGGCGGACCAGGTCGTGCAGCGCCCGCAGCTGCCACTGCCGGTGCCGGTACTTGAGCGACAGGTGGACGAGGAAGATGACCGCGTCCTCCAGTTCGAGCTCGATGATCAGTCGCTTGACGCCCGTGTCGAAGTAATGGAACCGCTCGCCGTGCACGGCAGGCCCCGCCAGGAAGGCGTTGCACTGCTTGCGCGCGATCGGCAGCCGGTAACTCAGCGACTCGGTGCCGTACTTGCACTGGTAGATCGAGTGCCAGCCCATCCGGTCGGCGATGTAGCGGGCCTGGTTGACCATGCCGGAGCGCACGGACCCCGAATCGACCTCGACCAGCCCGACCACGTCCGGCGCCTCGGCCTTGAGGAACTCGGTGATCTGCTCGAGGACCCGCCGGTTGTTGCGCAGGTACCCCGCGCCCGGCACCGGCAGGTGGAAGGCGAGGCCCGTGCCGGTGGCGTAGCGGATGTTATAAAGGACAAGTCGCATGGAATACCCGGGTCCCCGGCACGTCGCCAGACGGTTATTGTACCGTCACGCTACCGACCGCGTGTGCCGGCCCTCGGCCGACAGGAGCCGTCATGAGCAACGAGCGCAACCCGTATCGGCTCTACGCCACCCACGCCTGGCGCGAGGACGACGAGTACCTGCGCCTGTTCGAGTTCCTCGAGTCGTCCAGGAACTTCTACTACCGCAACCTGACCCGGCCGGAAGGCTACCCGGGCGGCGGCCGCGATCAGGAACTGGCCGCGCTGCGCGCGCAGATCGATCAGGCCGAAATCGTCATCGCGCTCGCCGCGCAGTACCCGGCCGCCGCCTTCCTGCTGGATTTCCAGGTCAGCTACGCGCGCGGCATGCGTAAACCGGTGCTGCTGCTGAAAACCTTCGGCCGCGATGCGCCGCTGCCGGCGACGCTCGTGACCCTGGCGAGCGAAACCGTCGAATGGGACGAACGCGCGCTGGTCGATGCGATCCGCCGCCTCGCGCGGCACGAGGATCCGAAGCGCTGGGCGACGATCGACTTCGATCCGCCCTGAACGGCCACCGGCCGACGCCGTGCGTCGGGGGCCGGACGGCCTCGCCGCCGCTCAGGCCTCGACGGCGAAGAGGGGAATGACCGTGTCGTGGCCGTCTCCGCGCTCGCGCGACGGGCGCGAGGGGCCGAGGGCCTGCTCGCCGAGGAGCGATCCGGCGATGGCGACGATGCGCTCCGCGCAGCGCTCGGCTTCGCTGGCCGACATCTTGCGTACCGTCGCCTGGACGGCCGTCTCGCCGGGAAGCGGATGGACGGACTCGAGTTCGGTGCACAGCGCGACGAGGTCCGCACGCGCCGCCGGCGGCAGCTCGGTCCCGTCAATTTCTACCAAACATTTCGAGAAAGCCTGCACAAGTCGTTGTTTTTGTGGAGTGCCCTTGACCAGTTCGAGAAGGGCCTGCTGCAGGTAATACGATGCCGACATGCACGATTCTTCCAAATGCGGTGGCCGAAAGCGGCACCCCTGGGTGCCCTGAACTGGAAAGCTGATGTGATTTCGAGATCCGGCAATCCCAAAGATTCCCGGCAGGACAATCACCTAGCGTGACTATAGCGACCGAGTTGAAATTTGCAACAATCAAATTAGCACTGCATCAAGAAGCCGCGCACGGCGCACCGTGCGCCGCTCTGCAGTGTCTATTCGGCACGAGAAATACCTTCCAAGCTGCTGATTGAATTTTCTTCTTGGTCGCCAGTTCAGGGTACCCGACCGTCCTGCCGGGACGCCGCCTGCCCGCCGGTGCCGCCGCGTGCTACGGTGCCTGCCCATCGCGCGCCGCCGGCGCGCGCCGGACCGTTTGCCCATGACGCCGACACCCGCCTGGCCCGTCCACTTCTTTGTCGAACCGGCCGGCATCACGCTCGAGCGGGCGCTGTCCCTCGACCCGGACGTCGACTGGACCGACCTTCGCCGCGCCCGCGAAGTGTGGATCGTGCAGACGTGGCATCGACTGCGTCGCGCCGGCTACCCGGTGACGATGAGCAACCGCGCGCCGGCCGGCGGCATCGTGGTCTATCACAAGGAGGACCAGCGTTCGCTGCTCCGCCAGCTGCCGGCGGACGCCCGCGCCGTGCTGGTCGGGGTGCGCGCGGACTTCCGCTCCTGCGACGCGGCCGACGTCGAGGTGCTGCAGAACGGCTACTACGCCGACGGCGCCCGGACGTTTTTCATTCCGCACTGGCCGCAGCCGGGGCTGCTGGCGCGCGATCCGGCCCGGGGCGAGCGCATCGAGCGGCTGTCGTACAAGGGGTACGTCGGCAATCTCGCCGCGGAGTTTCGCGAGCCGCGCTTCGCGACGTTCCTGGCGGGCCAGGGGATGGTCTTCGAGGACGATGCGGTTCTCGACGATGCGTCCGACCATCCGATCCGGACCCGCTTCCACGACTACCGCGAGGTCGACCTCGTGCTGGCGGTGCGCCCCGGCAAGACCGCGCACAAACCGGCGAGCAAGCTGGTCAATGCCTGGCATGCCGGCACGCCGGCGCTGCTCAGTCCCGATTTCCCCTTCCTCGAGCTGCGCCGCAGCGAACTCGATTTCCTGGCCGTGCGCGACGTGCCGGAAACCGAGGCGGCCATCCGCCGGCTGAAGACCGAACCCGGCCTGTTCCGGGCCATGGTCGAGCACGGGCGGGCGCGGGCACGGGACTTTACCGTCGAGTCGGTGACCGCCCGCTGGGCGGAACTCCTGTTCGACACGGTGCCGCGCGCGGCCGGGCTCCGGTCGCGCGGCTACTGGACTCCCGGGCGGCGCGCGTGGCGGACGTGGCGACGCAAGGCCGTGCGCGCCCTCGGCTTCAGCGAACGTCGCTAGGCGTATCCGCGCCGGCGCGTCAGCCGACTCGCCGGCGCCGGGCCCGTTCGCTCAGGCGCTCATCGAGCGCATCGAGTGCCACTTCCACGCCGTTGCGAAGCTGAAGTGCCGCCGCCGCCGTGCGCAGGGCCGCAAGCGCCGCGGGCTCGGCCAGCAGGGCGAGGGCCGCTGTCGTGAGCGCGACGTCGTCGAAGGCGCTGGCGCGCGCCACGCCGAGGCGGGCGCAGCCGTCGACGCGGG
>CAIMCI010000235.1 GCA_903839465.1 uncultured Pseudomonadota bacterium
CCGCCGCGCAGCGCCGCGGCGTCCCGGCGCAGCTCCGCCACCGTGCCCGCCATGAAGCCGGGCGCCGCGCGCCCGAGCCGGCGCGCCTGCAGGAACGCCCCGGCAGCCGCCCCGGCGTAGACGAGCAGCAGGAGGCCCGCCGCCAGCAGCCGGTGGCTGTCCCAGAAGGCGATGAGGACAAACACCGACAGAAAGACCAGGCCGACAAAACCGAGGATGAGGGCCGCGACCAGCCAGACCAGGCGCCGGACGAGCACGTTCACGCCGAGCTCGAGCTCGGTGCTGGCCAGTTCCACGCGGTTGGCCGCCAGCGCACCGGCGTTCGCCAGCAGCCGGCGCAGGGTGACGATGAAACCGGGCCGCGGCTCGTTCACGGCGCCCGCCCGCGGCCCAGCCGGCCGATGAGGTAGCCCACGGCAACCGCACCCAGCAGTACCTGCCAGGGGTGGGCGCGGGCGTAGCCGGCGGCGCGCGCGCCGATCGACGCCGCCGATTCGGGCCCGGTACCCGGGTCGCCGGTCGGACCGACCGCCTGCGCGACCGCCGGGCCCGGCGTCTCGTGCGCGCGGCCGAGGGCATCGTCCAGCTCGACGGCAGCCGCCCGGAGTTCGTCGAACAGCGCTTCCAATCCGGTCCGGGCCATGGTCGTGTGCTTCCGTGGGTCCTTGAAGGGCCACCCGCATCCGGTCGGGCGGGTCGGTAGCGCCATCGTAGCCGGCGGCGGCCGGAGTGGCGACTGCCGGGGACCGCTATACTCGCCGGGCGCCACGGCCCGCGATCGCGGGCCGCGGCATCCGTCATACCGTTACATGGGGGCACCGTCGTGGACTGGCAAGGCCGACGCGAAAGCGACAACGTCGAGGACAGGCGCGGTTCCGGGATGGGCCGCACGGCGGTGGTGGGCGGCGGCGTGGGAACGCTCGTGCTCGCCCTGGTGGTGATGTTCATGGGCGGCGACCCGACCGCCATCCTGAACCAGCAGCAGGTCGCCGCGTCCGGCGCCGCGCCGCGCGCGGGCGGCCCCGTACAGGAATCCGCCGCCGAGTCCGAACAGAAGCATTTCATCGGCGTCGTCCTCGCCGACACGGAGGACGTCTGGAATGCCGTGTTCCGCGAAGCGGGCGCCCAGTACCGCGAACCGAAGCTCGTGCTGTTCCGCGACGTCTCCCAGTCCGGCTGCGGCACGGCCGAGTCGGCCATGGGCCCCTTCTACTGCCCGGCCGACGAGAAGGTCTACCTCGACCTCGGCTTCTTCGACGAGCTTTCCAGCCGGCTCGGCGCGCAGGGCGAATTCGCCCGTGCCTACGTGGTGGCGCACGAGGTCGGCCACCACGTGCAGAACCTGCTCGGCGTGTCGGGCCGCGTCCACGAGGCCCAGCAGCGCGCCGACAAGGCCCGCGCCAACGCGCTGTCCGTGCGGCTCGAGCTGCAGGCCGACTGCCTCGCGGGTGTCTGGGCGGCGCGGACCCAGGCGCAGAAGAACGTCCTGCAGAACGGCGACATCGAATCGGCGCTGAGTGCCGCGAGCGCCGTCGGCGACGACCGGCTGCAGCGCGCGGCGCGCGGCTATGTGCAGCCGGAAACGTTCACCCACGGCAGCTCCGAGCAGCGCATGGCCTGGTTCAAGCGCGGCGTCGACGGCGGCCAGATCAAGGCCTGCGACACGTTTTCCGGCAACGGCCAGTAACCGCGCCGGGCGGCCGTACGGCGGCCCGGACGACCCGGGGAGGCAAGCGATGGCATACGACACCAACAATCCGTTCGCCCGGATCGTGCGCGGCGAACTGCCGGCCTTCAGGGTGCTGGACGACGAGCACGTGCTGGCCTTCATGGACATCATGCCGCAGGCCGACGGCCACACGCTGGTCGTGCCGAAGATCGCCGGCGAGAACCTGCTCGACACGCCACCCGACGCGCTGCAGGCGATGATCCTCGCCACGCAGCGGATCGCGCGAGCCGTCGACGCCGTGTTCAGCCCGGCCGGAATCGTCGTCACGCAGTTCAACCGGCCGGCCGCCGGCCAGACCGTCTTTCACCTGCACTTCCACGTGATTCCGGTCTACCAGGCTGGCGAATGGCGCGTGCACGGCCGCGACAAGGCGGATTTCGCGGTGCTGGAGGCACAGGCCGCGCGCCTGCGCGCGGCGCTGTCCTGACGGCGCATCGAGCGCGGCGGCGGCCGCGCTAGAGGATCGTCTTCGAGACCGGATTCGAATAGGCGCTTTCGTTGCCGTAGGCGTCGAAGGCCGTCGTGACGAAGTAGTACGTGCCGGGCGGCAACGCATCCACCGTGTAGCCGCCGAGCTTCGGATTCGTGATCGAGATGCTGTTCGGGTAGCTGCCGCTGGCCGTGCCGTAATAGATCCGAAAGCCCGCCAGGTTGGTCAGCGGCGTGCCATCGGTACGCAGCGTCGGCGCCACCCACGACAGGGCCGCCGATCCGGAGCTCGCGAGGCCCGTCACGGCGAGCGTGAAGGGCGGCAGGCTGGCGGTGCTGAAGCCGTCGCTGGCCGTCACGGTCACGCGGCTCGACTTGCCGGCGTCGGCGCCGGTCGGCACGCCGCTCAAGGTGCCGGTGCGCGGATCGAAAGTCGCCCAGGCGGGCTTGCCGGCCACGGTGTAGACGAGCGGGTAGCCGTTCGGATCGGTGGCCGTCGGCCGGAACCGGTAGGCGACACCGGCCCTGGCGGTGGTCGACGGCGACCCGGAGATCACCGGCGCGCGGGGCGCCGAGACCGACAGCGAAAACGCCGGCAGGGCGGCCTCGCCGGTGCCGTCGCTGACACTGAGCACGATGTTGGCGTAGGTGCCGACGGCGCCGGCCGGCGGCGTGCCGGACAGCGTGCCCGTGGCCTGGATCACGGTCATCCAGCCGGGCAGGTTCGCGGCGCGGTAGGTCAGGGTGGCGCCGGCGCTGGCCACGGTCACCGTCGGCCGGAAGCTCCAGGCCACGCCCTCCACCGCCGCCGTGATCGGCGCACCGGCGATGGACAGGGTGCCGGTGGCGGCCGGTCCATTGCTGGCCGGATCGGCCACGACCGTCAGCTTGAAGGTCGGGCCGGCGACCGTCGTCGTGCCGTCGGTCACGGCCACGCGGATGCCGGGATAGCTGCCGATGTCGACCGTCGCCGGCGTGCCGCTGACGACGCCGGTCGCCGGATCGATCGACAGGAAGGCCGGGGCGGAGAGCAGCAGGAAGCCGAGCGTCGCGCCGCTCGGCGAGCCGGCGCTCGGCGTGAAGCTGAACGGCTGGCCGACCGCCAGCGTCGAATTGGCCGGGGTGCCGGAGATGACCGGGGCGCTCGAGGCCGTGTTGCCGAGCGGAGTTCCGGCGACGGGCAGGGCACTGGCCGCCGACGGCGTCGTGCCCTCGTTGCAGGCCGCCAGGGTGCCGAGGGCCACGCAGACCACGGCGGCGCGCGCCGCGCGCCCGAGCATCCTGAAGTCGACCATCACTCCAACCTCCCGCACGGGCCAAGGGCTGGAGGCGCGCCGGAATCGGCGCAGTGCGGGCGTCCACGGCTGGACGCCTCGCGCATCTCCGGCGGCTCCGCTGTCTTTCCGGGAGCGGAAAGACCGGTGGCTTTGCGTCCCCGCCTCACGACGGGTTTGCCCTTGTCACAATGCAATAACGACCAACGGACCGAACAGCAGCCGACCCCGTCCGGGGCCTGCCTGAGCCTGCACCGTGCGCCCTTTGCGGGCCGGGGACCGATCCCCTGCCAGGTGCCGTAGACAGTCCGCGCGAGCCGTCGGCCATCGCGTCCTGCGGGCGCATCCCAGGTTGCGCACGTCCGGACTTGTCGGGGTCGAGTGTAGGAACGGCGGCGTCCGCACGGCAATAGCGGGTTGCCGTGGACAGCGCGTGGCCGATCACAGTTTGGACAAAAGTCGGCACCGGTTTAACGCTGGCGTACAAGCTGTCTCCATTCGGCGCGACATAACCCAAGAACTATCGGCCCGAAGCCACCCGACTTGACCCGCACACCGCTGCGCGGAGCGTGGCCCGAAGCGGACCGAAGGCGGGCGGTGGGTGCCGGCAGCGGAAAATAATCGCCGCCTGCCGATTAGACTAAATACGTGAGGAAGCCCACTCAACCCGGTGAGCCGTCTTGTATTGGCGACATTGCCCGGTTTCGCACTGCGCATCGGTAACACCAGCGCAACACCATCGTCGCAGCGCCGTCATTCATCGCGTCGAAGCTCCGGCGACATGGGCTTTGAACTCGAAGCTGACGCAGTGATCCGCACCCGGTCGTTCGGGCGAGAGCTCGACGATCGCATCAGCGTGCTGACACAGCGCTGGCAGGAAGCCGAGGAGCGCCTGGTCCACGCCCAGGCGTCCTGGCGGACCCTGCGCGGCCAGGCCCAGCCCGGCGACCCGCGCCTGATCGGCGCCCAGCTGAAGCTCGCCCAGGCCCGGCACCGCCGCCACGAGCTTGAGCTGGAAATCGGCCGCCTCGAGGAAGAACTCGAGTCCGGCGCTGCCTGAGCGCGGTCAGCGCCGCGGACGGCCGACGAGGCGCGCGGTGTGCACGACGGGCTCGAGCACCGAGCCCGGGACGCTGCCCAGACCCGCCGCATTGCCCTCGTCGGTATCCAGATGCATCTCGAGCACGAAGCGCTCGGAGACCCGCACCTTCACGCCGCCGAACGCCAGGCTCCGCTCCCCACCTTCGATCGCGACGTCGACCGTCTCGCCGTCCCTGACGCCGAACCCGGCGGCGTCGGCCGGACTCATGTGGATGTGGCGCAGCGCGCAGATCACGCCCGAGGCCAGGGTGATCGCCCCCGCAGGTCCCTCGAGCCTGCAACCCGGCGTGTTGGCAAGGTCGCCGGACTCGCGGACCGGCGCGTCGAGCCCGAGCGCGAACTCGTCGGTGCGCGAAATCTCGACCTGATCGGCCAGGCGCACCGGGCCGAGCACGCGAACGTGATCGATACGGCCGCGCGGACCCACCACGCTCACCAACTCGTTGGAGGCGAACTGGCCGGGCTGTGAGATCGGCCGGTGGACCGTGAGCTGATAGCCCGCGCCGAACAGCCGCTCGACGGATGCCTGGGTCAGGTGCACGTGCCGGGCCGAGACCGCGACCGGGATCGTGCGCGGTGGCCCTTGCGGCCGCGTATCGGCCAGGAGTTCGCGCGCGGCAGCGGCCAGCGCCGCCTCCTCGTCGGTTGCGACCACCAGCAGCCGGCAGCGGGCAGCGGGCGCGGAAATCTCCGCCACCGGGCGCCCGGCATCGACGCCGGCCTCGCGGTTCAGGTCCTCGTCGAGCACGGCACCGAGGAACGCAAGGCGGTTCGCGATCCGGTGGCGGACCACCGCACTGTGTTCGCCGACGCCGCCGGTGAAGACGATCGCGTCCACGCCGCCGAGGGCCGCCGCGTAGGCGCCCACGTACTTGCGCACCCGGTAGGAATAGAGCTGGATCGCGAGCTGCGCGTCGCGGTCGCCGGCCGCCGCACGGACCTCGATCTGCGCCATGTCGGCGGTACCTGCCAGGCCGAGGAGACCCGCCTCGCGGTTCAGCAGCCTGTCGAGGGCGGCCAGCTCGACGCCGTCCTCGAGCAGTCGTAGCAGCACGCCGGCGTCGACGTCGCCCGAGCGCGTGGCCATGATCAGCCCTTCGAGCGGCGTCATGCCCATGCTGGTATCGATGCTGCGCCCGTACTCGATGGCGCACGCGCTCGCGCCGCTGCCGAGGTGCAGCGTGACCATCCGCAGCGCCGCGGGAGCAACGCCCAGATGGGCCGCGGCCGCCGCCGCGACGTAGGCATGGCTGATCCCGTGGAAGCCGAAGCGGCGCACGCCGTAATGTTCGCGCAGCGCTCTCGGCAGCGCGTACTCGCGCGCGCGCGTCGGCAGCGTCGAATGGAAGGCCGTATCGAACACCGCGACGTCCGGCACCCCGGGAAAAGCCGCGCGCGCCGCGTGGATGGCCGCCAGCGAGATCGGATTGTGCAGCGGTGCGTAGGGCACCATCTGCTCGAGCTCGGCGAGCACCGCCTCGTCGATGCGAACCGGCGCGCTGTAGCGCGGGCCGCCGTGCGCGACGCGGTGGGCGATGGCGGCAACACCGGCGATGGTGCCGGCGTGCGTGGCGATTTCGGCGAAGAGCGCGGCGAGCGCGGCGTTGAGGTCGGCGACGTCCAGTTCGCGCACGCGGCCGTTGGTCGTCAGACGCGGCGCCTCGTAGAGGCCCGTCAGGCGGATGTCGAGCAGCCGCTGCCCGTCAGCGTCGATGATCGCAGCCTTCAGCGACGAACTGCCGGCGTTCAGCGAAAGCACGCGTACGGTCATCGGCATCCTCCCGTCACGGGCCGGCCGCCCGGACAGCGCCCGTCGCCCGCGCCATCTTACAGTCGATGGCCGACGCGCGGGCGGGCGCCGGATCGTCAAGGCGGCTAGAATCCACTGCGTGGATCCCACCTCCCTACTCGAACACATGAATCCCCCGCAGGCGGAGGCCGTCTCGGCTCCGGCGGGGCCCCTCCTGGTACTGGCCGGTGCCGGCAGCGGCAAGACCCGCGTGCTGGTGCACCGGATCGCCTGGCTCGTCTCGCAGGAAGGCGTGTCGCCGCAGTCCATCCTGGCCGTCACCTTCACGAACAAGGCCGCCGGCGAGATGCGCGGCCGCATCGAGGCACTCCTGAACGTGCCCGTGCACGCGATGTGGGTCGGCACCTTCCACGGCCTCGCCCACCGGCTGCTGCGGCTGCACTGGCGCGAGGCCGGGTTGCCGCAGAGCTTCCAGATCCTCGACCAGGAGGACCAGCAGCGCCTCATCAAGAAGGTGATCCGCGCGCTCGAACTCGACGAGACCCGGTGGATCCCGCGCGAGGTGCAGTGGTTCATCAATGCGCAGAAGGACGAGGGTCACCGGCCGGCCCACGTCAAGGACAGCGGCGACCCGACGCGCCGCGAACTCATCCGCATCTACGGCGCCTACGAGGATGCCTGCCGGCGCGCCGGCGTCGTGGATTTCGCCGAGCTTCTGCTGCGCGCCTACGAGATCTGGCGTGACCAGCCGGCGCTGATCGCCCACTACCGGCGCCGGTTCCGTCACGTGCTGGTCGACGAGTTCCAGGACACGAACACGATCCAGTACCAGTGGCTGAAGCTGCTGTGCGGCGCCGACGGCGGCGTGCCGTTCGTCGTCGGCGACGACGACCAGTCGATCTACCGCTGGCGCGGCGCCAAGGTCGAGAATCTGCGCCAGTACCAGCGCGACTTCCCCGGCACCAAGCTCCTGCGCCTGGAGCAGAACTACCGCTCGACGGGCACCATCCTCGAGGCGGCCAACGCGCTGATCGCCAACAACTCGGGCCGCCTCGGCAAGACGCTGTGGACCAGCGGCGAGCGTGGCGAGCCGATCCGCCTGTACACGGCATTCAACGAGCGCGACGAGGCCGAGTTCGTCGTCGAGCGCATCAAGGACTGGGTGCGCCAGGGCAACCGGCGCCAGGACGTGGCGGTACTGTACCGGTCGAACGCACAGTCCCGCGTGCTGGAAGAGGCACTGATCGGGCAGCGCATCCCGTACCGGGTCTACGGCGGCCTGCGCTTCTTCGAGCGCGCCGAGATCAAGGATGCCCTTGCCTATCTGCGCCTGGTCGCCAGCCGCACGGACGACGGCTCCTTCGAACGGGTCGTCAACCTGCCGACCCGCGGCATCGGCGCCAAGAGCCTCGACCTGATCCGCGACACCGCCCGCCAGCAGCAGGTGCCGCTCTGGGAAGCCGCGCGCGGCGTCGTCGCCGCCAACCTGCTCGGCCCCAAGGGCGGCCAGGCGGTGCAGGGCTTCCTCAACCTGATCGAGGCGATGGCCAGCGAGGCCCGCGATCTGCCGTTGCACGAGCAGGTCGACGTCGTCATCGCCCGGTCCGGCCTGCTCGAGCATTTCCGCAAGGAAAAGGGCGATCGCGGCGAGGCCCGGGTCGAGAACCTCGAGGAGCTGGTCTCGGCGGCGCGTGGCTTCAATGCCGAGGAACTGCCCGACCTGCCGCCGCTCGAGTCCTTCCTCGCCCACGCGGTGCTGGAGAGCGGCGAAGGGCAGGCCTCCGAATGGGAGGACTGCGTGCAGATGATGACGCTGCACTCGGCGAAGGGCCTGGAGTTCCCGGTGGTGTTCCTGTGCGGACTGGAGGACGGGCTCTTTCCCCACCAGCGCTCGATCAACGATATCGGCGGCCTCGAGGAGGAGCGCCGCCTGTGCTACGTCGGTGCCACCCGCGCGATGCGCCGCCTCTATCTGACCTACGCGGAGAGTCGACGCCTGCACGGCGTCGACCAGTTCGGCACGCCGTCGCGCTTCATCGGCGAGATTCCCCTTGAACTGGTCGAGGAAGTCAGGCCGCGGGTCAAGGTGTCGCGGCCGGTATACGGCGGTCGTGGCGAGTCCTCCCCGTCCTCCGGCCGGCGGGACGGTTACCCGAGCACGCCACGTACCGAACTCCGACCGAAGCTGACCATCGAGGAGACGCCCACGCACGGCGTGCGCCTCGGCGCCCGGGTCCGGCACGGCAAGTTCGGGGAAGGCGTGGTGTTGCGCCTGGACGGCCAGGGTGCGAACGTGCAGGTCGAGGTGAACTTCGAGCGCCTGGGGCGCAAGGTGCTGATGCTCGCCTACGCGAACCTGGAGATGCTCTGAATGAAAATCATCATTCTCGGTGCCGGACAGGTCGGCCGGACCGCCGCCTACCAGCTGTCACGCGAAGAGGCGAACGAGGTCACCGTCGTCGATACCGACGACGACCTCCTGCGTGAGCTGCAGGACAGGATCGATATCAGGACCGTGTGCGGCAGCGCCAGCAATCCGCACATCCTCGAGGCGGCGGGCTGTGCCAGCGCCGACCTGATCGTCGCCCTGACGCACAGCGACGAGGTCAATATCGTCGCCTGCCACGTCGCCTGGACGCTCTTCAAGACGCCGACCAAGATCGCGCGCATCCGCTCCCAGGAATACCTGAACCGCACGACGCTCTTCGCCGAAGGCAGCGGCTTCGCGGTCGACGCCTGGGTGAGCCCCGAGGAGCTCGTGACCTCCTACATCGAGCAGCTGATCCGCCACCCCGGCTCGCTGCAGGTCCTCGATTTTGCTGACGGCCGGGTCCGCCTCGTCGCGGTGCGCGCCGTCGCCGGCGGCCTCCTGGTCGGCCAGCCGATCCGCAACATCCGCAACCACATCCCGCGCGTCGATTCGCGGGTGGCGGCGATCTACCGCAAGGGGCGCAGCATCAAGCCCGAGGGCGACACGGTCATCGAACCCGGTGACGAAGTGTTCTTCCTCGCCGCCCGCGAGGACATCCGGCTGGTCATGAGCGAACTCAGGAAGCTCGAAAAGCCGATCAGCCGGATCGTCATCGCCGGCGGCGGCAACATCGGCCTGCGTCTGGCCCAGCGCCTGGAGCAGAGCATGCAGGTCAAGCTGATCGAGCGCGACGAGCGCCGGGCGCGGACGGCCTCGGAAATCCTCCGCTCGACCACGGTCCTGACCGGCGATGCGGCCGACGAGGAGCTCCTGCTCGAGGAGAACATCGACAGCGCCGACGTGTTCGTCGCCGTGACTAACGCCGAGGAGGCGAACATCCTGTCATCGATGCTGGCCAAGCGTCTCGGCTGCGGCAAGGTGATGGCGCTGATCAACAAGCCCTCCTACGCGGAACTGGTCGAAAGCGGCAGCATCGACGTCGCCATCGCGCCGCAGACGATCACGATCGGCTCGCTGCTTGCGCACGTGCGGCGCGGTGACGTGGTCCAGGTGCACTCCCTCAGGCGCGGCGCGGCCGAGGCCATCGAGGCCATCGCCCATGGCGACGAGACCACCTCCAAGGTTGTCGGCCAGCCGATCGGCACGATCCGGCTGCCGGAAGGCACGACGATCGGCGCGATCGTGCGCGGCGACGACGTGCTGATGGCACATCACGACGTCGTGATCGCCGAGGGCGATCACCTGATCCTGTTCCTGACCGACCGGCGCCACGTGGAGGCGGTCGAGAAGCTGTTCCAGGTCGGCGTCTCCTACCTGTAACCGGCGCCCGGGAGGTCATCATGAACCCAGCGATGGTGCAGCGGATCCTCGGCTTCGTGCTGATCGCGCTCGGCGCCACGCTGGTCGCACCCATCGCGGTCTCCCTCGGCTACGACGACGGCCACTCGTGGCCCTTCGTCGTCGGCCTGGCGGTCGCCCTTGGCAGCGGCATCGCCTGCTGGCTGCCGGTCAGGAACGTCCACCAGGAGCTGCGCCTGCGCGACGGATTCCTGCTCGTGGTGCTCCTGTGGGTGGTGGTCGTGCTGGCCGGCGCCGTGCCGCTCTTTGTCAGTCCCGTGCCGGGGCTCGCCTTCACCGACGCCGTGTTCGAATCGACCGCAGGCTACACGACCAGCAGCGGCACGGTACTGACCGGCATCGAGCACCTGCCGAAGTCCATGCTCTGGTACCGCCAGCAGATGCAGTGGCTCGGCGGCGGCGGCACGATCGTGCTCGCGGTCGCGGTGCTGCCGCTCCTCGGTGTCGGCGGCATGCAGATCTCGAAGGCGGACACGCCGGGCCCGGTCAAGCAGGAAAAGCTCACCCCGCGCGTGATGCAGACGGCCCGCGCGCTGTGGGTCGTCTACCTCGGCATCACCGCGGCCTGCGCGTTCTCGTTCTACGTCGCCGGCATGCAGGGCTTCGATGCGGTCGGCCATGCCTTTGCAACGGTCTCGACCGGCGGCTTCTCGACCTGGGATGCCGGGCTCGGCCACTTCGATTCGTTCGCGATCGACATGGTGGCCGTGGTCTTCATGTTCTTCGGCGGCGTCAACTACGCGATGCACTTCCTCGCCTGGCGCAACAAGGATGTCGACACCTACTACATGGATCCGCAGTTCCGGATCTACCTCTGGCTGACCGTGCTGCTGGTGGCGCTGGTCACGGCCTACCTCTACGGCTCGCACACCTACCGGTCGCTGCCGCAGGCCTTTCGGTTCGCGGCGCTGCAGGTGGTGTCGATGCAGACCACGACCGGCTACACGACCGCCCCGTTCTCCCTCTGGCCGGGCCCGATGCCGGTCCTCCTCGTGCTCCTGACCTTCGTCGGCGGGTGCGCGGGCTCGACCAGCGGCGGGATCACGATCATCCGCTGGCAGCTGGTCGTCAAGCAGGGCATGCGCGAGCTGAAGCGCCTCGTACACCCGAACGCCGAGCTGCCGGTCAAGTTCGCCGACAAGCGCGTGCCGGGCCGAATCCTCGCCGCCGTCACGGGCTTCTTCGCGATGTACCTGCTGCTGTTCGGCGTGATGATGCTGCTCCTGATGGCGACCGGCCTCGACCAGGTCAGCGCCTGGTCGGCGATCGCGAGCTGCCTGAACAACGGCGGCGCGGCCCTCGGCCAGGTGGCGCAGACGTTCCACACGGTGCCGGAGGCCGGCAAGTGGGTCTGCATCGCGGCGATGCTGATCGGGCGGCTGGAGGTGTTCACGCTGCTCGTGCTGTTCAC
>CAIMCI010000236.1 GCA_903839465.1 uncultured Pseudomonadota bacterium
CAGGGCAACGGTCGTGCGCGCGATCGGACCGTCCCCGATCATAAACGCCACGGGTCATTAGTCGAAGGGCGACCCGCGGCACGCCCCCGAACGACTTCCTGCGCGCCGGCCGCCAAACTGCCGTCCCCCGCGGTCGCGCGCAACACCGCGCCGATCGCCTGTCCGTGGCGGATACCGGATACGGTTGTCATACAGTGTGCGCATCGACGGGCGTACGATACTAGCGGACGGGCGGAGTTTGCCGGCTGTCCACACCGCTATACACTTTGGCGACGCGCCAGGGTGCAAAGGCCCGGAACGCGGTCCCCGCCGGACCCGGTTTCGACGTGCCGTCGCGGCCCGCCCTTTGGTCACGCCACGCCGAGGTGCCCATGATCCACTCCACCCGGATTGAACTTGCAGTACCCCCCTCGGCGATCGACCACGTCCGCGGGCCGGAACACGCCCCCGTGACCGTCGTCGAGTACGGCGATTTCCAGTGCCCGGCGTGCCGCGCCGCGGAACCGGGCCTGCGCATGACGCTCGAGCGCTTCGGAAATCACGTGCGGCTCATCTACCGCCACTTTCCGCTGGAGAGCGCGCACCCCCACGCGCTCCTCGCCGCGGAAGCGGCCGAGGCCGCCGCCGCCCAGGGGCAGTTCTGGGCAATGCACGACCGGTTGCTGGCCCCGCAGGCCCATCTCGACCGCCCGGCGCTCGAGCAGCACGCGAAGGCCATCGGCCTCGACATGCCGGCATTCATCGCGGCGCTGGACGACGAGATCTACCGGCAGCGGGTCCGCGAGCACATGGACGGGGCGCTCCGCAGTCACCTGCGCGCGACACCCGGTCTCTACGTCAACGGCCACGTCTGTGACGTGTCCGGCGGCATCCACGCACTGGACGAGCGAATTGCGGCGCTCGTCTAGCGCACCCGCCGCGCGTCGGCCGTTTACCGCCCACTTGCCTGCACCGACCCACCCGGAGAGGATCCTGTGAACGCCGTTAATCGGACCGAGGTCCTGAGGAATGCGCCGCGCGAGCTGATCGTGCATGCGCTCTACGAGGCGGCCGAGATCGAGCACAACCTGATGTGCACCTATCTCTACGCCGCGTTCAGCCTGAAGACCGGGACGGCGGAGGGCCTGAGCGAGGCGGAGGCTGCGGCCACCGCCCGCTGGCGCCAGGAAATCCTTTCGGTCGCCATCGACGAGATGAGCCACCTGGCCGCGGTCTGGAACATCACCGCGGCGCTCGGCGCCGTGCCGCGCTTCGGGCGCACGAACTTTCCGCTCGACCCCGGCTTCCTGCCGGCACGGATCGTCGTCAAGCTCGCGCCGTTCAGCCCTGACGTGCTGCAGCACTTCATCTTCCTCGAGCGGCCCGCCGAGTCGGACGAGCCCGAGGGCGAGGGCTTTGCGCCGGAGCGCCTCTTCGTCCGCGGCTCGGTCGGCAACCGCCTGACCCCGATGGGCATCGACTACGCGACCGTCGGGGAATTCTATGCCGCCCTCGGCGACGGGCTGCGTGGCCTGGTGGCGCGCGTCGGCGAGGAGGCCGCCTTCTGCGGCGACCCGGCGCTGCAGCTCACGGCCGCCGAGGTCGACCTGCCCGGCGCGAAGAAGGTCATCTGCCTGAAATCCGCCCTCGCCGCCTTCGATGCGATCGTGCAGCAGGGCGAAGGCTCGCAGGTGGGGTCCGTCGGCTCGCATTTTTCGCGCTTCTGCGCGATCCGCGCCGAGTACCAGGCACTCAGGGCCGCCAACCCCGCCTTCGAGCCCGGCCACCCGGCGGCCACGAACCCGGTGCTGCGCCGCCCGCCCCGCCCGGAAGGCCGGGTGTGGATCGAGGCCGAACCGTCGATCGCGACCGTGGATCTCGCCAACGCGGGCTACGGGCTGATGCTTCGGCTGCTGGCCTATGCGTACGCGGTCCCGGCCCCGCACCCGGACAAGGCGCTCGTCGTCGACCTTGCCATCGGCCTAATGCAGGCGGTCACACCGCTCGGTGAACGCGCCGCACGGCTCCCGGCGGGACCCGGCAATCTGAACTGCAATGCCGGCATGTCGTTCACGATCCTGCGCGATTCGGCAGCGCTCGCGCCCGGCAACGGCGCGCGGCGGTTCTTCATCGAGCGCCTCGGCGAACTCGCCTCGGCGGCCGCCGCGATGGGCCCGGACCCCGATCCGCGCCTTGAGAAAAGCGCCCGGCTGTTGGCCGCACTGGCCGAGCGCGCCCGCCAGCGCCTCGACCCTTCCGTACAGGCCGCGGCACCCGTTGCCGTGCCGCAGGCCAGCCCGCCACCTCGGGTGGAGACGGCCGCCCGCACAGAGGGCTCCGCGGGCAACGAAATCACCACCGTCGAGAACGGCATCGAATCGGTCGAAGGCCGCGACCTGACGCTGCGCTTCGAGGCGCGACGCTGCATCCACGCGCGCTTCTGCGTCACCGGCGCGCCCGCCGTCTTCCTCGCCAACGTCCAGGGCCCGTGGATCCACCCGGACGCCATGGACACGGAGCGCCTCGCCGATATCGCCCACGCCTGCCCGTCGGGCGCCATCCAGTACCGGCGCAGGGACGGCCGCCCCGACGAGGCCGCACCGCCCGTCAACCTCGCGGCCGTGCGCGAGAACGGGCCCTATGCCGTGCGCGGGGCGCTCCGTCTGGACGGGGTCGATGCCGGCTACCGCGCGACCCTGTGCCGCTGCGGTGCCTCGAAGAACAAGCCCTACTGCGACGGCTCGCACCACGCGATCGATTTCACGGCGAGCGGCGAACCACCAAGCGGTGTGACCGACATGCTGCCCGTCCGGGACGGCATCCTCGCGATCGACCGGCAGCTGGACGGGCCCCTGTCGGTGCGCGGCAACCTCGAGATCACGAGCGGCACCGGTCGGGTCGTCGCCCGCCTGACCTCGACCCGGCTCTGCCGCTGCGGCGGCAGTGCGACGAAGCCCTTCTGCGACGGTACGCACGCGCGCATCGGCTTTCGGTCTCAATAGGAGGACTGGGGGTATTAGCGGCAGGCGGCAGCGGCGCCGTCGTCGGGACACCGGCGGGACCAGCCCGTCTAGGGTGCCAGTGACGCGGCAAACGCCGCAAGATCGACGAGGTCTGAGTCGGTGAGTCCGGCCGTGACCGCACGCATCGGGGCCGCGGCCTCCCCGCCGCGCGCGCCGCTCCGGAATCCATAGAGCTGGCGGAAGAGGTAGCCCGGGAAACGGCCGGCGAGCGGTGGTCCGGGCAGCGCCTCGTCGCCGGCGAGCGCCGCACCGTGGCAGGCAGCGCACGCCGGGTGCCCGGGGGTAGCGCCACTCGCGAGGCGCCGGCCGCGGTCGATGCTGCCGACGGGCACGTAGGCGAGGTACTCCGTGTGCGGGTCGCGCTGCTCAAAACGCTCGACGTCGACCGGTACTTCCAGGATCCGCGTGCCGAGCGGCAGCGCCGCTCCCGCGCCCGGGCCGTAGGTGTAGCAGCGTACCTCCAGGTGCGGAACCGTGCGGGTCTCGACCACCCGCACGTGGGACCGGGCGGGTGTCGCGGCGAAATACCGCGCGGCGGCCTCGAGTTCCCCGTCGTCGAGGCCGCCCGCAAACTGCACCATGTACTTGCTCGGCACCCAGTCCGGCCGGACGGGGGTGCGCACACCGTCCCGCAGCGCCCGGACCTGAGCGACGATATAGGCGGCCGGCAATCCGGCGAGCTTCGCGTTCTCGGGCCGCCCGGTGCCGTCCGGCAGGTGGCAGTAGCCGCAGCCCGCCTTGCCGGGACGGGTAGCGACGATCGGCGGCAGCGGCGCGTGCTCCTCCGGGAACCAGTCGACGGTGACATCGGCGTGGGCGAGTTCGGCGCGGCTCGCGGTTCGTGCTGAGCCGGGGACGCTGAAGGGCTTTTCCGCGTCGGCCGCCGGCGTCTCTGGCGGCAGCGGGCAACCGGGAAATGCCCAGTCGGCCGAGGCGGCGGCGTAGCCGGTGAGCGGCAGGAGGCCCGCGAGCAAGGCGAGCAGCACCCCACGGCCGCGGGACTGGATTGCGATGCGCACCGTCCTCCCGTGCCGCGAGCGCCATGTCTTACGATCCCGATCGCCCATCCGCGCGCTAGCTAGCCGGCATCCGCTTCCTCGCGCCGGCGCTGCCGCTCCTCGGCCTCGCGCCGCTCGTCCTCGATGTGATGGAGAACCCCCACCACGTCGGCAGGGGCCTCGTCGTGCACGAAAATCCCGGTGAGCTTCGAGTCCGGCGTGAGCTCGCCCGCCTCATAGAGCGCCCACATCTCGTGCGCATAGTCCGTCTCGAGCAGCGCGGGCGCGGCGCGGCCGAAGGTGTCGCGCATGTTGTTGACGTCGCGCTCGAGGATCCGGAAGGCGTTGTTGTTGCCGGCGGCATTCACCGCCTGCGGCAAGTCAATGATGACGGGCCCGTCGCCGTCGATCAGGACGTTGAACTCGGACAGGTCGCCGTGGATCAAGCCGGCGCAGAGCATGCGCACGATCTGCACGATCATGAACGCGTGCCAGCGGACGGCCTGATCGGCCGACAGCTCAACGTCGACGAGCCGCGGCGCGGGCTGGCCGGAGCCGTCGTGCACGAGCTCCATCAGGAGCACGCCCTCGTGGACCAGGTAGGGCTTCGGGACGCGGACGCCGACACCGGCGAGGCGGTAGAGCGCATCGACCTCGGCGTTCTTCCATTCCTCCTCCTGCACTCGCCGGCCGTGCCGGCCGCGCTTGCCCATGGCACGTGCGTCGCGGCTGCTGCGGGTCTTGCGCCCCTCCTGGTACTGGGCAAGCTTCTGGAAGCTCCGCTGCTGTGCCTCCTTGTACACCTTGGCGCACAGCACTTCACCGTCCCTGCCGGACACGAGGAACACGGAGGCTTCCTTGCCGCTTTTCAGCCGTCGCAGCACGAGATCGATGATGCCGTCGTCGATCAGCGGCTGCAGGCTCGCTGGCGGCTTCATGCGAAAGCCGGCCGTCGACGGACGCGCTGCCAATCGATGCGGGCGGACCGCCCGGCGTGGCCGGGCGCGGGTTGATCGACGTGCGGGGAAAAGGGTGCGACGTGATAAATGACTGACGGCTCACAACAGGCGACTCAATAACCGGGGCCGGCGGCGCCCGTCGACTGCGCGGGAACCGGCGGCGGCATTCAATACGCCACCGTGCTCCGCAATCCGGTGTGACACCGACCGGTGAGGCCCGCCGGATGTCGTGCGGCATCAGATAACCGCGCACCCAGGCGGAACGTGCCGTCTGCTAACCATCATATAATCAGTCGGTTGAATATCCTAACGGTGTTTACGTCCCGGCCGTGGGCCTACGGCGCGACGGGTCGCCGCCGGCTAGCGGTTGACCTGCAGGAACTGCCACGCCTGTTCCACGGTCGGCACTGCCGTGCCCCAGACACGGCGCTGCTCCGACAGCGGATCGTCGACCACCCGCACCGTCGGGCCGAGTTCCAAGGTCTGGCGCCGCGACGGTTC
>CAIMCI010000237.1 GCA_903839465.1 uncultured Pseudomonadota bacterium
ATTCCTGCCGGCTGGCCGAAGTCGTCGGCGCGGTACAGGCCATACGCCGTCGCCACGAACCCCGCCGGCTCGCGCTGGCCGGTTTCTCGCTCGGCGGCAATTTCGCCCTGCGCGTGGCCGCCGACGCACCCGCGGGCGTGGTCGATCGCGCTCTCGCCATCTGCCCGGTGCTCGACCCGGCGCGCACCATGATCAGGCTCGAGACCGGGGTCAGCCTCTACCGGCGCTACTTCCAGCGCAAATGGCGTCGTTCGCTGCTCGCCAAGCAACGCGCGTGGCCTGACCATTATGGCGACATGCATCGCCGGGACCTCGGCGCCGGTCTCGCGCGGATGACCGAAGAGCTCGTGCTCGCCTACACCGAGTTTCCGTCCGTCGAGCAGTATCTCGCCGGCTACGCCCTGACCGGCGCTCGCCTGTCGTCGCTGGCAGTCCCATCCAGTATCCTTGCGGCTCTCGATGATCCGATCATCCCGGCCGACGACCTCGGACGCCTGGCGCGGCCGCGGTCGCTGGACGTGGCGCTGGCGGCCACGGGTGGCCACTGCGGGTTCCTGCAGACCCTGGCCGGGCCGTCGCTGGCCGACGACTGGGTGCTGCGCGCCCTGGGGCCGGCGGGAATGGACGGGTGCGGGACCCGGTAGCAACGGCGCGTCACAATGTGACGCGCCCGGTCACCGGGACGGCGGCTGCTGGACACTGACAGGAATTTCCAAGCGAATGATTTCGTTTAACTTTTTGGCCGACGACGGCTTGGCACGCGTCTTGCTGAAGAACAAACGTATCTTCATTCCCCCTGAAGGTCGTTCTCGGCGCCGTCTTCGAGTCACCCCCCGGCTCACGGCGCCCTTTTTTTGCCTGCCGCTGGCGGCCCTGCTCGTCGGGGCGGCTCCCGCGGCCCAGGCGCGGGCGACGCCCGCGGCATCGCCACCGCGCTACGCCGTCCTGCCGGACGCCCAGGCGGCGGCCGTGGTCGAGCAGTGCTCGCGGGCCGTGCCCCGGATCACGGGCACCTGGACACCGAGCGCACGTGACGTGCGTCGCCTCGAGGCGGACCTGAAGCACCTGAAGGGTCAGCGGGCGGCCGCCTGCTGCAGCCAGTCCGCCAAGATGGACGATGCCACCCGGTACTACCGCCAGTACGCCGGGATCGTGCGCGGCGGTCGGCGCCTGATCTACGTCAACGCTTTCCTCGAGCCGCCCGCCGGCGCGGATCCCGTCGACTGGAAGCAGGCGCCCGTCATCGCCTGCGACGGTGGCACCAGCTTCTGGGGAGTGCTGTACGACCCGGACAGCCGCAGTTTCAGTCAGCTCGCGTTCAACGGCGCCGGCTGACGCCGGCCCTGTTCAGGCCGGCGCGTCGCGCCGGGCGACTTCCTGTACGGCCCGGTACGCCTCGTCGATCGCCACGTGGCTGTAGGCCTCCCAGCCGGCGTCCGACCCGGCGATGGAGATGCGGCCGATGGGACGGCACGCGAGCGCCCGGCGCGCGGCCTGCTCGCCCGGCGGGTCGTAGAGTGGCGTCGGGGTGTAGGCGTAGCCGTGCGGCCAGCGGTTGACCGTGATCGCGGCGATGTCGCGATCGAAATCGAAGCCGCCGGGACCCAGCATCCTCGTCATCTCGTCGCGGATGTCGGCCTCGAGATCGGCGAACGTGGCGCCGTACAGCCAGGCCCGCCCCGCGCGGTACTGGTCGCGCATGTCCAGGCCGCTGCCCGGCTGGCACGGCGTGTGCTCGAGGTGCACGCAGATCGGCTCCGACGGCTGCCGCGCGAACCGGTAGCTGCCGAGACTGACCGGGTAGTCAAGGTAGGCCTCGTACCTGCCGCCCGGGTTCGTGATGTGCGCGACGCCGAGGTTCTTCCACGCCTGCCAGTTGCGCGCCGCGAGCGTGACGTAGATCAGCGGGGCGCGGACGTTGGCGTGCATCGCCTCGGCCTGCGGGGCGCTGATCTCGCCCTCGGTCAGGTAGGGGACCATCGCCTGATAGCAGGCGAGGATCGCGTGGCCGGCCGTCACCCGCCGCGCCCTGCCGGCCTGCACGTAGGTCAGATCGACGCCTGCGCCGGTGTTGCGGACCGCGACCGCCGTTGACGACAGGCGGATCGCGACCGGCGCGCCCGGCCGGTCGAGCGCCGCGTAGTCGACCCGCGCCGTGACGATGTCGTCCATCGAGTGACCGCCGATCGCACCGGGCACCAGGCGGCGCACGAGCAGGCGTGCGATCGAGGCGTTGCCGTCCGGGAAATGATAGATGTAGGGCTCCGTTACTTCCTCCGGATCGCGCACGCGCAGGCCACGAAAGCCGGGCAGGGCCAGCGTGTAGAGCGCGGGAACGGCGTCGATCCCGACCGCCCACAGGCCGTGCGTGCGCGTCTGCAGCACGCTGATCACCTCATCGTCGGCGTCCCAGTAGCGGCGCAGGAACGCCTCGCACGACATGGAGCCGAGCAGCCGCTCGCACTCGGCCGTCGACAGCCCGGCCAGCACGTCGCGACCGGAGGTGTACATCTCGAGGAGCTTCGCCCGCGCGCTGCTGCCGACCGGCAGTTCGTCGATATAGGCCTTGAGCCGGTTCTCCTGCCCGGCAGGGACGGCTTCGTCGAAGTCGTCCCAGGCGCCCCAGTGCTGGCGCACGAGGCGGTCGACGCCGAAGCGTTCCTTCTTGAAGAAGACGGCCCGGGTAAGGCCTAGCCGCTCGAAGGGCGTGCTGTCGTAGGCTTTCCTGAAGCGGTCGATATGGATGCCGAGATCCTCGAGGAGTCCGCGGGCGACCTTCGAGTACTTGTGCCGGGGACCGTCGATGGACTGCGTGCCGCCGTAGCCGATCAGCAGCCGGCCGTCGACCTCGAACTCGTTGCGCTTGGCGTGGCCGCCGAAGTCGTCGTTCGTGTCGAGCAGCAGGATCCTCGCGTGCGTGTCCTGGCGGCAGAGGAAGTGCGCGGCAGCAAGGCCGCTGAGGCCGGCACCGACGATGACCGTGTCGACATGCTCGTCGGCGACGACCCCGGAATAGTCGACGCGCACGCCGTCGCGCAGGCTGTGCGCCACGTCGTAGGACCCGGCGTGGCTGCCGCGCAGGCCGGTGCGCGCCGGCGGGTATCCGGCCGTATCGGCCTGGCGGTCAAGGGCGAGGGCGTCACGGCCGAGGCCGAGCCCGCCGGCGACGATGGCCACGCCATTGATGAAATCACGACGGGTGATCGAATCGGTCACGTGCGCTTCCTCCTGCCGATGGCCGGGAGGGAGGCCCGGTCACTGTCGGCCAAGAATAGCGCAACCGGCCCGACCGCCCCGCGTCAGGCGCGGGCGCGCAGCGGATCGGCGAGGAGCGCCTCGAGGAGCTGCGGGTGCGCCGCGGCAATGCGCTCGTAGGCCGCGCGCGCACCGAGGAGGTCGCCGTTTTCGCACAGCGCCTCCAGATCGCTGACCGCGCGCGCGAACTGGGTCGCACCCAGGTTGCCGGCGCTCGCCTTCAGGCGGTGGCAGATGGCCGCGGCCGCGGCCAGCTCGACGCCGGCCAGTGCCTTGCCGAGGCGCTGGATCTCGAGCGGCGAGCCGGCGCGGAAGAGTTCGGTGAGGCGCGCGTAGAGGCTGACCGCACCCTTCGCGACCACGCCGCGCAGTCGCTCGACGACGACCGGGTCGACCTCGGCGAGGCTCAGCCCGTCGCAGTCGGGCACGCCGTCCCGCCGCTCCGCGGCATTTTCCTGCGTATCGTTGGCCGGTCCGAGCCAGCGGCGCAGCATCGCGGCGCAGGCGTCGAACGTATAGGGCTTGGTCAGCATGTCATCGATGCCGGCGTCGGCGCAGGCAGCGCCGAAGCGGGCCTGGTCGTGGGCCGTCAGGGCGATGATAGGCACCCGCCGGTCGCCGGCATGCAGCGTGCGCAGCCGGCGCGTGGTTTCGAAGCCGTCCATGTCGGGCATGTTCAGGTCCATCAGCACGAGGTCGAAGCTGTCGACGGTGAAGCGCTCGAGGGCGGCCGCCCCCGAATCGACCCAGACCGCCGTACAGCCCATCGACTCGAGGTAGCCCTGCGCGACGGCCGCGTTGACCGCCTCGTCCTCGACGACGAGCACGTGGCCGCGGACCGGCGTCATGCGCGCGGCGACGCCGACCGGGGCCGCGCCCGCCCGATCGTGGCCTTCGCTCGTGGCGTAGCGCAGGCCGCGGTGCAGCGCGTCGCGCTGCACGGGCCGGGAGATGATCTGCGCCGGCACGAGGCGGGCGGACAGGCCGAGCGCTTCCTCCTCGGCGGGACTGGCGATCAACACGAGGCTGGTCAGCCTGCCGTCCGCATCGTTCAGGAACTGGCGCAGATCGGGCGCGTGCGTCGCCGCGTCGACGATCAGCGCGCCGGCGGTCGTGACCGGATCGCCCAGTCCGCCGGTCGGGGCGATCTGCCGAAGGCCGAAGTTGCGCACGTGGCGGGACATGGCCTCGACCAGCGACGGACTGTGCGACAGGATCGCAACCGACCCGCGCAGGAGCGGCTTGGTGACGTCCGTGAAGTCGAGCGCCGCCGTCCGCAGCTGGAGCGAGGCAGTGAAGACCGAGCCGCGGCCGGGCCTGCTCTGCACCGAAATCGTCCCGTCCATCAGCCGCGCGAGTTCGCGACAGATGGCAAGGCCGAGTCCGGTGCCGCCGAAGCGGCGCGTGGTCGACTCGTCGGCCTGGGCGAAGGGCTCGAAGATCCGCTCGATCGTCGCCGCGTCCATGCCGATGCCGGTGTCGGTCACGGTGATGGTCAGCGATGCCCTGCCGTCACCGACGTTGGAGACGTCGGCGGCCACCGTCACTTCGCCGAAGTCGGTGAACTTGACGGCATTGCCGATGAGGTTGAGCAGGATCTGGCGAATCCGCAGCGGATCGCCAAGCAGGGTCGTGGTCGGGTTGATCGGCGGGCAGACGGTCAGCTCGACGCTCTTGTCACGGGCACTGCCGGCGAAGAGCGCGGCGGACTCCTCGAGCACGAGGCCGAGGTCGATCGGAATCTGCTCCAGCCGGATCTTGTCGGCCTGGGCCTTGGACAGGTCGAGGAGGTCGTTGAGGATGTGCAGCAGCAGATCCGCCGACGAGCGTATCGTGCGCGTCAGGCGCTCCTGCGTCGCGCTCTGCGGCGTGCGCAGCAGGAGTTCGGTCATGCCGACCACGCCGTTCATCGGCGTGCGGAGCTCGTGGCTCATGCGCGCCAGGATGCTGCTCCGCGCCTGAGCGGCCTGCTCGAGCTTGCGGTTGGTGTCGCGCAGGTCGCGCGTGCGCGATGCGACTTCGGCCTCGAGGCGTGCCTGCGCCGCGGCCCTGTCGCGTGACCGTTGCCGCTGCGCGGCGACGAACCAGGTGATGAGCAACAGCGCCAGTGCCGCATACGCGGCAAAGGCGCTCGCCGACCGCCAGGCCGGCGGTGCGCGGTGGATTCTGAGGCGCAGCGGCATGCGGCTCCAGCCGGAGGTGCGCGTGGCGCCGCGGACTTCCAGCACGTGATCGCCGGGCTCGAGATTGGTCAGCGAAATCCGCGTCTGTGTACCGAGATCGATCCAGTTGTCGGTCAGGCCCGCCATCCGGTAGGAAAGCTGGTTGCGCCGCGTCGAGGTGTAGTTGAGCGTGGCGAAGTCGAGCGAGACGATGCTGGCGTCGGCGCCGAGCTTGACCTCGTCGATGCGCCAGTAGGGCACCGACCTCTCTATTTCCCTGCCCATCACCGCGATGGAGGTCAGGGCGACCCGTGGCGGGTCCGAATGTTCGGTGAGCTTGGACGGGTCGAAGGCGTTGAAGCCGCCGGGCCCGCCAAAGCACAGGCGACCGTCGCGCAGCTGGTGGAATGCGTTGTAGTTGAACTCCTCGCCCTGCGCTCCCTGCTCGACGTGGAAGGACTTGGTCGAATGGTCGCGCGGATCGTAGCGGGTAAGGCCCGCGTTGCCACTCAGCCACAGGCGTCCGGCGCTGTCCTCGAGGATGCCGTAGATCTGGCTGCCGGGCAGGCCGTCGGTGGAGCTCATCGACAGGAAGCGGACCGAATCCGGCGAGTTCGCGTTGCCGGCGATCTGCTGCAGGCCGCCGCTTTCCGGGGCGGCCCACAGCCGCCCTTCTGCATCGACCTTGAGCGCGTAAATCGTGTTCGAGGCGAGGCTGGAGGCATCCTCCGGATCGTGGCGGTACACGCGCTGTACCCGCCCGTTGCGGTCGACGAGGTTCAGGCCCCCGGCCAGCGTGCCGACCCAGAAGTTGCCGGTCTGGTCCTGCACGATGGCCGTGACCATCGCCGAACTGAGAGCACCCGGTTCATCCTTGCCGAACGGCAGCTGCTGGATCGCGCCGGTGTCGGGGTCGACGATGTTGACGCCACCGCCATAGGTACCGATCCACAGGCGGCCGTCGCCGGCCTCGTGGATGGTCATGATGCCGGCGGCGCTGGTCGAGCGCGGATCACCGGGCCGCACCGGGATGGAACGCAGGCCGCCGGTCGGGGCGAGCACCTTGAGACCGGCATTCATGGTGCCGATCCAGAGCGCGCCGTGGCGGTCGAGGTGCAGCGACATGATGTTCCGGTCGCCGAGCGCGTCGTTGCGGCCGGCCACCTGGTCGATGGACGTCCACGTGCCCGTTTCCTCGTTCAGGCGGGCGAGGCCATGGCCGAGAGAGCCGACCCACAGCTGCCGACCCTGGCCGTCGGCGAAGGCGGTGACGCCGCCGCCGCCCAGCCACTCCGGGCGCTGCGCGCCGAGTTCCCAGCCGTGCCGGTTCCAGCGGCTGACGCCGCCGGCGCGGGTGCCGACCCACAGCAGCCCGCCGGAGCCCTCGGACAACGACAGGATGTCCGAATCGCGTAGCGACGAGGAATCCCGCGGATCGTGCCGGTAATGGGCAAAGCGACCCGAGCGACGGTCCAGCAGGTCCAGTCCCTCGGTGGTGCCGACCCAGATCTGGCCGCCGCCGTCTTCGAGCAGCGCATGCACGGCATCGCTGGCGAGCGACCCGGCGTCGCCGGCCGCGTGGCGATACACGTGCTCGACGTTGCCGCTCGGATCGATCCGGGTCAGGCCGCCGCCGTCCGTGGCGACCCAGATACTGCCCGACCGGTCCTTGAGCAGCTGCATGACGCCGCTGCCCTTGCCGTCGTCGAAGCGGCCGTAATGGGTGAACGTGCGCTCGTCGGTGTTCAGGCGGTCGAGTCCGGTGTCGGTACCTACCCACAGCGTGTTCGACGAATCACGGACCAGCGTGTTGACGTGATCGCTGGCCAGCGAGTAGCGCTGCGTCGGGTCATGCCCGAAATGGGAGATGTGCTCGGTGACGGGATCGACCACGTCGATGCCGCCGTCGCCGCTGCCGACCCAGAGCCGGCCCCTGGAGTCGAGCGAGATCGCGTTCACGACGTCGCTGGTGAGCGTGCCTTGCCGCTTGGGGTCGTGGCGGAGTGTCGTGAAGGAATCGGTCGCCCGTCGCCAGTGGGCGAGGCCCGAGCCGCGGATCGCGAGCCACAGGTCGTGGTTGGCGTCCTCGACGATCTTCTGCACGAAGTTGCCGGGCAGGCCGCTGCGATCGCGCGGCGAGTACGAGTAGCGGTGCAGTTCCCGCCCGTCGTAGCGGACGAGGCCGTCCTCGGTGCCAATCCAGACGTAGCCCTGCGAATCCTCGAGCGTGGCGTGGACCGTACCCTGCGGCAGGCCGTCGGCGGTCGTCAGGTGCTCAAACGGTATCGGCCGGATGGCCGCCGCGGCCTCGGCGGCCGTCGGCGTGCTGGCGGCCGGGGCCAGGGTCGGAGCCAGGGCGAGTGCGAGGAGGAGCGTGGCCAGCGACCGGGCGAGCGCGTACCCGGCCTGCGCACGGCCGCGCATCCGCCCGGCTTGCCCTCGGCGACGCTCGCTCATTCCCGTTCCTCAGCCCCGGCGAAGCCATGGCTTCACTCGTTGGGGGCCCACTTTTCGACCGACGCCGCGGAACTCGCGGCGCTCGCTGCGCCCGTCGTGCCCCACCACGGCACCGACTTGCTCCAGGTGAAGCCCTTGGACCAGGTGAAGCCCTTCGACCAGGTGAATCCCGACGACCACGTATAGGCCTTCGACCACGTAAAGCCGCTCGACCAAGCGTAGCCCGCCGACCAGGCCGCGAGCTGTGACGGAGTCCAGGACTTTGACCACGTGAAGCCGTCGCCGGC
>CAIMCI010000238.1 GCA_903839465.1 uncultured Pseudomonadota bacterium
ACCCTCGAACCAATCCCAGCGCCGCCTCAGGACGTCAGGGCGGCTCTGCTCGGCGGCGTGCGCCGACTTTTTTTCGTACCCCTCCGGTGAGGGCCGCCTTCCGGCCTGGGGCTGAACCTGTCTTCTGATCTTATCGACGCTCGTAGGAGCGTTGTTAAGAGCGGGGGCTATGGTGGGATGGAGATCATCAGCGGCGTCGAACGTCGGCGCCAATGGCGGGTGGAGGACAAGCTCCGGATCGTGGCCGAGGCTGAACGTCCTGGCGCGTGTTTCGTCGAAGTGGCGCGTCGGCATGAGGTGAGCCGGAGCGTATTGTGGGCTTGGCGCAAGCAGGCGCGCCAGGGCGTACTGGTGGCCGAATCTGCTCCGATGTTCATGCCGCTGCAGGTGGCAACGGATTTGCCGGTATCGCTCCCACGGCCAGGTACGACGCCAGCGGCTTCGGCAACGCCGATCGACACGGCCACCACCGGCCGGATCGAGATAGCCCTGCCGGACGGCACGGTGATCCGCGTCGACGAGGCGATCGGCGTCGCCGCGCTGCGCCGCGTGGTGGCGGCGCTGCGCGGATGATCCCGGTTCCCTCCGGTGTCCGGGTCTGGCTGGCGGCAGGCCATACCGACATGCGGCGCGGCATGAACGGCCTGGCGCTGCAGGTGCAGCAGGCGCTTGGGCGCGATCCCCATGCCGGCGATCTCTACGTTTTTCGGGGCCGCCGTGGCGACCTGGTTAAGATCGTCTGGCATGACGGGCTCGGCATGTCGCTCTACGCCAAGCGCCTGGAGCGCGGCCGGTTCATCTGGCCGCCGCCCGTGGATGGGGCCGTGGCGATTTCCGGGTCGCAGCTGGCCTACATGCTGGACGGCATCGACTGGCGGAACCCGCAACGGACATGGCGTCCAGAGGTCGCTGGATAAGGCTGGCAGGCGGGCGCCGGGTATGATTCAATTTCTGCCGTGATGCCCACGCCGGACACCATCCCCGCCGATATCGACGCGCTGCGCGCCGCACTGGCGGCGGAGCAGTCGGCCCGGCGTGAGGCCGAGGCGCGTGCCTCCGGCGCCGAGGCGATGGTGGCGCATCTCAAGCTGCTGATCGCCCGGCTCAAGCACGACAAGTACGGCGCTACTTCGGAGCGCGGCCGCAAGTTGCTCGACCAGTTGGAGCTCGAACTTGGCGAGTTGGTCGCCGCTGCCAGCGAGGATGCCGCCAAGGTCGAGGGTGCGGCCGGCAAGGACGGCAGCACCCGCCGCCCCGACAGCCCACCCCGCGGCCAGCCGGTGCGGGCACCCCTGCCGGCCCACCTGCCGCGCGAGCGGGTCGTCCTGCCGGCGCCGACCGCCTGCCCCTGCTGCAACGGCAAGCTGTCCAAGCTGGGCGAGGATATCACCGAGACCTTGGAGGCCGAGCCGATCAGGTGGAAGGTCATCCAGACCGTCCGCGAGCGGTTCTCGTGCCGCGCCTGCGAGACCGTCACCCAGCCGCCGGCGCCGTTCCATCCGATCGCCCGCGGCCGGGCGGGGCCGAACCTGCTGGCGATGATCCTCGAGGCCAAGTTCGGCCAGCATCAGCCGCTGAACCGCCAGAGCGACGCCTATGCCCTGCAGGGCGTCGAGCTCAGCGTCTCGACCCTCGCCGATTGGGTCGGCACCTGCACCGCCAACCTGGCGCCGCTGATGGCCTTGATCGACGCCCATGTGCTGGCCGCCGCGCGGCTGCATGGCGACGACACCACCGTACCCGTGCTGGCCCGGGGCAAGACCATCACCGGCCGGCTCTGGACCTATGTCCGTGACGATCGGCCATTCGGCGGCCCGGCGCCACCGGCCGCGATGTTCCGCTATTCCCGGGATCGAACGGCTGAGCATCCGCAGCGGCACCTCGCCAGCTACGCGGGGATCCTGCAGGCCGATGCCTATGCCGGATACAACGCCCTCTACGCGCCGGGGCGTAAGCCGGGGCCGATCAGTGAGGCGGCATGCTGGGCGCATGGCCGGCGCAAGCTGTTCAAGCTCGCCGAGATTGACCGCGCGCCGCTGGCTGCCGAGGCGGTGCAGCGGATCGACGCGATCTTTGACGCCGAGCGGACGATCAACGGCCAGCCCACCGAGCGGCGCCTTGCCATCCGGCAGGCGCAGATCGCCCCGCTGGTCGCCGAACTCGGAACCTGGATGCGGGAGCAACGGGGCCGGATGTCGCGGCATGCCGAGGTCGGCAAGGCGATGGACTACATGCTGACGCGTTGGGATGCCTTCACCAGGTTCCTCGACGACGGCCGCATCTGCCTGACGAACAACGCCGCCGAACGGGCGCTGCGTGGCATTGCCCTCGGGCGAAAGTCGTGGCTGTTCGCCGGCAGCGATCGTGGCGGCGACCGGGCCGCGGCGATGTACTCGCTCATCATCACCGCCAAGCTGAACGGCGTCGACCCGCGCGCCTGGCTCGCCGACGTCCTGGCCCGCATCGCCGACCACCCCGCCTCCCGCCTGCACGAACTGCTGCCCTGGAACTGGAAGAAGGCCCAGGACGCCGCTATCGCCAAGGCGGCCTGATCATGGCAGCACCGAGCTACGTATTCACCATCGCCCGCGTCGCCGAGATGCTCGGCGAGGATGAGGAATGGCTGCTCGAGCTCGCCGAGCAGCTCGAGCCCGAGGACGGCTGCCTCTGGATCCGCGACACCGGCGACCGCGCCACGCTCGGGTTCACCCATCGCGGCATCGAAAGCCTCAAAAAACTCAGCCTCGATCAGAAGCGGTGAGCGTCGCCAAAACGCCGGCCCGCATCAACCGCGGCCTCGGCCGGATGGGTACACTTCATCAGCCGCCACGAGGTCGTCCACTTCCTCGGCCAGCCCGGCTGCGGCAAGACCCACCTCGCCATTGCGCTTGCCGTCGAGGCCGTCCAGGCCGGCCGCAGCGTCTACTTCACCACCCTCGCCGAGCTCATCGGTTCGCTCGCCAAGGCCGAGCGCGAGGGTACCCTGCGGGAGCGGATCCGGTTCCTCTGCCGGCCGCAGCTCCTCGTCGTCGACGAGATCGGCTACCTGCCGGTCGTCGCCGGCGGTGGGAACCTGTTCTTTCAACTGGTCAACGCCCGCTACGAGCGCGGCGCCATGATCCTGACCTCCAACCGCGGCTTTGCCGAATGA
>CAIMCI010000239.1 GCA_903839465.1 uncultured Pseudomonadota bacterium
CGAGCGTGTCGTTGATTTCCTGTTGACCGCGGCGGGCTAGGGCATGGAGATCTCGATCAAGGCCGTCCAGTGGCGCCTGACGACACCGTTTGCGATCGCCCGCGGCGTGCAGACGACCAGCGACACCATCCACGTCGAGCTGACCGACGCCGGGGGTCGCCGCGGGCGCGCCGAGGCGGCGGGCGTCGACTACGCCGGTGAGACCGTGGCGGCGATGACGGCGCAACTCGAGGCGCTGCGCGGGCGCCTGGCCGGCGTCGACGTGCTGCGCCCCGAGGACATCCAGGACCTGCTGCCGGCCGGGGGGGCGCGCAACGCCCTCGACTGCGCGCTGTGGGACCTGCGCGCCAAGCAGAGCGGCGTACCCGCCTGGCGGGAGCTCGGGCTCACGCGTCCCGACCGCCTCGCCTGCGCGTACACGATCGGCATCGATCCGGTCGATACGGTGGCCGCCAAGGCCCGCGAACGGCGGCACTTCCCGCTCCTGAAGCTCAAGGTCAACGCCGAGTCGCACCTGCGCCTGCTCGAGGCGGTGCGCGGCGAGGCTCCCGACGCGCGGCTGATCGTCGACGCCAATGCCTCGTGGTCGCCCGCCCTCCTCGAGGAGCTGATGCCGGCACTGGTACGCCACCGCGTCAGCCTGCTCGAGCAGCCGCTCGCGCCCGGTGCCGACGCCTACCTCAGCGGGCGCCGCTACCCGATTCCGCTCGGCGCCGACGAGTCGTGCGTGGACCGCTCCTCGCTCGGCGACATCGTCGGCCGCTACCAGTACGCCAACCTCAAGCTCGACAAGACCGGTGGCCTGACCGAGGCCATGGCCTGCGCCCGCCTCGCACTGTCGCAGGGCCTTGGCCTCATGGTCGGCAACATGTGCGGCAGTTCGCTCGCCATGGCGCCAGGCGCACTGCTCGCGACGCTGTGTGAGTACGTGGACCTGGACGGCCCGCTGCTGCAGCTCGAGGATGTGCCCGCGGCGCTGCAGTTTGCTGACGGCTCGATGTCGTTCCCCGAGGCCGCGCTCTGGGGCTGAGCCGCGATCCGGCCGGTCGTCGGAGCTGTGCTAGGCTCTGGTTTGTTGCGCTGCACCGTCAACAGCGCCGAACGTGAGGCGTCCATGAGCAATCCTCTTGCTGAACTCCTTGCCGTCCGCCCCTGGCTATTGGCCGATGGCGCGATGGGCAGCAATCTCTTCGAGCGCGGCCTGCAGTCCGGTGAGGCGCCGGAGCTGTGGAACGTCGCCCATCCGGACCGGATCGGCGCCCTGCAGCGCGCCTTTGTCGAGGCGGGCGCCGACATCCTCCTGACCAACACCTTCGGCGGCACGCGTTTTCGGCTCAAGCTGCACAACGCGGAGCAGCGCGTCGCCGAACTCAATAGCCGCGCGGTCGCCATCGCCCGCGCCGAAGCCGACCGTGCCGGGCGACCCGTGCTGGTCGCCGGCGACATCGGGCCGACGGGCGAGATTCTCGAGCCGCTCGGTCCCACCCGTATCGCCGATGCCGAGGAAGCCTTCGCCGAGCAGGCGCAGGCGCTTGCCGACGCCGGGGTCGATCTCTTCTGGATCGAGACGATGTCCTCGGTCGATGAAACGGAGGCCGCCATCCGCGGCGTCAGCCGTACCGGCAAGCCGGTCGTTGCGACGTTGAGCTTCGACACCAATGGCCGGACGATGATGGGCGTGACGCCGGCGGATCTCGCCGGGATGCACAAGACGCAGCATCTGGCGGCCTGCGGCAGCAATTGTGGCGTTGGCGCCTCGGAACTCGTGGCGAGCATCGTGAACCTGGCGCGGGCCGCGAGTCCCGACGCCGTCCTGGTCGCCAAGGCCAACTGCGGAATCCCGCAGTTCGTCGACGGCGCCATCCGCTTCAACGGCACGCCGGCACTGATGGCCGACTACGCGCGCCTCGCGCTCGACGCGGGCGCCCGGATCATCGGTGGTTGCTGCGGGACGTCGCCGGAACACCTGCGCGCCATGCGCGAGGCTCTCGAGACGCACCAGAAGGGTGAGATGCCGGACCTGGCGACGATCGAGGCACGCCTGGGTGCGATCACGGCAGGGGCCACCGCGCAGCTGCACGGTGATCTCGATCGGCTGGCGGGAGCCGCCCCGGGAGCCGCCAGCCGGCGCGGCACCGGTCGCCGCGCCGCCAAGACCGATCCGGCCTGAGCACAGCCCGGGCCGTCACGGCCGACCCTGACCGGCACGGCGCAAGGCCGTGCCGGCCGGGTTATCCCTAGAACTTCTGCGCGAACTTAAGACCGATCAGGCGCGGCTTGTAGATGCCGTGATAGACGGCCAGCGCACCGCAGGTCGCTTCCGTGCACTCCGTGTAGCGGTAGATTTCCGCACGCCGATCGAACACGTTGTTGACAAAGAGCTCCACTGAATACGGACCCTTGTCGGCCCCGACGTTCATGTCGACCAGCGCGTAGGACGGTTGCTTACCGATATCCGCGCGCTCAACCGTACGAAGGTCGGTCCACACGTCGGACTGATAGACGAGCGTGCCCTGCACGTGGCCATCCCATTCGTTGCCGAAGCCGAAGCTGTAGCGGCCGGTGAGATTGCCCTTGAACTTCGGCGTCGTCGGCAGCTCCTGGCCTTTGGGCGCGCCGAAGTCGTGTGCCGTGTACGAAAGCCCGGTCGTCGAGTCCGGCGTGGAGTAGTCGTTACACGCACTCGTCTGAACCTCGTTGTTAGCACCCGGGTACTTGCAGAACGGCACTGTCAGCTTCGGGTCCATCAGCGAGAAGCCGCCGCCGAACGTCAGCGCCGAAGTCGCCGCCCATTCGAGCGACGTCTCCAGGCCGCGGATCCGCGCGCCGCCGGCATTGCGGATGATGGTCACGCTGTTCGGCCCGAGGAAGGAGAACTGGAAGTTCGTCCAGTCTTCCTGGAAGATCGCGCCGTTGAAGCGCAGCGTGTTGTCGAACCAGCTCGTCTTCCAGCCGATCTCGTAGTTCTTGAGCGTATCGGGCTCATAGGTCACCGGCACGGCGACGCGATTGACACCGCCCGGACGGAAGCCCTTCGAATAGGTCGCGTAGATGAGGCGCTTGTCGTCGAACTTGTAGGTCAGCGTCACCTTGGGCGTTGTACCCGTACCATCAGTCGTACGGAAAAGATTCTGGCAGGGTCCGCCGTTCGGGTCCGGTGCCGGGTTCGAGGGGTTCAAGCAGCCGGTCCGTCCCTTCGAAGGTTTCGGATAACGGTAGGAGTCAAACCCGTACCAGCCCTGCAGCGAGTTCCGGTAGTCGTAGTAACGCAGGCCGCCGAGCACGCTGAAATTGGACGTCACGTCCCAGGTCACCTCGCCGAACA
>CAIMCI010000240.1 GCA_903839465.1 uncultured Pseudomonadota bacterium
GACCGCCTCACCGTGGCGCTGTCGCTGGCGGCATTGCGAGGTGTCGCCGTCGAGATCGTGCTGCCAGCCAGAAGCAATCACCCGTGGATAGACTGGGCAAATCGCGCCCACATCGACCCCCTGCTTGCTGCTGGCTGCGAGATCTATACGCACCCAGCGCCGTTTGATCACTCCAAGCTGCTTACCATCGACGGACAGTGGTGCCTGATCGGAAGCGCGAACTGGGACACCCGGAGCTTCACCCTGAACTTCGAGGTAAACGTCGAGATGTACGACGCACAGATGGCACTCGCAATCGACGCGCTGATACGCGAGGCCCGGGTCACTCGCCTGACCCTGGCGGATCTGCGTTTACGGTCCCTGCCCCGCCGGTTGCGGGACAGCGCAGCGAGGCTGCTTTCGCCGTACCTCTAGCCACGATCGTCCCGCCGCAGCCCGGTGGAGATACCTAGCGGCCGTCGGTGCCGGTGGCGGGCTGCAGGCCGGGCAGGCGCCGGCTGCTGTCGCGCACGACAAGCTCCGTACGAAGGACTGTCGAGCGCACTTTCTGGCCCTCAAGAATCGCCAGCAGCGATTCGACCAGCGCCCGTCCGCCGGTGGCAATCGGCTGGCGTATGGTCGACAGCGCCGGGTGACAGTGTGCGGCCAGATCGATGTCGTCGTAGCCGACGACCGCGACGTCCTCCGGCACAGCACGCTTCGCTTCGCGCAGCGCCTGAACGGCGCTCAGGGCGAGCAGGTCGCTGCAGGCAAACACGGCGTCGAACTGGACTCGCCGGGCCATGAGGTCGACGACGGCGCGGTGCGCCGAATCGGCAACGAACGGCACCGGCACCACCAGGTCCGGCCTGACCTTGAGTCCGCGCTGGGCATGGGCGTTGCGGTAGCCTTCGAAGCGATTGGCGACCTCGGGGACACTCGTATCGCCAAGGAAGACGACCGCAGCCGCGCCGCCGTCGAGCAGATGGCCTGTCGCCAGTTCGCCACCGGCAACGTTGTCGCAGCCCACGACACAGTATGACTGCCGGCGCAGATGCGCGCCCCAAACGACCAGTGGAATCGAGCGGGCCGTCAGGACCGCCAGGGGCTCCTCGCGCCGCCACTGGCCGACGCAGATCAGTCCCGCGGCATGCTTGCCGTCATAGAGGTCGACGGCGTGATCGAGGTGCTCCGCATCCACCCGCGAGAGCAGCATGTCGAAACCGCGCTCGGTCAGCGCATCGGCGATGCTGCCCAGCATCGTCAGGAAGAACGGGTCGGAGACGTCGCGACGGCTGTGCGCCTCGGTCGGCACCAGCACGGCAATGGTTTTCAGCGGCCGCGCGCCGCGGCGCCGGGCGGGTGCCGTCATCGTGTAGTTGAGCGAGCGCGCGATCTCCTCGACGCGCTCGCGCGTCTCGGAATTGACCAGCATGCTCCGATTCAGTGCACGGGATACGGTCGCGGTCGATACGCCGGCGAGCTTGGCAATATCGGCCATATGGACCCTGCGCCCCGGCTTGGGGCGCAAAGGCGGACGGCTTTTACGGGACAGCGGACGTGTGCGTTGCATTGCAATTGCCTTCGGATGGTCGCGTGGTGCATTCCCGTTGCAGGTGGGTGGACCGGATTCTCCGGGAGTTGTGATGCAAAAACTGTACCGAATCAGGGCAGGGTCAGCTCGGCCACAAAATCGTAGACATCCGCGCGGTAGATCGAGCGCGTGAACTCGACGGCCCGACCGTCGGCGAGAAAGGCGCGGCGCTCGATATGCAGAGCCGGTGCACCGGCCGTCAGGCCGAGGTGAAAGGCCGCAGCCGGTTCAAGCGCGACCGCGCGCAGCCTCTGCATGGCGCGCTGCGGCGGCAGTCCCAGCGCGGTCAGCGCCTCGTAGAGCGAGTCACGGACGAGACCCGGGTCGGGAAGTATGGAAAGCGGTACGGCGGTTTCTTCCACGGCCAGCGGCCGCGAGCCGTCCAGCCGCAGTCGATGCAGACGAACCACCCGGCTGCCGGGCGCGAGGGCCAGCGCCATGGACTCGTCCGACGAGACATCTGCCACGGTGCGGTCGAGGAAGACCACACGGGAATCCATACCGCGGGCGCGCAGGTCCTCGGTAAAGCTGGTCAGTCGCGAAAACGACCGGACGATCCGCTCGCCCACGTAGGGTCCCGAACCGGGCCGCTGGTGGATCACGCCGGCGGCCGCCAGACCGGCGAGGGCCTTGCGTACCGTGACCCGCGACAGTCCCGTGACGCGCGCGAGCTCGCGCTCCGGCGGCAGCACACCGTCCGGTCCGGCGGCACCCGCGTCGATGAGCTCCTTCAGGATCGAGCCGAGCCGCGCGTAGCGCGGCCCCGGGTCCGCCGGGGTCTCCTGCAAGCGCGTCAGCAACGCCAAGTTAAAACCGGTATTCATGCTGGTATAATACCAGAGGGCTGGTGCGTCGCAACGGTGTCAGAATATTGCAATATTAATCAATAACTTGATTCATAACTGGCTTACATCACGCAAGATCGATATAATACCGGTATTAACCAATGGTCACGAGAGTGCCCCGCATGCCACCCGTACCGCCGTTGCCCGACTTTGACATCGTGATCTTTGGTGGTACGGGCGATCTGGCGAAGCGCAAGCTGCTGCCGGCGCTTCTGCAGCGTTTCCTCGCGGGCCAGATCAATCCGGGCAGTCGCATCATCGGCTCGGCACGCGACGCGCTCGGCTCGGCGAGTTACCGGATGAAGGTGGCCGAGGCGGTGACAACCGGCTCTGAGCGGATCGCCAGCGATCGCCTGAGTGCGTTCCTGTCGCTCGTCGATTACCTCCCGGTTGACGTGTCGAGCGAAGCCGGCTGGGCGGAACTGAAAGCGAAGCTCGAGGCAAGGCCGGATCGCGTACGCGTGTTCTACCTTGCCATCGGTCCCGGCCTGTTTGCCGAAGCCTGCAAACGCCTGCAGCAATTCGGGCTGGATGGTCCGCTCAGCCGGGTCGTGGTCGAAAAACCGATAGGCCACGACCTCGACAGTGCGCGGCAGACGAACGCGACGCTTGCCAACGTCTTCAGCGAAGCCCAGACGTTTCGCATCGATCACTACCTTGGCAAGGAGACGGTCCAGAACCTGATCGCCCTGCGCTTCGGCAACGCCCTGTTCGAGCCGCTGTGGAACGCGGCCCGGATCGACCACGTTCAGATCACCGTGGCCGAGGAACTGGGCGTCGCCGGGCGGGCGGGCTATTACGACACGGCGGGCGCGCTGCGCGACATGGTGCAGAACCACATGTTGCAGCTGCTGTGCTTCGTGGCGATGGAGCCCCCGTACTCGATGGATGCGGACGTGGTGCGCGATGAAAAACTCAAGGTGCTGCGTGCCCTGAAGCCCCTTCGCGGCGAAGACGTGCGCCAATACACGGTACGTGGCCAGTACCGCAAGGGCGTCGTTGGCAGCGTCACCGTGCCCGGTTACGCCGAGGAGCTTGGCGCCGAGCAGTCACGGACCGAAACGTTCGTGGCGATCCGCGCCGAAGTCGCCAACTGGCGCTGGGCCGGCGTCCCTTTCTACCTGCGCACCGGCAAGCGGCTGGCGCAGCGCGTGTCTGAAATCGTGGTTTCGTTCCAGCCCGTCCGCCATTCCCTGTTCGGGGCATCGGCGGGCCCGCTGACACCGAACAAGCTCATCATCCGCCTGCAGCCGGATGAAGGGGTGCGCCTGGGACTGATGATCAAGGAGCCGGGCCCGGGCGGGCTTCGGTTGCGCCGGACGTCGCTCGACATGAGCTTTGCCAGCGAGTTTGCCGGCCAGCGCCAGCCCGATGCCTACGAGCGGCTGCTGATGGATGTCGTGCGCGGCAATCCGACACTGTTCATGCGCCGCGACGAGGTCGAAGCCGCCTGGGCGTGGGCCGATCCGATACTGGCGGCCTGGGCGCAGGATCCCGAACTGCCGCGGCCCTACACGGCGGGCAGCTGGGGACCGACGGCAGCCATCGCGCTGGTCGAACGCGATGGCCGCACCTGGCACGAGGATCTTGAGGACCTGCCGTGAGCGTGCAACCGTCCGCTCGTCACACGCCGGTCGATATCCGCCTCTACGCGGATGCCGCCGCCGCCGGCAGCGCGCTGGCGAGTCGGGTCGCTGCCGACCTGCGCAGCGCGATTGCGCTGCGCGGCGCGGCACGTCTGGCGGTCAGCGGTGGCACGACGCCGGCGCCGTTTCTGCGTGCGCTGGCGAGCGAGGACGTCGAGTGGAACCGGGTGCACGTGACGCTTACCGATGAACGCTGGGTGCCACCCGGACACCCGCGCGCGAACGCCACGCTGGTCGCCGACTGCCTGCTTAAGGATCGCGCCGCGGCCTGCCACTGGCACCCGCTCTATCTGCCCGACGTCGGCTTCACCGCCGGCGTCGCCCGCCTGAACGCCGACCTCGCCGACTTCGGCTGGCCACTGGATGTCGCCGTGCTCGGTATCGGCCCAGACGGCCACGTCGCCTCGCTGTTTCCCGGCGCCCGGTCGTGGCAGGGTGTCGATCTCGCCCAGCCTCTGGTTCCGGCCGTCTCGCCGACCGGCGAGGAACGGGTATCGCTGACCCTCGCCACGCTGCGTTCGTCACGCCAGCGCTACCTGCTCTTCAGTGGCGAGAGCAAACTGGCACTGGTCGAGTCCCTGGCCACGGCTGACCCCGAGCTGCCGGCCGCCGCTCTGATTGCCGATGCCCGCGACCCGCTGGTCGCCTACGCCTCGCGAGGTCCATGACGATGTCGGTCAATACGGTAGTAGACTCAGTCACGCGGGAAATCGAAGACCGCAGCCGCGCTCGTCGAGCCGCGTATCTCGACGGGGTTCGCCGCCAGGCAGCCGAGGGACCGCGGCGCGACTTGGGTTGCGGAAACCTGGCCCACGGCTTCGCCGCGTCGGAACCCGCCGACAAGGCGATGATCCGCGCCGGCGCGACCCCCAATCTCGCGATCGTCACGGCCTACAACGACATGTTGTCGGCGCACCAGCCCTACGCCGCCTACCCCGACCGCATCAGGCGCATCGCGCGCCTCAACGGCGGCACCGCGCAGGTCGCCGGCGGCGTTCCGGCGATGTGCGACGGCGTGACGCAGGGCCGGCCCGGGATGGAGCTGTCGCTGTTCTCGCGCGACGTCATTGCGCTGTCGACGGCCATCGCCCTGTCCCACGATCTGTTCGACGGTGCGCTCTACCTTGGCATCTGCGACAAGATCGTTCCGGGGCTGCTGATCGGGGCGCTGGCCTTCGGCCACCTGCCGGCCGTGTTCGTGCCGTCAGGCCCGATGCCTTCGGGCCTGACCAATGCCGAAAAGAGCCGCGTCCGCCAGCGCTATGCCGCGGGCGAAGCCAGCCGGGATGAACTTCTGGACGCGGAGGCGCGCTCCTATCACAGCCCGGGAACCTGCACGTTCTACGGCACCGCCAACTCCAACCAGATGCTGATGGAAATCATGGGCCTGCAGTTGCCGGGCAGCAGCTTCGTCCATCCGGGAACGGCGCTGCGCGACGCGCTGACCGAGCGCGCCGTGGAGACGGCTGTCCATCTTGCCCGCACCCCGGGCGGTCGCCGGGTCGGCGAGCTGGTCGACGCGCGCACGCTCGTCAACGGCGTGGTCGGCCTGCACGCCACCGGTGGCTCGACGAACCACCTGCTGCATCTGGTGGCCATTGCCGCCGCGGCGGGCTACGAGCTCAACCTCGCCGATATCGCCCGCCTGTCCGATGCCGTACCCCTCCTCGCCCGGGTGTACCCGAACGGCAGCGCGGACATCAACGACTTTCACACGGCGGGCGGCATGGCCTTCGTGATCGGCGAGCTGCTGGACGCGAAACTGGTTCATGGCGACGCCGTGACGGTAGCCGGTGGCACGCTCGCGGACTACGCAACCCAGCCCTATCTCGAGGACGGCGCGCTCCGCTATGCCAGCGGCCGGGTCACGTCCCAGGACGACAGCCTCCTCCGGCCAACGGCAGCGCCTTTCTCGCCGACCGGCGGCCTGAAGATGCTGACCGGCAACCTCGGCAGTTCGGCCATCAAGCTGTCGGCCGTTGCGCCCGAGCGCTGGACCATCGAAGCGCCGGCGCTCGTTCTTGATGACCCGCATGAACTCAAGGCACGCTTCGCCAGCGGCGATCTGGACCGCGACGTCGTGGTCGTCGTGCGCTTCCAGGGACCGCGCGCGAACGGCATGCCCGAACTGCACAGCCTGACGCCGATCCTGGGCGTATTGCAGGACCGCGGACACCGCGTGGCACTGGTCACTGACGGGCGCATGTCCGGGGCATCGGGCAAGGTCCCGGCAGCCATCCATCTCAGCCCCGAGGCGCACGCCGGCGGCCCCATCGCCCTGCTGCGCGACGGCGACCTGATCCGGATCGACGGGCACACCGGCCGGCTCGACGCACTGGTCGATCCTGCCGACTGGGCCGGCCGCAAGGCCGTGCCCGGGCCGAGCGAGCCGGCGTCGGGCCTCGGCCGCGAACTGTTCGAACTTTTCCGCCGCAACGTCGGGCCGGCCGATCGCGGCGCCTCGGTTTTCGGAGCGTGACCATGTCCCAGAGTGAAACCCTAAGCCAGCTCGTCGGCTCCATTCCGGTGATCCCGGTCATCGTCATCGACGAACTGGACACCGCCGTACCGCTGGCGCGGGCACTGGTCGATGGCGGCCTGAAGGTTCTCGAAGTCACGCTGCGCACGAGGGCGGCGCTGGACGCGGTGCGTGCCATTCGCGACTCGGTCCCGGAGGCTATCCTCGGCGTCGGCAGCGTGATCGAGCCCGCCCAGTTCGAGGCCTCGCGCAAGGCCGGCGCGGTATTCGCGGTCTCCCCGGGTGCGACGACCGCCCTGCTCGACGCCGCCCGGGACGGGGCCCTTGCCTGGCTGCCGGCGGCACAGACCGTCAGCGAGGTACTGCGCCTGCGCGAGGCGGGCTATCGGTTCCAGAAATTCTTCCCGGCCGAGCCTAGCGGCGGGGCCGCTTTCATCCGCGCCATCGGCGGCCCGGTTGCCGACGTCATGTTCTGCCCGACGGGTGGTATTGACCCCGGTAAGACAGCCTCCTATCTCGAGCTGCCCAACGTACGCTGTGTCGGCGGCAGCTGGATGTGCGGCCCGGCCCTCGTCCGCGAGCGTAACTGGTCAGAAGTGACGGCGCGAGCCCGCGGCGCCAGCGCCCTGCGCGGCGCGTAGGCGCCGGAAGACAACGCCCGCCAGGGCCAGTGCGCCGAGGCAGGCGAGCGTGGCCGCATCGACCAGACCCGCGCCGCCGCGGCTGTCGACCACCCGGACCTCCGCCTTGCCGTCGTGCACCGACTGCTCGAAGGCGGTCAGCGCGACGTCGAAATTGGCAATCATCCGGTCGGTAGCGGCATCGAAGCTCTCGGCGGCTTCCCTGCGCACGCTCTCATCGACTTTCACCAGCGCTGACGACGAGTGGCGGGAGTCCGTGCCACCAGCGCGGACGATCAGCGAGCGTGTCGCCGGATCGACGACGGCAAGATCAACCAGCGTCGCCGTGTCGTGCGTGTTGCCGTTGATCACGAAGGCGCCGACGATGGTCAGGTAGCTGAGCGACAGCCGGTTGGCATCGACATTGGTCACCTGATCGTACGAGACCAGTGCCAGCACGTCGAACGCGTACAGCCGCTTCAGGCCCTCGAGCCCCCGGTAACCGCCGCCGTTAGCCAGGTAATAGTCGGGGATCACCGTGATCTCGGAAACGAACTTGCGGTCGATGAAACGCTGGCGGATGCGCTCCAGCAACCGCGCCTTGTGCGCCTCGTCGAGCCCTTCCGCTCCACCCCGTGTTGACGGCAGGAAGGCGAGACCGACCCGCAGCGGCAGGTGCAGCTCCGGAACCGCCTTGCCGGGCGGGGGCAGGTTGCCGTCCGGATAGAGAAACGAAACGAGGCTCGATGACTGGCGGGCCTGGCCCGGCCCGAACGCGGCGCAGCCCGCCAGCACGAGCACCGTGACCACCACCACGACGGCTCGCCATGTCGACATCGGCTTTCTCCGCGGGCAATTCCAGTGGATAGACGGCGGGCGACCGGGAAAAGTTCCAGCCGCCTAGGGCGGACCGACGGTCCGGTTCGCGGCCCGGCTCTGGCGCACGGAGCGCAGCTGCGCCCGCAATAGGTTACGGGGGTGGCGCAGGAAC
>CAIMCI010000241.1 GCA_903839465.1 uncultured Pseudomonadota bacterium
CGGGATATCACGGCGATCACCGTGAATCGCTGGCCGCACGGCTACGCCCCGGAATACAACGCGCTCTGGGATCCGGAGGTGCCGGAGAACGAGCGGCCCTGGGTGATTGGCCGCCGGCGGTTCGGTCGCATCGCGATCGCCAACTCGGATGCCGGAGGCGGCGCCTATACGGACGTCGCGATGGAACAGGCCGGGCGCGCCGTGAACGAATTGCTCGCCTGAGACGGGTCTCGGTCCGAAAGACCACCACGCTTTGCTATTGCCAAGGAGTAAGCCACATGGCTACCAAGATGCCGACTGCCGAACTGACCGAACTGCGCCGCCTCGACGTCGCCCACCACCTGCCGGCCCAGAGCGACTACAAGCTCCAGCGCGAACTCGGCGGCAGCCGGATGATCGTCCATGCCGACGGCTGCACGATCCGCGATGCCGAGGGGCACGAGATTCTCGACGCCATGTCGGGCCTGTGGTGCGTGAACGTCGGTTACGGCCGCAAGGAGCTCGCGGACGTTGCCTATGCGCAGATGCAGGAGCTGCCGTTCTACAACACGTTCTTCAAGACCGCGACGGCACCCGCTGTCCGCCTTGCCGCGAAGCTTGCCGGCAAGCTCGGCGGTGACCTGACGCACATCTTCTTCAACAATTCCGGATCCGAGGCCAACGATACGGCGCTGCGCCTGGCGCGGTACTACTGGGCGCTCAAGGGCCAGCCCGAGCGCAAGGTCATCATCAGCCGCTGGAACGCCTACCACGGGTCGACCGTCGCCGGCGCGAGCCTCGGTGGCATGAAGATGATGCATGCCCAGGGCGACCTGCCGATCCCCGGCATCGTCCACGTGATGCAGCCCTACACGTTCGGCGACGGGTTCGGCGAGGACCCGGCCAAGTTCTGCGCGCGCGCCGTGAAGGCAATCGAGGACAAGATTCTCGAGATCGGGCCCGAAAAGGTCGCCGCCTTCATCGGCGAGCCGGTGCAGGGCGCCGGTGGGGTCATCATCCCGCCAGAGGGTTACTGGACGCAGGTTGACGCCGTGCTGAAGAAGTACGGAATCCTCCTCATCCAGGACGAAGTGATCTGTGGCTTTGGCCGACTCGGCAGCTGGTTCGGGTTCCAGCACTACGGTGTGAAGCCGGACATCGTGTCGATGGCCAAGGGACTGTCGTCGGGCTACCTGCCGATCGCGGCCAACGGCGTGTCGTCGAAGATCGTCGACGTCCTGCGCGAGCACGGCGGTGACTTCGTCCACGGCTACACCTACTCGGGCCATCCGACGAGCGCCGCCGTCGCGCTGCGGAACCTGGAAATCATCGAGCGCGAGCAGCTGGTGGAGCGTTGCCACGACGATGCCGGTCCGTACCTCGCGAAGGCGCTGCGGCGCCTGGACAACCACCCGCTGGTGGGCGAGGCACGATCGCTCGGCCTGATCGGCGCCGTGGAAATCGTCGCTAGGAAGGGCACGAACGAGCGCTTCACCGGCAAGGAGGGCAACTCGGGCTGGGTAGTCCGGGATGCCTGCATCCGCAACGGGCTGATGGTGCGGGCGATCCGCGACTCGCTGGTCTTCTCCCCGCCGCTGATCATTACCCACGCCGAGATCGACCGGCTGGTCGATACGATCGCCAAGGCCCTGACCGACTGCGAGGCCCAGCTGCGGGCATTGCCGGCAGCTGCCTGACGGGCATGGGCGATTCCGCGGCCAGTACTCCGGGCGGGCAGGACGGCCCGCCCGACGGCGAAGCAGCACCCCTGTCGCTGCTGCACGCCAGCGTTCACAGCCAGCTGCGCCACCGGTTTGTCACCGGCAAGTTCATGCCGGGCAGCACGCTCTCGACGCGCGGGATCGCCCAGGAACTTGGCGTCAGCCAGACACCGGTACGCGAGGCGCTCGGTCGCCTCGCCGCCGAGGGCGCCGTCGAGATCCGCTCCAAGCGCCGCATCGTCGTGCCGGCCATGACTCCCGACCGCCTGTCGGACCTGCTGCGCTGCCGTGAGCTCCTGGAACCCGAGGCTGCGGTCGCCGCGATGCCTTATATCGATGCCGCCACGAGGCGAAAACTCGAGCAGCACGACGACGCGATGGAGGCCGCGCTCGCGAGCGGCGACGTGAACGGCTACATGGAAAGCAACTACCATTTCCATTTCACGATGTACCGGGCGCAGCCGCGCCGGACGCTGACCCAGCTGATCGAAACGCTCTGGCTGCAGTTCGGGCCGTTCATGCGCGTGGTCTACGGCCGTTACGGAACCGCGAACCTGGCCGACCAGCACGAGCTCGCGCTCGCCGCGCTGCGGGACCGCGATCCGGAGGCGCTGGGGCGGGCAATCACCGCGGACATCCGTGACGGGATGAGCCTCATCGGCGCGGGTGACTTCCGGGGAGCGCCCACCCATGAAGCCCGGCGCTCCGCAGGATCCTAGGCGGCAAGCATGTTCAAGCTGAATACGAGCAGTTCCCTGGCACCGTCAAGGAGCCACGCGCCGTCCTACTACGCCGCGACGATCAATGAACCGACCGCCGGGGACCGGCTCGATGGAGCGGTTGAGGCGGATGTCTGCGTCATCGGCGGCGGGTTTACCGGTATGGCGGCCGCCCTCCACCTGTCCCGGCGCGGACAGTCCGTCGTCCTGCTGGAGCAGTCTCTGCTTGGCTGGGGTGCATCGGGCCGCAACGGGGGCCAGGTCCACGTGGGGCTGCGACGCGAACAGGACTGGCTGGAGCAGAAGGTCGGCCCGGATGCCGCCAGGCGCCTGTGGAAGCTCGCCCTGGACGGGC
>CAIMCI010000242.1 GCA_903839465.1 uncultured Pseudomonadota bacterium
GCAGGGGGTGCACTTGCCGCAGGACTCGACGGCGCAGAACTCCATCGCGTAGCGCGCCATGTGCGCCATGTCGACGGTATCGTCAAACGCGACGACGCCGCCGTGGCCGAGGAGCGCGCCGATGCCGGCCAGCGCCTCGTAGTCGACGGCCACGTCAAACTGCGACTCCGGCAGGTAGGCGCCCAGCGGCCCCCCGACCTGGACGGCTTTCAGCGGCCGGCCGGTGGCCGACCCGCCGGCGTAGTCGTAGAGCAGTTCGCGCAGCGTGCAGCCGAAGGCCAGTTCGACGAGGCCGCCGCGCTTCAGGTTGCCGGTCAGCTGCAGCGGCAGCGTGCCGCGCGACCGGCCGACGCCGAAGTCGCGATAGAAGTCCGCGCCCTTGCCGAGGATGACGGGCACGGTCGCCAGCGAGATGACGTTGTTGACGACAGTCGGCTTGCCGAACAGGCCCTGGATCGCCGGCAGCGGCGGCTTGGCCCGGACTTCGCCGCGCTTGCCCTCGAGGCTCTCGAGCATCGAGGTCTCCTCGCCGCAGATGTAGGCGCCGGCACCGATGCGCACCTCGATGTCGAAGCGGCGGTGGCTGCCCTGGATGTTGCTGCCGAGGAAATTCGCCGCCCGTGCCGCGTCGAGCGCCGTGGCCAGCGCCCGGCAGGCGTGCGGGTATTCCGCGCGGGCGTAGATATAGCCCTGGGTTGCCCCGACCGCGAGACCGGCGATCGTCATACCCTCGATGAGCGCCAACGGGTCGCCTTCCATGATCATGCGGTCCGAGAACGTACCCGAGTCGCCCTCGTCGGCGTTGCAGCAGACGTACTTCTGCTCGACGTTCTGGTCGAGGACGGTTTTCCACTTGATGCCGGTGGGGAATGCCGCGCCGCCGCGACCCCGCAGCCCGGAGTCGGTGACGGCCTTGACGATGTCCGCCGGGGTCATGGCGAGCGCGTTGCGCAGGCCGACATAGCCGCCATGCATCAGGTAGTCGGCGACACTGGTCGGGTCCGTGATGCCGACGCGGGCGAAGGTCAGCCGCTGCTGCTTCGCGAGATAGGGAATCGACTCCGTGCGGCCGTGGCCGAGCGGGTGGCTGCCGCCCTTCACGAACCCGGCCTCGAACAGGCTCGCGACGTCGCCCGGCGTAACCGGGCCATAGGCATGCCGCTCGCCGGCGACCATGACCTCCACCATCGGCTCGAGGAAGTACAGGCCGCGCGAGCCGTTGCGGACGATGCGCACCGCGATGCCACGCCGGGCGGCTTCGCGCTCGATCGCCGCCGCGACTTGTTCCGCACCGAGCGACAGCGCGCTGGAATCCTTCGGTACGTAGACGGTGGTGGTCACGACGCGTGCTCCCCGGCGATGAGGGCATCGAAGCGTTCCGGCGTCACGCGGCCATGGATTTCCTCGCCGATCATGACCGACGGCGCGCACGCGCAGTTGCCAAGGCAGTACACCGGCTCGAGGGAATAGCGGCCGTCCGCCGTCGTCTCGTGGTAATCGACGCCGAGCCGTGCCTTGGCATGCGCCTCGAGCTCGGCGCCGCGCATCGACTGGCACGCCTCGGCACGGCAGACCTGGACGACCTGGCGGCCGGGCTTTGCGCTTCGAAAATGATGATAGAAGGTCACCACACCGTGCACTTCGGCCCGCGAGAGATTGAGAACCTGAGCGATTACCGGTACCGCGGCCGCGGGGACGAAGCCGAGCGCGTGCTGTACGGCGTGCAGGACTTCGAGCAGCGGTCCCGGGCGGTGGGCGTGTTCGCCGGCGATGCGCTGTACGAGGGCTGCGTCTGCGGCCGAGAGTGACGTCATGTGAGGACCGTCCAGGACTTTAAAAACAATGATTTACGCCGATCGGACGGCGCACAGCATAGCACGCGGCCGGCGTCACTCCGACGATAGCCACCCCGCTTGCTCACGCGCCACCGTCGAGGAGGATCCGGGACGCCCCGGCGTAGACGTTGAACCGGTCGGGGCTCAGAAATCCAACCAGCGTCTGTCCGGACGTCCGGGCGAGCTCGACGGCCAGTGAGGTCGGCGCGCCGACGGCCGCCACGACCGAGATGCCGGCCATCACGGCCTTCTGGATCAGTTCGAAGCCGGCCCGGCCGCTCAGGACCAGGATCCGGTCCGTCGCCGGCAGGGCATCGTCCAGAAACGCCCGTCCTACCAGCTTGTCGACCGCGTTATGTCGCCCGACGTCCTCCCGTACCGCGAGCAGTTGGCCGCCGCCGTCAAACAGCGCGCAGCCGTGCAGCCCACCGGTCGCCTGAAAGACCGTCTGCCGGGCCCGCAGCAGGCCGGGCAGGGCGGTCAGGGTCGAGCCGCCGATCGGCCGCTCGCCCTCCACCCGCCTGCCCTTCAGTGCGGCGGCCACGGCGTCGAGCGAACTGCGGCCGCACAGGCCACAGCTCGAGGTCGTGTAGAAGCGGCGGGACTGCGTCGCGGTCGTCAGGTCGAGGTCCGGACGGACGGTCAGATTGACGACGTTCGTGGTCGTTGTGCAGGGCGCGGCTTCCAGGAGGTCGGCGCGCTCCCGGAGCAGGCCCTCGCCGTACATGAAGCCCACGGCGAGCTCCACGTCATCGCCGGGCGTGCGCATGGTGATGGCGAGCGTCGCGTAGGCCGCCTCAAGACCCGAGCGGACACGGATCTCGAGCGGTTCCTCGGTGACGACAGGATCGGCGAGCGCGTTGTGGCGTGCGCGCGTCCAGCGCACGATCTCGACGTCCAGGCTCGGCGTGTTGGGGGGGCGAAAGGCCACGGGTCACATCCAGTCCGGAGGGTCAATGGCGGCCGCGGCGGCGAGGCGCACGCCGCCGCGGGTTGCTAGCACTCGGGCACGTTGACGGCGAGGCCGCCCTCGGACGTCTCCTTGTAGATCACCGACATGTCGAGGCCGGTCTGGCGCATGGTCGCGATCACGTGGTCGAGCGACACCTTGTGGGTCCCGTCGCCACGCATCGCCAGGCGCGCGGCATTGATCGCCTTGATCGCACCCATCGCGTTGCGTTCGATGCAGGGGATCTGGACCAGTCCCGCGACCGGGTCGCAGGTCAGGCCGAGATTGTGCTCCATGCCGATTTCAGCCGCGTTCTCGACGTGGCCGTTGCTGCCGTTCAGCGCCGCCACCAGCCCGCCGGCGGCCATCGAGCAGGCGACGCCGACCTCGCCCTGGCAGCCCATCTCGGCACCGGAGATGGAGGCATTGGTCTTGTAGAGCATGCCGATCGCGCCGGCCGTGTACAGGAAGCGCAGCACGCCCGCCTCCGACGCGTCCGGCTCGAAGCGCTGGTAGAACATGAGTACCGCCGGCACGATGCCGGCCGCCCCGTTGGTCGGCGCCGTGACGACCGTGCCGCCAGCCGCGTTTTCCTCGTTGACGGCGAGCGCGAACGCGTCGACCCAGTCCATGACGTCGAGCGGGCGGACCTCCCGCGACTCGGACAGGGTCCGGTACAACTTGGGCGCGCGGCGGCGGACTTTCAGCGAGCCGGGCAGGTTGCCACTGGCCCGGAAGCCGCGCTCGACGCAGGCCTGCATGACCTCCCAGATCCTGAGCAACGCCTTGTCGGTCTCGGCAGCCGGTCTGAACGCGCGCTCGTTGGCGGCGACCAGCTCATGAATCTCGAGACCGTGCTCCCGGCACTGGGCGAGCAGCGTGTCGCCCGATGTGAACGGATAGGGCACCGTGACATCGTTGCCACCGGCACTGTCTTTGCCGAGTTCCGCGGCCCGGAGCACGAAGCCGCCGCCGATCGAATAGAATTCCTCGCTGTACAGCGGCTCGCGTCCGTCACCGAAGGCGGTCACGCGCATGCCGTTCGGGTGGCCTGGCAGCACCTGGTCCTTCAGCCAGAGTAGATCCAGCGCCTCGTCGAATTCAATCTCGTGACGGCCGAGCAGCCGCAGTCGCTGCGACCTGAGGATCCGGTCAAGCGTGGGCTCCACGGCGTTCGGGTCGAGCGTTTCCGGCGCGAAGCCCTCCAGGCCGAGGAGGACCGCGCGGTCCGTGCAATGGCCACGACCGGTGAGGGCCAGCGAGCCGTAGAGCTGCACGCTGACCTGGCGGGTCTTCTCCAGC
>CAIMCI010000243.1 GCA_903839465.1 uncultured Pseudomonadota bacterium
CGCCATCCTTGCCCCACTCGATGTCCATCGGGCAGCGGTAGTGCTCCTCGATGATCAGGGCCTGGCGCGACAGCTCCATGACGTCGGCATCGGTCAGCGCGAAGCGGTTGCGGTCGCCGGCGGCGACGTCGACGGTCTCGACACGCTTGCCGCCGGCGGCGGCGTAGACCATCTTGATGGCCTTGCCGCCGAGGTTGCGACGGACGATGGCCGGGCGTCCGGCGCGCAGGGCCGGCTTGTAGACGTAGAATTCATCCGGGTTCACCGCGCCCTGCACGACGGTCTCGCCGAGGCCGTAGCTCGCCGTGACGAACACCACGTCGCGAAAGCCCGAGTCCGTATCGAGCGTGAACATCACGCCGCTGGCGCCCACGTCGCTGCGCACCATGTGCTGGACACCGACCGACAGGGCAACCTGGGCGTGGTCAAAACCCTGGTGCACCCGGTAGGCGATGGCGCGGTCGTTGAAGAGCGACGCGTAGACCTCGTGCAGGCAGTGCATCAGCGCCGCCTTGCCGCGCACGTTGAGGAAGGTTTCCTGCTGGCCGGCGAACGAAGCCTCGGGCAGGTCTTCGGCCGTCGCCGAGGAACGCACGGCGACGCTGATCGCCTCGCCACCCATCGCATCCCACGCGGCCAGGACTTCCTGCTCGAGGCGGGGCGGGAAGGGTGTGTTCAGCATCAGTTCGCGGATCTTGGCACCGGTGGCGACCAGCCGGTCGACGTCGTCGACGTCGAGGCCGGCGAGCAGTTCGCCGATCCGCCCGCCGAGGTTGTCCTGCGCCAGGAAATCGCGGAAGGCGTGCGAGGTGGTCGCAAAGCCGGTCGGTACCTGCACGCCCAAGCGGGCCAGATGGCCGATCATCTCGCCGATGGAGGCGTTCTTGCCACCGACCAGTTCGACATCGCCCATGCCGAGCTTCTCGAAGGCAATGATGTACGGTTTCACTCTATCTCCTCGTGGCAGGGCGGGACCGGATAACTGATCTATTTTGCCGCAAACGGTCCGGCCCGTCTTGTCATAGGGGGTGACTGCTTGCACACTCCGGCGCAGTACTGGCGGCCAGCCGGGGGTCAACCGTGACGCGTCGCACAGTGTTCTTTGTCTCCGACCAGACCGGCGTGACGGCGGAGACGATGGGGCACAGCCTGTTGACCCAGTTTCCGGGCCACGATTTCCGGCCGGTGACCCTGCCTTTCGTGTCGACGCCCGAGACGGCCGACGCCGCGAGGCTGCGCATCGATACGACTCATGTCGAGGAGGGCGTGCGGCCGATCGTGTTCTCGACACTGGTGCAGGACGATCTGCGTGACATCGTCAAGCAGGCCGATGCCGTGTTCCTCGACTTCTTCGACGCGTTCATCACGCCCATCGAGAACGAGCTCAAGGTGCGCAGTTCCCATGCCGCCGGCCGGGCGCATGGCATGGCGGACCTCGCCGCCTACACGGCCCGCATCAACGCCACGAATTTCGCGCTGGCCAACGACGACGGTTCGCAGGTCCGCGAGTACGGCCAGGCGGACGTGATCCTGATCGGCGTCTCCCGGTCGGGCAAGACCCCGACGTGCCTGTACATGGCCCTCCAGTATGGCATCTATGCCGCCAATTACCCGCTGACGGATGACGACCTCGAGAGCGGCAAGCTGCCGGCGGTGCTCGTGCCGCATGCCAAGAAGCTCTACGGCCTGACGATCCGCCCCGACCGCCTGCAGCAAATCCGCAACGAGCGGCGGCCGGACAGCCGCTATGCGTCGGCGGCCCAGGTGGCCTACGAGGTGCGTACCGCCGAGGCGCTCTTCGACAGGCTGGGCCTTTCCTACATCGACACCACCGATTGTTCGATCGAGGAAATCGGCAGCCGCATCCTGCAGAAGACCGGCATCGAGCGGCGCCTGCGTCCCTGATCGGCGACAGCGCCGACGGGGCCGGAGTGTGCCGGTAGTCTCATCGCCGCGCGGATGCCGCTGGCTGAAAATACCCTGTGATATATTCGCCGTCATGTTGAGCGACGACCTCTGCACGGTGTCCTGGCAGGCCCGCCCGGGCAGTTTTGTCAGTCTGATGACGCTCTATGAGAGCAATTTCATCAGGCTGGGCTGGGTCGTCTCCGGCCTCAAGGAGCTGTCCGCGTCGCAGGTGTCGACCGTGGACGGCGACTGTGCACTGCGCCTGCGCGTTCTCGAGCGGGGACCGTACACGACAACCCTGTCGCTGGCGTACCTGTTCAACGTCGAGGGCGAGTTCGTCGCCGACCCCGAGATCGGCGTGCGCGTCTATCACGATGCGCGCCTGGTCGAGGCGCTCGGCCCGGCGCGGCGGACGGCGCACCCGGCGCTTGGCCGGATCCAGGAGCGGGTCCACCGGTTCACGCTCGGTGCCGCCCGCGACAGCCGCTGGAAGCTGAACGTCATGCTCAACAAGTGGCTCGAGTACTGCGCCGAGCGGGGGCATCGCTTTGCAGCCGACAAGGGCTGAATTCGCCGCCCTCTGGGCGGGTGCGGAGCGCTGAGCCGTGAACTGGAAGGACCTCGTCGCAAGGCTCCACCTGCCTCCTTTCGGGACGAGGAATGCAGAGCAGGAAGAAGAGTCCCGCCTCCTCAAGCTGTACTGGAACCGCGCCGAGCTCAAGAAGGAGCCCGCCACCCTCGACGACTCGGTGCACCACCTGCGAGACCGGCTGAAGCAGCAGGAGGGCGCGACCGGCCGGGTCGAGGAGGAGCATCACGCTCTGGAGATACTGCTCGGCAGTCCGGAATACGGCTTTCAGGCGCTTGTGCACTATCAGCTGCGCGCGCTCTGGCGCGCCTGCCACGCACAGATCGAGCAGTTCGGCGCCGAGCTCGCCCGCCAGCGCGAGGAGCGTGAGCGCAAGCGGCAGATCCAGGACTACCAGCTCGGGCGCGCCCAGCGGCTGAAGACCCTCGGTGAACGCGAGGCGGCCCTGGAGGCCGACGTCGCCTCGGCCGAGGCCGCCGTCAGGGAAGGCGAGGCGCGCCTCGCCAGACTGCGGCGCTTCTGGCACTACTTCCGTCGCCAGGAAGTGGAAATCCAGGTCGAGCGCCTGCGCGGCGTGCTGGCCGAGCGGTCGGCGGCGCTCGGCGAGGGCCGGGTCGCGCGCAAGGCGCTAGAGCACGAGCCGTGGCCGGATTTCGGCGGCCTGTCCCTCGAGGGCAAGCGCGGCATCAACCTCGCGGTGATCGCCTATGCGCAGCTGCTCGTCTGCCGGCTGGCCGACGGCGGGCTGGTGCGCAAGACGTGGGATGCGCAGCGCCAGTCGGTCCGGGACTGCCACTACGGCACGCGCGGCGAATGCCTCGCGCTGATGAACGAGATCCGCGATGCCCTGACGCGGGTACGCGAGGCCAAGGACGTGATCGGCGAGCTGAAGCTGCGCTCGGAGCGCATCCGGGCGAGCGCCGGCTATGCCGAAACGGACGATCCGGTGCCGCTGGCGGAAACGCTGCCCGGTAACGACCCGAACGGTGAGCGCGCGCTGGATGAGCCGAGCGTGCTGCGCGAGAACTACTGGGACGTCTACCGGATCCTGCGCACCTGACCGGACGCCCTGGTCAGTGCGCCGCGCCGGGCAGGGTCGCGTTGCGGGACAGCTGCGTCGCCGGCGGCGCGCCCAGCGCGATCAGGTCGGCCACGACGTGCGCGGATTCCACGAGGTTGGCATCCGGTTCCTGCTCGGGGTCGAGCTTCTCGAGCGACGCGAGCGGGGGCTCGTGGTGGGCAAGCCGCCGCGTATTGATCAGGTTGAGGCGTTCCTTCTCCTGCTCCTCGCGCTCGGTTTTGCGCTTGGCCAGGTTCAGCGACACGGTCTTGGCGCTGCGCGCGGCCTCGACGTTCTGCACCTCGCCGGCGAGCGCCACGAGGTCGGGATCCTGCTGCAGACGCTCCAGGTGCTTCTTCTTCAGCACCGGTACCTGAGCTCCCAGCGTGTGGTCGGCATCGAACGGCACCGCCCGGATACGATCCCAGGGCAGGGCGCTGTCGCGCGTGCTTTCGCCGACCTCGGTCAGGCTGATCACGGACGGCAGGTCGATCTCCGGAACCACGCCGCGGTTCTGCACGCTGTCGCCGGTGATGCGGTAGTACTTGCCGATGGTCACCGTCAGCTCGCCGAAGCCCGCGTTCGGTCCGAGCGCGAAGTGATCGAGCTGGTAGAGGTTCTGCACGGTGCCCTTGCCGTAGGTCGTCTGGCCTATGACCACCGCCCGACCGTAGTCCTGCAGCGCGGCCGAGAAGATTTCCGAGGCCGAGGCGCTGGTGCGGTCGACGAGCACGGCCATCGGCCCGTCCCATACGGTGCCGGGCTCCGGGTCGGGCAGCACCTCGAGCTTGTTGCCCGTTTCCCGCAGCTGCACGACCGGGCCGTGCTTGACGAACAGGCCGACGAGGCCGGTGGCCTCGGTCAGCAGACCACCGCCGTTGCCGCGCAGGTCCATGACCAGGCCGTCGATGCCTTCCTTCTTCAGTTCACCGATCAGGCGCGCGACGTCGCGGGTCGTGCTGCGATAGCTCTGGTCGCCGGCGCGAGCCGCGTCGGAATCCTGGTAGAAGCTCGGCACGTCGATGATGCCGATCTTGTACTCGCGGTCGCCTTCCTTGATCGTGCGGACCTTCTTCTGCGCGGCCTGCGCCTCGAGGGTCACCTTGTTGCGCGTGAACTCGATGACGTTTTCCTTCGAGCCCGGCGTGGCGCCGGCCGGCAGGATCGACAGGCGGACCGGCGATCCCGCCGGGCCGCGGATCTTCTGCACCACGTCGTCGAGGCGCCAGCCGATCACGTCGACCATCTCGCCGTTCTTGCCCTGGCCCACGGCCGTGATCCGGTCGTTCGGCTTCAGCTGGCCGGAGACGGCGACCGGCCCGCCGGGGATGATGTTGATGATCGTGACGTAGTCGTCGATAAGCTGCAGCGAGGCCCCGATGCCGACGTAGGACAGCTTCATGGCGATGTTGTACTCCTCGCTCGAGCGGGGCGAGAAGTAATTCGAGTGCGGGTCGTAGACGTGCGCGTAGGCGTTCAGGAACGTCTCGAACACGTCGTCGGCGGTGACCTGGTCGATGCGCTTGAGCAGCCGCTCGTAGCGCTTGCGCAGGACCTCGCGGCTCTCGGTCCAGCTCTTGCCGGCGAGCATCAGCGACAGCGCGTCGTTCTCGACACGCTTGCGCCACAGGTCGTCCAGGTCCTTCTGGGTCTCGAGCCAGGGCGCCTTGCTGCGGTCGTAGGCGAAGGACTCGTCGGTCGTGAAGTCGGGCTCGGTGTCCAGCACGTGGAGCGCATAGGTCATCGCGGCGCGGTTGCGCTCCTGAAGGCGCTGGAAGATCGCGAACGCGGGTTCCACCGCCCCGGTGCGCACGGCCTCGGCGAGCTGCGGGCGGTAACGCTCGAACTCGTCGATGTCCGACTTCAGGAAATAGCTGCGGCCGCCGTCGAGCGCCTGCAGATAGTGATCGAAGACCTGCGAGGAAAGCTTCTCGTCGGCGACGAGCTGGCTGTAGTGCGAGCGTTCGAACATCTCGCCGACGATGCGCGACACCTTGCGTTCGCGGTCGCTCGGCTTGAGCTCCTGGGCGGCGGCGTGCGTGTCGACAGAGGCGACCGAGCGCAGTGGCGCCGACGCGGCCAGCAGCAGCCCGACGAGCGCGACCGCGGGGACCGCGAGCGCAATCCGCAGGAGAAGACTGGCGCGCGGCGAGCGCGCGGCCTTGGAATGCGGGGAGCGGTCGGTCTGGGTGGGCATGTTCTACGCTAGACTACAGGTTTGGCCGGACGCGGACGTGCCCGGCAGCAGAGCCGGTTACCAATCTAGTCACCGCCCGGGGCCTTATCAAGTGCCGAACGTTCAATTTTGTGACGGAAAATCAGGGTCGTGACGCCGCTCGCGGTATTGACGGGCATCGTCTTCGGTTCGGCCGTGACCATTACGCTCGGCCTTGCCATGGTGCTGGCGGTGTTTCTGATCCTGGGGTCCGATTACGCCCGGCCCGGCCTCGAGATGCACCGGTTGCTGCAGACCCTGGCGCTCTTCTTTGCGCTGGCAGCCGTCTCGTCCAGTGCATTCTGGTCGGTGCTGAACCGCCGCCGCTGGCAGTGGCTCGCCCAGGCCGGGATGTGGTCCGTCGTCCTCGCCCTCGGCCTCTATTACTGGCCGGCCTGACGCGGCAGGCCAGCCTGCGGCGCCATCAGAGGAAGCGGATACGGGGTGCCGGACGGTCCGGTTCGTAGCCGGACAGCCGGTGCGGACCCTTCAGTTTCGCGGCGCGCAGGGCCTGGCGGGCCGCCTGGATCAGGTCTGCCGGGGCGGAGAAGCGGTGGCCGCGGTGGTGGGTGGCGAAGCCCACCGACAGGGTGATCGACAGCGACTGGCCGGAAAAGGCGTGGCGCGTCGTCTGCGAGGCCACCACGATGCGCTGGCCGATCTCCCGCGTCGCGGTCTCGTCGGCGTCCGCCAGGATGATCACGAACTCGTCACCCTCGTAGCGACCGATCCGGTCGCCCTGGCGGACCGCGCCGCCCAGGAGCTGCGCGGTCAGCTGCAGGACGCGGCCGTCGGCCTGCGGCCCGACCCGGTTGCGGACCTGCTGCAGGTCGTCCAGCTCGCAGACGGCAACGGACAGCGCGCCGCCGCCCGCGCTTGCCCTGGCGTAGGCCTCGGCCAGCAGGCGGTCGATGCAGGCGCGGTCGTGGGCACCGGAAACGGGGTCCATCGTCGGCTGCTCGTCCAGCGCCGACACGCGCAGCGTGCGCGTCGCGTACTCCTGACGCAGTTCGCCGATGTCGCGCAGCCCCTGGGCCTCGCGCAGCGCCAGGACGTCGCGGACCCGCTCGACGATGCCGACCGGGTCGGCGACCAGGTCGGTCTCGAACACGGCGGCGGTGTCGGGCATGACGGAGCTGACGCGCTCGAGCACCGCGGCGAAGCGCTCCCGGTCGAGGTCGAACACCCGCTCGACCTGCTGGGCGATTTCGAGGCACGCCCGCTCGTCGCCGGGGGAGATGAAGATGTCGGCAATCGGGCCGGCGAGCGCGACGCAGCGATTGAAGCCGTCCTCGGCGTCGAGGCTGCGCCGGACGTCCTGGCGGTGCGACAGGCCGACCGCGTCGACCAGCCGCCGCGGCATGTTCCAGCGCTGCATCAGCCAGCCGCCGACCTCGGCATGATCATGGCCGAACTGCTTGCGTTCGTGGCCGGCGAGGTCGCGGTGCGCGCCCTGCAGGGCGCCGACCCCCTGGTAGAGCGTCGGCAGCGCGCGGTCGAGGGCCAGTATCCCCATGTCCTGCACGAGGCCGGCGAGGAACAGTTCCTCGAGGAACGGCGCGCCCGTGGCCTCACCGAGGCTCCGGGCCGCGAGGCCGGCGAGCAGGCTGCGCCGCCAGAAGAGCGGGTGATTGATGCCGTTCGGCTTGGTGCCGCGCAGCGACTTCACGAGGGAAAAGGACAGCGACAGGGCCAGCGTGGCATTGAGCCCGAGGACGACGAGCGCCTGGCGCAGGGTCTCGCTGCGCCGGCGTTGCGCGTACATCGGTGAGTTGGCGATGCGCAGTATCTTGGTGGTCAGCGCCGGATCCACGGAGATGACGCTCGCCACCTTGCCGATGTCGAGGTCGGCGTCGCGTGCGAGTTCGATCAGCCGGGTGGCGACGCCCGGCGGCGAGGGAAAGTTGGCGAGCGAACGCAGTTGACGGTCGAGTTCCGGAGTCATGCCACCGCTGCCGGTTGGGGGATCGGGCGGCCGTTTGTCGCCTGTGCGACGGGCCGGTCAGCCGGGTTAGCGGCCCGGCAGGCGAAAGCTTAAGGAAGGTGCCGCGGCGACTAACGTCCGCGCAATGGGCGCAGCAGGAAGCGCAATATGTATAACGTGACGAGCGGGGCCAGGGTCAGCACCAGGGCCGCGGGCCGCAGGCGCAGCAGGTCGCCGTACAGCGTCGCCGCGAACGCCGACGGGCCGTCGCCGCCGTAGGCGCCGAGCGTGCGGTTGCCGACGAGGTAGACGGCCGCGGGCAGTACCAGCGCGCCGAGCACGAGACCGCTGAGCACGAACAGGGTTTCGCGCGCGGCTCGGAACCGGGGGCGTCGGCTGGGCGGGCGTGGCATCGGGGTGGGTCTTCGCCGGTAGGGTGCGGACGGGGGGTGGGGCCGATTCGCTATGATGATCCTGCCGCCCGGCCGCGACAATCGCTGGCCGGGTCTGCCAGCCAACTCGGGGGACCTATGACATCGAGCCGCACCTGCCGGACGCACGCCGGGCCTTGCCAGGGGCGCCGCCCGTGACGGCGCTGCGCGCCGCCGTGATCGGGGTCGGTTACCTCGGGCGCTTCCACGCGCAGAAGTACGCGGTCGCGACCGGCTGCCGACTGGTCGGCGTCGCCGACAGCCTGGAGACCGCGCGCGCCGCGGTCGCGGCGGAACTCGGGACCGTCGCCTACGCCGACTGGCGCGACCTGCTCGGGCAGGTGGACGTGGTCTCGATCGCGACGCCAACGCCGCTGCATCACCCGATCGCGCTCGCGTTCCTCGACAGCGGCGCGCACGTCCTGGTCGAAAAGCCGATCACCGTCACCGCGGCCGAGGCCGAGGAACTGATCGAGGCCGCCCGGCGCGCCGGGCGGATCCTGCAGGTCGGCCATCTCGAGCGCTTCAACGCCGCGGTGCAGGCTCTGGACGGCATCATCACGGCGCCGCGGTTCATCGAATCGCATCGCCTGGCGCCGTTCAAGGCGCGCGGCACCGACGTGAGCGTCGTGCTGGACCTGATGATTCACGACATCGACCTGATCCAGTCGATCGTGCGCTCGCCGCTGGAGACCATCGATGCGGTGGGCTCGCGGGTGTTCTCCGATGATCTGGACATCGCCAATGCCCGGCTGCGCTTCCGCTCGGGATGCGTCGCCAACGTCACTGCGAGCCGGGTCAGCCTGAAGACCGAACGCAAGATCCGCGTCTTCCAGGACGACGCCTACGTGTCCGCCGATCTCCAGCAGAAGATCCTGACGGTGATCCGGCGCGGCGCGGCCAGCGGCGATGCCGACATGCCGCAGGTGGCGATCGACGAACGCAGCTACGAACAGGGCGACGCGCTCAAGGCCGAGATCGAGGCCTTCCTGCAGTCGGCACGGACCGGGACACCGCCGCTGGTCGGCGGCGCCGAGGGCCTCGCCGCGCTGACCACGGCTACCCGGATCGCGGCGCTGGTGGCCGAGGGCGGACGCAGCGACCGCTAGTCGGCTGGACGGTCCTGCCCGGTGCCCCCGCCGCTGCCGCCCGGCCCGGTGATGGCGCCCGCCAGCGCCGCGTGCTCCGGCGCGGACGGCACGTAACCGGCCAGGCGGCGGCGCGCGGCCTCGGGATCGCCCGCCGCCGCCAGCAGATAGGCGGCGCACAGCTGGTCGTACTGTTCCCCGGCTCGCTCGCGACCGGCGAGCGCGGCGCACTCCGTGCCGGCCAGCGCCACGTTGCCGGCCAGCACGGCGGCCACCGCCCGAAGCCCCCGCAGGTCGCCTTCCTCGGCGGTGAGTCCCGGCGTCGCCCCGTAGCGGGTCCGCGCCCGCAGCCAGGCCGGCAGGTGGGCGAGCGCGCTTGTGTAGGCCCGTTCGGCGGCGGCCGGGTCGCTCTGTGCCAGGCGTGCCGCACCGAGATCGAACCAGGCGGCAAGGTCGGCCGCGTCCCGCGAGAGGCGGGTCTCAGCGTCGTTGGCGAGGTCGGCCGGACGGCGGCTGTCGAGCAGCAGGTTGCGGAATTCGCGCTGGCCGAGGCCCGGTTCTTCGACCATGGCCTCACGGAAGGCGCCGAGCGCCGCATCGATGCGGTGGCGTTCGGCCTCGATGCGACCGAGCGCATACCAGGCGCGCGCCCGGCTGGGGTAGTCGTCGAACAGGACCACCGGCCAGGTGAAGCGCCGGTAGTTCTCGGCATAGTCCCGGTAGAGCGCGGCGGCGGCCTCGAGGTTGCCTTCCTGCCACTGCTGGCGTGCGTCGAGGACGCGGGCGAGGTAGCTCGCCTGGGTCTGCTTCAGCAGGTAGACCGCGAGTGCGGTCAGGTGCACGAGGACGAGCACGGCGAGGACGAGCCGGCGCCAGCGGCGCCGGGCAGCGCCCGGCGCCGGTGCGCGTCGGCCTCGGTCAGTACGTCCGCTCAAGGCCTGCCGAAGTAGAGGTAGACCGTCGTCTGGCCGGCCTTGGAGTGGCCGACGGCGAGGTAGAACGGCCCGAGCGCCGACTGCGCCGACAGGAACAGCGACCCCGCGCCGATGCGCGTGTCCGGCACCGAGAAGCCGACCGCCTCCGGCCGTCCCAGGAACGGGTTGTAGCGATCCCTGACGTCGGCCGCTTCGAGCGACCCGCCGACGTAGAGGCCGGGCAGCAGGTCGCCGCCGCGCAGCAGGCGGTGTCGCACGACGAGCCGCGCGAAGGCGACGTGGTTGGCAAGGATCTGGGACTGCCGCAGTCCCGACAGGTTCAGGAAGCCGCCGAGCTCGAACTGCCGGTAGAGCGGCAGGACGGAATTCATCGACGTCATGTAGCGGCCGGTGACCAGGAAACTGTTCTCGTCGTAGCCGAAGGCCTGGCTGGCCGAGGCGACGATCCGGCCGTAGTCATAGTCGCCGCCGAGCGAACGGCGCGCAACGTCGGCATCGAGCCTGAGCAGGTGGCCCTGTTGCGGAAAGTCGAGATTGTCTTGGGTGTCGCTCGTGAAGCGTGCGCGCAAGACGGTCGCCGTCTCGTGCGTCGAGTCGAGGCCGGGCAACGGCACGCCGCTGTAGAAGCGCGGCACCGAGCTCTCGACGCCGCCGCCGACCACGATCTCGCCGAGGTTGCCGAAGTGGCGCCCGATCCCCGCGTAGCCCGCGAACTCCGACAGCCGGTAGGTGGCGATCGGGAACTCGTCGACATACAGGTTGCGCTGCTCGTTGCCGATGCCGGCCGCTCCGCTGACGAACCAGTCCTGGCTGAAGTCGAGCGGCTGGCGCAGTTCGCTGACGAGGCTGTTCAGGCGTCCGACGCTCGCGTGCAGGCGCCACTCGAG
>CAIMCI010000244.1 GCA_903839465.1 uncultured Pseudomonadota bacterium
TCCCCTCGCTGGTCTTCCGCCGTGCGTACGACGCCCTCGTCGACGCGCGCGGCGAGCGCGCCGACCTCGAGTACCTGCGCCTGCTGCATCTGGCGGCGAGCACGATGCAGTCGCACGTCGAGGAGGTGCTCGCCGAAATGCTCGATCGCGGCGAGCGCCCCGACTTCGTGCTGGTGAAGGCCCGCTGTGCACCGGACAAGCCCGCGGTCCCGGTGATCAACATCCCCGCGCCCGACCTCTCCGCCTACGACTGCCTGCTCGTCGGAGGTGTCTCGTGATCGACGCGACCTTCACCACGGAGATGGCCGATCGCCTTCGGGAGCTGGGCACGCGCTTCAAGCTGCCGACGTTCGCGAGCGAGGTCGTCGACCGCTTCACGCGCGCCGGTCACGACGCCGCGCTGCCGACGCTACTGGAGGTGCTCGAGGCCGAGCACGGCGAGCGCGGCCAGCGCCGCTGCGACCGCCTGCTGAAGGCCTCGCGCCTGCCCCCGGGCAAGACCTTCGCGACGCTCGACGAGGCCCGCCTGCCGCGCGCGGTCGTCGCCAAGCTCCGCGAGCTCGCCGAGGGAGACTTCCTCGAGCGCGCCGACAACGTCCTCTGCTTCGGCCTCCCCGGCCGCGGCAAGACGCACGCCGCCGCCGCGCTCGGTCACGCGCTGGTGCAGCGGGGCCAAGCGGTCCTCTTCACGCCGACCTTCCGACTCGTGCAGGACCTGCTCGCCGCCAAGCGCGATCTCGCGTTGCCCCGCGCCCTGCACAAGCTCGACGCGTTCGACGTGCTCATCCTCGACGACATCGGCTACGTCCAGCAGAGCGCCGACGAAGTCGAGGTCCTCTTCACGCTCCTCGCCGAGCGCTACGAGCGCCGCTCAATCGTCATCACCAGCAACCTGGTGTTCGCCGAGTGGGACCGCATCTTCAAGAACCCAATGACGACGCAGGCGGCCATCGATCGCCTCGTGCACCACTCCGCGATCCTCGAGTTTGGCGGCAAGTCCAAGCGCGCCGAGGAGGCCGAGGAGCGTGCGCGTGCGGGCACGACCGCGACCGAGGAACCCGCCACGCCGACGCCGAGGCGGCGCTGACCCCGGCGACAACTACCGACGACAACTACGCCGACGACGACTACGCCGACGACAACTACCGACGACAACTACCGACGACAACTACCGGAACGACGATGCGACCCAACGAATTCAGCACCGAAACCAGGAAGCCGACGCGGTCGCCGTCAGGCTCCGACCACCTGGCGACGACCGGCAAGAATAGTTGTCGTCGACCGGCAGAAATAGTTGACGTTCATCACGGGCGCCTGCGTGGACAAAGTCTGCTGCGATCGCGGGTGCAACAATCAGTGCGAGGCCTGCGCCGAACCAGGGTCGGTCGGGACATGCATTGCCGTGAGGGGGCAGCCCCGGATGCCGCGGCCCGCGTGCGCGTCCTCATTGAATCCCGCGACGCCCGGGACGAATGGGGGACGGTCGGCGTCTCTGAAAACCTCATCGACGCCTCCTGGCA
>CAIMCI010000245.1 GCA_903839465.1 uncultured Pseudomonadota bacterium
CGCACGCACCGGCGGTCGTCGTCTCCCCGGTCGCCTTCAAGCCCCAGGACGCCCGGCTGTCGGGGTTCTCGGACTGGTCCGCGGAGATTACGTTCGGCATGGGCTCGGAGTCGCTGAAGGCCACGATCCTACACGGCAGCCCGTTCAGCTACTACGAACTCGCCAGTGGCGATGTGCGCTTCCACCTCACCGCCAAGCCCGACATCGTCGCCGATCCCCGCGACGGCAAGCACGATCCCCGCGTCGCCGCCTTCACGGTAGGCGGTCATACCTACGCCGTGTTCGCGCCGAGCGGCAGCCAGTACGACTGGTCGGAGAGCACGGACCTTGTCCTGCACCTGCCGGCCGGCAGGGGTTATTTCTCGGTGGCGGGTCTTCCGGACTCGGGCGAGGCGACGATCAGGGACTTCCTGGCCGTGGCCTACGCGTTTCCGACCGCGACGCGGACGTCCTGGTCGTACGACGAGAAGAAGAGCGAGGTCCGCACCGAATTCGTCGTAGACACCGTGGCCAAGGAGGGACAGAACCTTCGCACGCTGCTCGGCCTCTATCCGCACCAGTGGAACGCCGTCACGTCGGAACATGCGTCCAAGTACGCCTTCGATTCGGTGCGCGGGAAGATCCGGCTGATCACGGGTAACGGCTTCACGCTCAGCCGCACCTACCACGGCACCCTGCCCTTCTGGGCAGGCCTCGAGACGCCGGCGAACCGATCGAACGTCGACAGCCTGCTGGTGGGCGATCTCGCCAAGTCCGAACAGCTCTTCCTCAAGCAGGGTCGCGGAACGTACTGGATCGGCAAGGGTGTCGGCGCCGTCGCACAGCTCATGAGCATTGCCGAGGCCGAGGGCAAGACTTCGATGCGGGACGATCTCCTCAAGCAGCTCAAGGACCGCCTCGAGTCCTGGTTCGACGGCAAGCATTCGCAGTACTTCGTCCAGGATGCGAAGCTCGGGACCTTCCTCGGCTATCCCGAGGAGTTCGGCAGCATCTCGCACATGAACGACCACCACTTCCACTACGGATACTGGATCATGGGTGCTGCCCACGTCGCGTTGCGCGACCCGTCGTGGATCGCCGACGACAAGTGGGGCGGCATGGTCAAGAAGGTCGTGGCCGACATCGCCACCGATGAACGCGGTCGTGCCGACTTCCCGTTCATCCGCAACTTCGATGCCTACGAGGGCCACTCGTGGGCCTCGGGTGACGCCGCCTTCGACTACGGCAACAACCAGGAATCGTCGTCGGAAGCGATCAACGCGTGGGCATCGCTGATCCTTCTCGGCGAAGCCACCCGCGATGCCAGGCTGCGCGATCTCGGCATCTACCTCTACACGAGCGAGATCGCCTCGGTCGAGCAGTACTGGTTCGACCTGGACCATCAGGTCCTGCCGGCGGAGTTCGGCAAGCCGCTCGCCAGCATGGTCTTCGGCGGCAAGGTCGCCTACAACACGTGGTGGACGCAGGAACCTCGCGAGATCCTCGGCATCAATGAAATGCCGTTTACACCGTCGGTCACCTATCTCGCGCGGGACCCGCAGTACGTCAAGTCCGTTATCGGCGCACTGCCGGCCGAGGAGAAGGCGTACGCGGCGCGCGGCATCCGTCCGAAGGACCTGCCACAGGACATCTGGCAGGACGTGATCGCCTCGTACATGGCACTCGCGGATGCCGACGCGGCGCTGTCGCTGTGGAACCGCCAGGGCATGGTCGAGTTCGGCGAAACGCGCTCGCACACCCTCTACTGGATCCTGAGCCTGAAGGAAATGGGTGTACCGGACTTCTCGGTCACGGCGAACACACCGCTCTATGGTGTATTCAAGGACAAGGCCGGTGCCCACACGTATCTTGCCTACAATGCGGGCCATGCCCCGATCAAGGTGACCTTCAGCAACGGCAAGGCGCTCGACGTGGCTCCCCGGTCGCTCGCCCGCGACTCATCGGATCGGGCGCACTGACCCGCACCGGATCGGACGGGGCCGGCGCCCGGCCTGGCGCCTACTTGCCGGTGTTGAAGAACGGGATCGGCGCGGAGGCGTAGATGTGCTCCGGCAGCTTGCCGTCCCAGCGCTGCGCCTTGGTCTGCTCAACCTCGATGCGACGCAGTTCCAGCACGTCCTTGCTCTGCGCCAGCGCCGAGTTCTGCATCCGCAATGCCTCGGCCTGCGCCGTTGCCACCTTGAGGTTCGAGTAGGCGACGCCATCGGCCGTTGCCTTAGCCGCGCTCGCCTCCGCTTCGGCGATCGCCACCTTCTGCTTTTGCTCCGCTTCCACGGTCTTCAGCTTGTTTTCCGCCGCTAGGCGCAGCTGCTCCTGGGTCACCTTGTCGTTGATGGCCTTCATGTAGCTGTCGCTGAAGGCAAAATTACGCATGTCGATGTTGATGACCTGGGCCCCGTACTTCTCCAGTTTCGTGTTCAGCACGGAATTGAGCTCCTGGGACACCTCGGAGCGCTTGGCAATCAGGTCGGGCGCGTTGAACCGTGCCGTGACCACCTTGAAGGACTCCTGCGTCGCCGTCTGGACGTAGCTTGAAAGATCGCCATCGTGCGAGTACTTCTCGTAGACCTCGGAGACCTTGTTCGGCTGGACGTTGTAGCGAACGGTCAGGCTGACGTGCACGGGCTGGGTGTCGCTGGTGCTGCCTTCGGCATTATCGACCTGTGCGGCCTCGGCCCTGATGTTGAAGATCGTCAGTCGCTGCCAGGGCGGCAGGACGAGCAGCCCCTCGTTCTCGATGCCGCGGATTGCGCCAAATTGCGTCACCACGCCGCGCGTACCGGTCGGCACCGAATGGAACGGATTGATCATGAATACGAGCACTACCACCGCGACGGCCACCGCGAGCCAACGGCCGTTGGCCAACCACGCGGGACGTGTTTCACTGCTGCTCATCGCATCTCCTCCGGCTCGTGATAACCCATGCCCTGCCCGCTCGGCGTCTCGCACGGGGCGAGGGCGGAGGGTTCGTGCATTCTAATACACCGCGCTTTCTCCGCATCCCGACACCACCAACCTCCGCGGGCGGCGCCTGCTGCGATCTCCTTTCCGGTCAATTTAGGCTATCGTTGTGGATGCGCGAGTTGCGAACCGGGGGCACGCAAACTGAAACGGCTCCGAGCGAGGACTGCCGGCCCTGACTGGGAGCGGCGCACGGCGCGGCTGCTTCGCCGCATCGGCGAATCCACGGCCGAGATCGTCTGGCTGCGCAGCGTCGCCGGGACCGGCAAGACGATGCTGCTGCGCGCGCTCGGCGCCCGCGGCCACCGACGGGGCGCGGTGACCCTCGATGGGCCGACCACCGACGAGCTGCAATCGGTGCTCAGCACGTTACACCGGCCTGCCCGGGGACCTGCGCTCGTCGTGGCCTCCAGAATCAATGACGGGGTCGCCGGTGCTCTGCTCGCGGCGCGCATCTACGGTACCGTCGACATTGTTGCGGATCAGGAACTTTTCCTTAAGCCAGATGAGTTGGCCGCTGACGGCAGCTTACCGGGCTGGTGCGGCGGCTGGCCGGTGCTTGCCGACGCAACGGCAACCGGCCGCGGGGCCGACGCCGAGCGCCTGCTTCCCGGGTTCCTCCAGCAGGAGGTTCTGCCCGACTTGCCGACCAGTCTCGTCACGTCGATGCTCGCTGCGCTCGCCTCGCCGCTGCCCGAAGCCTCGCTGAATCTGTTGTTTGAGGAAGTCGCCGACCTTCATCCGCTGTTGCTACGAACGCCACAGGGCATCGCGCTGTCATCGCAGGCCGTGCACCGCGCTCTGCACCGGCTGCGCAGCCGGCGTCACCTCCTGCCGTCGGCCGCACTCGCCCGCCTCGTGCCCTATTTCGCCAGCATCGCCGAACCTGCACGCGCGATCGCGGCTCTCCTGGATCTGGGCCAGACCGAGGAGGCTCTCGACGTGTTCGAGCACGCGGGCGGCCAGTTCTTCGGCTACCGGCACGGCTTTCGTGCACTGGAGAGCGTGCTTGAGGCGTTCGGACCGGACGTCGAACGGCGCAGCGAAAGCCTGCGCTTCGCGCGGCTGTGGCTGCTGATCAAGTCAGGGCGGCCGCACGACGTCAGGCTGCGTCTCGAGGCTCTGCACCCGAACCTGCCGACCGACCTGCGCGACGCCCCCCTGCCGCCGCTGCCGCATGCGCTGCTGTTGCGGTTGGAGTCGGCGCTGGACCTCGACGAGCGCGCCTCCCGCGAGGTGGTGACGAGCTGGGCACGCCTCGAGGCTATGCTGCCGGCCGACGACCTCGTCGCAATCGGGCTCCTGTACAACACGATGGCCATCGGCTACCTGCAGGCCGGAGCGCTCACCGAGGCTCGCCGAATCGCGCTCGAGGCGCTGCGGGTCTACAGCCGCGCACGGTTGCCGTATCTCGTGCACTTCATGCACCTGCACCTGGCCGACCTCGCGCTTCGCGAATGCGCGCTGCAGGAGGCCAAGACGCACGTAGCCGAAGCGACCCAGACCCTGGAGCATTCACAGCACGCATTCAACTCGGAACCGGCGATCCTCGACTGCTTTCGTGCCCGGATCGCGTATGAGGAGGGGCGTATGGAGGACTGTCCGCCGAACGTCGGCGGGATTCTCGATGCGCTCTTGCGCGGCGACTCCTGGCCCGACCTGATTACGACCATCGCGGGGCGCCTCGTCTTCGTTACGTACTGGCGGCATGGCCTGCGCGCCGCCCTCGACCAGCTCGATCATTGCCTGCTGACGCTGGGTCGGCGCCACGGCGGATTGCAGCCAGGGCCGCTGCTCCTGCTGCGCGTGCGGCTCTACCAGATGGCGCGCCGCTTCCCCGAGGCAGGCGTCCACCTGGAGGAATTCGAACTCCTCGGCACGAGCGTGGCTCCGGCACGCCGCTCCTCGCCGCTGGAACTGCGCCTGCTCCGGCTGCGTCAGCACGTGCTCGAAGACCGTCCGGCGGACGACGCGCTCGAGGCCGCCGCCGCGCTCGCCCGCGAACCCGGCATGACCGTCCGGGACCGTGTCGCGCTGGCCGTGCTCCGGGCAGCGCTGCACGTGCAGGCGGGCCAGTCCGCCCGCGCCCGCCGGCACCTGACGACGGGCCTTCGCCTCGCCGAAGGTGCCAGCCTGATCGGTGCGCTCATGGAGGAGGCACCGCTCCTCGAGCGCCTGCTGCCGCCGCTGATTCGCAGCCGGCTGCCCGGCGAACGCCTGATGAAGGCCTTCGCCGAGCGCGTGCTGCGTCGCCTGCGTGAGCTTCCCGCGACGCCGGCGCACGCCCGCGCCCTCGCCGGGCTCACCCGCCAGGAGCACCGGGTTCTCGGC
>CAIMCI010000246.1 GCA_903839465.1 uncultured Pseudomonadota bacterium
CGGCACCCGCCCCGGCGGGCGGCCAGAGCGCGACGCCCTCGCCCGCCCCGGCGGTCCCCAAAGCCCCGGAGGCGGCACCGGCGCCGGTCGCGCCGTCACCACCGGTTAGCACCCGCCATTACCAGCTCGGCGCCGCCACGGGCGCGCTGGTGGCCCAGGCGCAGAGCGCCGGCGCCCACGGTGACTACCTGACCGCGATGTCGACGCTGGAACGCGCCGTGCGCATCGAGCCGCGCAATCCGCTGCTGTGGATCGAGATGGCGAAGGTGCGCCTGGCGGCCGGCGAGGCGCAGCAGGCCGAATCGGTCGCCCGCAAGGCGGTCGCGCTCAGCGAAGGCGATCAGCGGACCTCGAACGAGGCCTGGAAACAGGTTGCCCTGGCGCTGAAGGCGCAGAACCGCAACCCGGAGGCGGCCGCGGCCGAGGCGCGGGCCAGCCGGCCGTTCATCGACGGCGACCCGCACAAGGCCGGATCCGACCACTGACCCGGCGGCTAGCTGCCGACGCTGGTCTCGTCGGCGATCAGGCGTTCCAGGTACTCGAGGTCGGGCACCAGCGGCGTCTCGTTGACCATGCGCAGGCCGCACAGGATCGGCGATTCGGTCTGGAAGGTGCGCCGCGGGTCGGGCTTCACCACTTCCTCGTTCAGCCGCACGAGCTGCGGGAAGCCCTGGGTGACGATGCCGAAATTGCCGGCCGTCAGCCGGTCGGCGAGGCAATGGAAGACGACGATGCGCGTGCGTCCGGTCGCCTCCGGTATGCCCTGGCCGAGCGTCCCCTCGAAGGACACCACCGGGATGGTCCGGCCGTTCCAGCCGATCGTTCCGAGGTACCACGCCGGAGCGCCGGGCATGGCCTGCGGCGCGCTCCAGGCGATGACCTCGGCGACACAGGCACGCGGCACGAGCAGCCGCTCGTCGGCGACCGGGATCAGCAGTCCGTACAGTTCTTCGATCAGCTCGCTCATGCGCCCTCCCGGCGGCGGCGCACCAGCGGCTCGATCGCATCCAGCAGCTGGTTTTCCTGATACGGCTTGCCAAGATAGTCGTCGACACCGAGCTGTACCGCGCGCGCACGGTGCTTCTCGCCGGAGCGCGAGGTGATCATCACGATCGGCACCGACGCCAGGCGCGCATCGGCACGCACCTGGGCGGCGACTTCGTAGCCGTCCATGCGCGGCATCTCGATGTCGAGGAGGATCACGTCCGGGATGTGCTCCTGCATGATCGCCATCGCATCGACCCCGTCCTTGGCCGTCATGACCCGCATGCCGTTGCGCTCGAGGAGGCGCTGGGTGACCCGCCGGACCGTGATCGAATCGTCGACGACGAGCGCGAAGGTCCGCCGGTCGACCCGGTCGGCGGTGCTGTCGACGAGGTAGCGCGAGCGCCAGTCGCCGCGCACCAGCGTGCCGATATCGAGGATGATCACGACGCGCCCGTCGCCGAGGATCGTCGCGCCGGCCACGCCGCGGATGCCGCCGATCTGCGGGCCGACGGATTTCACGACGATTTCGCGGCTGCCGACGAGCTCGTCGGCGACCAGCGCCGTCGAGCTCTCCCCGGCCCGCACGAGCACCACCGGCACGGGCACGTCCTGCTCGGGCAGCTGCGAGGCCGGCCCGCCGATGAAGGCACCCAGATGCTGGAACCGGTAGCGCTGGCCGGCGTACTCGAACGAAGGCACGTCTTCGGCGAGGTGGGCCACCACTTCCTGCTTGGGCAGGCGCACGACTCCCTCGACGGTCGGCAGCGGCAGGGCGTAGACCTCGCCGCCGATACGAACGATCAGCGCCTGGCTGATGGCGAGCGTGAACGGCAGCCGGATCGTGAACTGGGTGCCGGCGCCCGGCGTCGTTTCGATGTGCAGCGCGCCGCCGAGCTTCTTGACCTCGGTGGCGACCACGTCCATGCCGATGCCGCGCCCGGCCGACTGGGTCAGCGACTGGGCCGTGCTGAAGCCGGGCTCGAGCACGAAGCGCACGAGGTCCTCATCGGGAATCGCCCGCCGCGGATCGAGCATGCCGAGCGAGATGGCCTTGTCGCGGATGGCGCGCAGATTCATGCCGGCGCCGTCGTCGCGCACGAGGATCACGACCTCCGAGCCGTCGCGGCGCAGGCTCATCTCGACGCGACCGGCCAGCGGCTTGCCACGCACGACGCGCTCGACCGGCGACTCAATGCCGTGCACGACGGCGTTGCGCAGCAGGTGCTCGAAGGGCGGCAGCATGCGCTCGAGGACCTGGCGGTCGAGTTCGCCCGAGGCGCCGGTCAGCACCAGCTCAGCGGTCTTGCCGGAATCCGCCGCCGCCTGGCGCACGATGCGGGTCAGACGCTGCGCGTGGCGCTGGAAAGGCACCATGCGCGTGCGCATCAGGCCGTTCTGCAGCTCGGTGACGAGCCGCGCCTGCTGCATCAAGAGGTTCTGGGCGTCGCGCGACTGGCTCTCGAGCAGCGACTGCACGCTCGCCACGTCGCTGACGCACTCCGCCAGTGCGCGCGAGTACTGCTGCAGCGACGAGTAACGATCGAGTTCGAGCGGATCGAAATCCGGGTGGGCCCCGGGATTGGCCTCGTGCTTGTTGAGGATCTGCGCCTCGGTCTCGGCCTCAAGCTTGCGCATCTGGTCCTTGAGACGCAGGACCACGCGACCGAGCTCACCGAGATTGGACTCGACCGAGAACAGCTGCTGCTCCATGCGGGCGCGGAAAATGCTCACCTCACCGGCGGCATTGAGCAGGCTGTCCAAGAGCTCGGCGTCGACGCGGGCCAGCACCTCGCGCTCGGGACCCGCGGCGGCCTCCCGGCCCGGCGGCAGCACGATCGACCGCGAGTCCTCCATGCCGGGATCCGGCACGAGCACGGGGACGGCCGCGGTCTCGTCGCTGCGCGCCGCGGCGGGCTCGAAGGGCACGCCCGGTCCGCTCGCCTGGATGTCGGTCACGACCGGCAACTCGGGATTCGGGGTGGCAGGCGCCGACGGCGAAGCGGGCACCGGCTCGGCCGCCGGCCGGTCACCGGCGAGGTCACGGATGGTCCGGCTGAGGCCCTCGTCCGCGTCGACCGGCCGACCGGCGGCGACCAGGTCGCGCATGCGCTGCAGGGCATCGAGCGCCTGCTGCATGACGCCGAGCGCGTGCGAGTCGGGCGCGTCGCTTGCACCGCTGACCCGCAGCAGCAGCGACTCAAATTCGTGCGCGAGGTCGCCCATGGCCGTGACGCCGGCCATCCGCGCACCGCCTTTTAGCGTATGCAGCACGCGGGCGAGCGCCGTCGCTTCGTCGCGATCGCTCGGGGCCGCGCGCATGCCGGCGAGCGCCGTATCGGCCGACTCGAGGAGTTCCGTGGCCTCCTCGCTGAAGATGGCGGCGATCTCCGCGTCATAGCCCGGCTCGGACGGCGCCCCGGTGGCGCCGTCAGCCGGCGCGTCAGCCGGCGCGGCAGCCGGCGCCGGCGCGGGAGCCGGCTCAGCAACCGGCGCGGCCGCGTCGGGTTCCATCAGGAGATCGGGCGACAGGAGGTCGGCAGCCGGCTCCGCCAGCATCGGCACCTCGGCGGTGCGCGCCTCGTCGCGCGGCACGAGTCCTCGCGCGCCGATCTCCCGGTCCGCATCGGCGTCGAGCCACTTCAGGCGCAGCAGCAGATCCGCCTGCGAGGCGAAGAACGCCGTTTCCTCGTTGAGGTTCTCGGCGACGTCCTGCATGCCATGGGCCGCATCGGCCAGCACCCGCCGGCCGCCTTCAGGCAGGCCGAGCTGGTGGTCGTAGAGCTTACGGATGTAGTCGTTCAGGGGCACGGCAAGCTTGATGCCCTGGCGGGCCGCCGCCATCTTCGAGGCGCCCGCCAGGGTGTGACACGAGCGGTGCAGGGCGTCCGTGACCGCGAAGGGCGGGAAGCGACCTTCGCAGTCCTTGAGGAAGGCCGCGATCGTCGCCAGGTGCCCGGCGACTTCCTTGCGGTAGATGTCGCTCAGGACCGCATCCTCGCCCGGCAACGGTGCCGCATCGGCGGCCACCGTCGTCGTAGGCGGCTCGGCATGTCGCGCGCCTGGCGCCTGCGGTGGCGCCGGCACCCTCTGCCGGTCGCGGTCGTCGTCCTCGGCGCTGGCTTCCCGGCTGATGCGCACGAACCGGCCGGGCACCTCGAGTTGCTTGCCGGCCGCCGCCGGCGCGGCCTTGGGCACGGCCGGGTCATTGGTCATGATCACTTCGGTGGCGATCAGCGACGCCTCGCCCGTCTGCGGCGGCCGCGGCGGCTCCGGGCGCGGCTCGGCGCGCGGTGGCTCGGTGCGCGGCAGCTCGGCGACCGACGCCGCGTCCTCGGCAACGGCGAGCGGCTCCGCACCGTGCCCGGCCACGAACGCGTTCGCCTGGGCGATCAGGTCGGCGACGTCCGGCGAGCCCACCTCACCCGCCTCGAGCGCGTTGACCAGCGCCGGCAGGCGGCTGATCGCCGCGTTGAACAGCGTGAGCATGCCGCGCGAGCGCTGCAGCGTGCCGTTGATGATGCGGTTGAGGAGGTGCTCGATGGCCCAGGCGAAGTCGCCGATGTTGGTCGCCCCCACCATGCGGCCGCTGCCTTTCAGCGTATGGAACGAGCGGCGTAGCCGTGACAGCGACTCGCTGTCGCCGGGATTCTGTTCCCAGGCCGGGAAGGACTGGCGGATCCGCTGGATCTCCTCGCGCGCTTCCTCGACGAAAAGCGCAACGAGCTCAGGGTCGAGGCCCGCACGTTCCAGATCGATGACCGGCACGTTCGCGGTCGTCGCCGTCGGCTGCGCCTCCGGGGGCTCCGGCTGGTCGAGCACCGGCACCTCGCCCACGGCCTCCGGCAACTGCGCGGCGGCAGGTTCGGCCGGTGCCTGCACGCCGTCCATGGCGTCCAGCGCCCGCAGGCAGGTCTCGGCGTTTTCGAGCATGTACCACGGATCCGCGCGACCGCTCTGCAGCGTTTCCATGTAGTACTCGAGCGAGACGATCGCGTCGGCAAGCCGATCGAGACGCTGCGAGTGGCGCGGACTGTTCGGCTGCAGGAACTCGCTGACGCGGCTGCCGATCGCCTCGACCACCTGCACTGCCTGCGGTCTGGCGAGCATCAGCAGCCCGGCCTGCACACCGCGCAGCAGCGACGGGACCTGATCCGGGCCGCCGCTGGCCGTGGCATCGGTGACGGCCGCGGTGATGATTTCCTTGACCCGCGCCAGGTTCACCATGCACTCGCGCAGCACCGCGTCGCGAACCAGCCGGAATTCGCCGTCGTCGACGGAATCGGCCGGCAGGCCCGCCTGGTCGGGACGGATCATCCGCACCAGTTGCTGGTCGAGATTGTCCTCGACGCTAATGAGCGTAGCGGCGATGCTGATGAGCGCCGACTCCTCCGGAACGCTGCGGCTGGCGACGATCTCGCCGAGCCGTGCGACTTCGTCCTGCACGCGCTGGCGCAGCTCGCCGAGGCCGAGCACGCCGAGCGTGTCGCTGATCTTCTTCAGCATGTCGAGCTGGGCGCCGAGGTCCTCGACCTGCAGCCCGCCCTTGCGGACGAAGATGTCGAAGACGTCCTTGACCCGGCCGAGATCTTCCTTGATCGCCGCGGCGACCGTGTGCATCAGCTTGACCGAAGGCGCCGACAGGCTGTCCCGCTCCTGCTCGACCTGTTCCGATACCGGCAGCAGTTCCTGCAGCTTGAACGACGATCGTACGGCGGTGACCCGCGGCCCGTTCGAGCGCGCGCGGGCGATGTAATACAACAGGTTGTTGAGGAGATCGATCGGCGGCGATTCGGCGTAACGCTTCTCGCCCTCCTCGTACAGCCGCTTGAGCTCGCGGTCGGCGATACCCAGCAGGCGCTTGATCGTCGACCCGCTGTCGATGCCGCCGTCGAGCAGGCCCTCGACGAGCGCACCGATGACCCACCACAGCTGGAACACGGACTGGCGGGTCGCGATGTGCTCGATGCGCTCGGCGACCATCGCCAGCACCTGCAGGTTCTGCGTCGGCCGCTCGTTGCGCAGCAGGCCCAGAAGGCCGAGCTGGAACCGCGGCCGGAGCCGGCGCGCCCACTGGATCAGGGTCAGCGACGGCTCGCCGGGTTTCGGCGCCGCGGGCTCCGGCTGCCGGTCGGAGCGCAGGTTGAGCAGCAGCAGCGTGCCCTCGGACAACAGCGGCGAGCCGCGCACGGCGCGCAGGTCGTTCAGGAGCGGCAGCAGGATGAGTGCGAGATCCCGGCCGCCGCCCATGACGCGTTCGAGGTAGGCCGGCAGCTGGACCATCGCGCGCATCAGCGCCTCGAGCCCCTCCGGGTTGTGCTTGCCATCCTTGGCCGAGTCGCGCAGGAAGAGCGCGACGTACTCCATCTCCTCGGCCAGCAGCGCCGCACCATCGACCTCGACGACACGCAGCACGCCGCGCACCTCGTGCAGGCGTTCGGCGCAGGTCGCGAAGTGGGCGACGGCCTCGACCTGCTCGGCGCCGGCCTCGAGCGCGGCGCGCGCGGCCTCCAGCGTTGCGCTGAGCTCAGCGGCGACGATCTGCAGGGTCTGGCGGGCGAGCGTGGTCACGGTTCAGGTCTTGCTGCCAGCCACGGCACGCTCGGCCGGTGCCTGCTCGGCGCGCGAATCGGCGACGGCACGGGCTGCCGGGGCAGGCGCGCCGCGGCGTCCCGGCTCAGGCAGCCTGAAGCCCGACACCGAGCGGCGCAGCTGCGTGGACAGATCCGACAGCTTGCCGATCGCCTGCGACGTCGCGGTCGTGCCTTCGGCCGTCTGCGTGCTGATTTCGCGCAGGATCTGCATGTTGCGGGAAATGTTCGCGGCGACCGTCGCCTGGCCACGGGCGCTGGCGGAGATGTTCTGCACGAGATTGGCGATCTGGTTGGAGACCTGCTCGATCTCACCGAGCGCGGCGCCGGCATTCTCGGCCAGCATCGCCCCGCCGACGACGTCGGTCGTGCTGCGCTCCATCGAGACGACCGCCTCGTTGGTGTCGGCCTGGATGGTCCTTACCAGCACCTCGATCTGCTTGGTCGCGGCGGCCGCCCGCTCGGCGAGGCGCTGTACCTCGTCGGCGACCACGGCAAAGCCGCGCCCGGCATCGCCGGCCATCGAGGCCTGGATCGACGCGTTCAGGGCGAGGATGTTGGTCTGCTCGGCGATATCGTTGATCAGCTCGACGATGTTGCCGATCTCCTGCGAGGACTCGCCCAGGCGCTTGATGCGCTTGGATGTCTCCTGGATAGTCTCGCGGATCGTGTTCATGCCGTCGATCGTGCGCCGCACGGCGTCACCGCCCTTGTGGGCGATGTCGACCGAGTGGCGGGCGACGTCGGAACAGCGTTCGGCGTTGCCGGAAACCTCCTCGATCGAGGCGGCCATTTCGGCAATCGATTCGGTTGCGGCCGACACCTGCTTGGACTGGCCACCGCTGGCCTTGGCCAGATGCGCAGCGGCCGCCTGCGTCGACTTCGCCGCCGCGTCGAGCTGGATCGCGGAGTCATTGATCGTCGTCACCAGCTCGCGCATCGCCTCGACCGCATAGTTGATGGAATCGGCGATTGCGCCGGTGATGTTCTCGGTGACGGTCGCCTGAACCGTGAGGTCGCCGTCCGCAAGGCTCGTCAGCTCGTCGAGCAGGCGCAGGATCGCCTCCTGGTTGCGCTCGTTCTGGCGGGCCTGCTGCGCGGCCGCCTCCCGCTCGCCCGAGGCACCGAGAAAGCGCTTGAGCGCAAGGCCGGCGCCGGCCGCACTGCCGGTGGCGGCGAGCGCGGCGAGCCAGGCGGCGATGCGTGGCGTACCGTCCGGCAGCACCAGGAGGTCGACGAGCAGGAGGAGCACGCTGACGGCCGCGGCACCGAGCGCGGCGTACAGCAGCCTCGGCAACGCCCCTGCATCCCCGGACCCGCGCTGATTGTTGTTCTTCACTGCCAGACTCCTTGTCCCGACCGGGCCATCAGACGGCCGCCTGCATGAAGCTCGGGCTTTCCACCAAGAGCTTCAGGCTCAGCACCGGCCAGGTCTCGGACCCGCGCCTGAAGGCGCCGGCCAGATAACGTTCCGTTCTAATCAGCGTCGGCGGCGGCTCGTCGGTGAACTCGGAATCGACGAACCGTCGAAAACCGAGCACTTCGTCGACCAGCAGCCCCGCCGGAATGTCCCGATGATGGACGACGATCACCCGCGCGCTGCGTGCGGCCGGCGTAACGCCGCTGCCGAGGTACTGGCGCAGGTCGATGATCGGCAGCAGCTGGCCGCGGACGTTGGTCAGGCCGCGGATCCAGGCGCGGGCACCGGGCACGCGCGTCAGGCTGGAAGGCACCGCCAGCACCTCGCGCGTCTCGTCGCGCGCCACCAGGAGCGTGTCGCCGCCGAGCCGGAACGCGACGCCGACCCATTCCCGCCCCTCCGGATTCTCCGCACCGCCGACCGCTGCCAGCCGACCACGGCGCTCGAGCTCCCGCAGCAGCTCAAAAGGGTTGTCGCGTAGGTCGCGTAGGTTCGGCGCGCTGCTCATCTCGCCTCAGCCCGCGAGCGCGGCCTGCGCCTTCTCGATGAGCGTTTCGGCGGAAACGGGCTTGACCAGGTAATCGAAGGCCCCCTGGCGCATGCCCCAGACCCGGTCGGTGGGCTGCGACTTGCTGGTTACCATGATCACGGGAATCCGGCTCGTGTCCGGGTCCTGCGCCAGGGTCCGTGTCGCCTGGTAGCCGTTTACGCCGGGCATGACGATATCCATGAATATCAGGTCTGGCTTCATCTGCTTGGCCAGCCTGATGCCCTCGGCACCGTCGCCGGCCGTGGCCGTCTGGAAGCCATGCTGCTCAAGCGCCCGGCGGATGACGTGCACCTCGGTCGGCGAGTCATCGATGATCAGGACGAGTGCCATGTCGGAGCTCTCCCAGGTGACCTAGACAGCCGCGGCCGACGCCTGCGCCGGCACGTGGCTCTCGATGGCGCCGAGCAGTTCGTCGCGCGTGAAAGGCTTCGTCAGGTAGTGCTCGGAGCCCACGATGCGACCACGTGCCCGGTCGAACAGGCCGTCCTTTGACGACAGCATGATGACGGGAATGGAGCGGAAAACCTTGTTGTGCTTGATCAGCGAACAGGTCTGGTAGCCGTCGAGGCGCGGCATCATGATGTCGACGAAGACGATGTCCGGCTGGTGATCGGCGATCTTGGACAGGGCGTCAAAGCCGTCGACGGCCGTGTAGACCTCGCACCCTTCCTTGGCGAGGAGCGTCTCGGCCGTCCGGCGGATCGTCTTGCTGTCGTCGATAACGAGCACCTTGAGCCCCGCGAGGCGGCTCTTGGCGACTATTGCTTGCGCTGCATTGTCCATCGCGATCGTCCCTCTGGGCAGTCTCGCTGCCGGCACAGGCGGCGGGCAGCCACGCTGCACGCACGACTGCAAACCGTCCCTAGTTTTTAACATATCGGCCGACGCGCGGCCACGCTACACAGCGGACTGTGTTCACAATTCCGGCGGGATGCGCACGGCGCGCGGCGGCGCGCCGGGCCCGTCGCTCCGGATGACAGGTGTACTATGTATACCCACCCGCTCAGACATGACGGGCGTCACAGTTTCAGCACCGCGCGCAATAAAAGGTTCCCGGAGACCGCCTATGTCCGCTCCCGTCCGCCTGGGCATCGTCATGGACCCCATCGGCGACATAAAACCCGCCAAGGACTCCTCGCTGGCGATGCTCCTGGCCGCGCAGCGCGGCGGCGCCGAGCTCCATTACCTCGAACTGCGCCATCTGTGGCTGCGCGATGGCGTGGCCTACGGGCTCGCCCACCGGCTGACCGTGCGCGATTCGGCGAGCGACTGGTACACCCTCGGCGCGGGGGTGGCTACACCGCTCGGGACCCTCGACGTACTGCTGATGCGCAAGGACCCGCCCTTCGACACCGAGTACATCTATTCGACCTATATCCTCGATCGCGCGGAGGTCGCCGGCACGCTGGTGATCAACCGCCCGCAGGGCCTGCGCGACATGAACGAGAAGGTCTATACGGCCTGGTTCCCGGAGTGCTGCGCACCGACGCTGATCACGCGCAGCATCGAGGACATGCGCGCCTTTGTCCGCGAACATGGCAAGGTCGTCGCCAAGCCACTGCACGGCATGGGTGGTCGCTCGATCTTCGTCGTCGAGGAGGGCGACAAGAACGAAAACGTGGTCTTCGAAACGCTGACCGAGTACGGCGAACGGTTCGCGATCGTGCAGCGCTACCTGCCCGAGATCGTCACCACGGGCGACTCGCGGGTCATCCTCGTCGATGGCGAACCGGTGCCCTACGCGTTGGCGCGCATCCCCTCGGCAAGCGATCACCGCGGCAACCTGGCGGCCGGCGCGACCGGTGTCGGCCGACCGCTGAACGACCGCGACCGCTGGCTTGCCGCGGTGATCGGTCCGCGCCTTCGCGAGCGCGGCATGCTGTTCGTCGGACTCGACGTCATCGGCGGTTTTGTCACTGAAATCAACGTCACGAGCCCGACCGGCATCCGCGAACTCGACAAGCAGTTCGGGCTCGACATCGGCGGCCAGGTCTACGCCTCGATCAGCCGCCGCCTCGCCGAACGCGGCGCACGGCGCGGCTGACGGCGCGTGAGCGCACGCCCCGCCCCGCTCAGCGCCGAGGAGCTGGCCCGCCGGCACGAGGCCGATCCGCCGGTGCGCGACCGCCTGATGACGACGCTGTTCCTGGTCGCCTCGCTGCACGCGGTCGTGATCCTGGGGGTGTCCTTTGGCGCGCCGTCGTCGCTGTTCGGCGAGGCGCCGTCGCTGGAGGTAATGGTCGTGCAGGACCCGGCCCCGGAGCCCAGCCCCAATCCGTCGGCCGACTACCTTGCCCAGGTCAACCAGCATGGCGCCGGCACCGCCGCAGACACGCGCAGCCTCGAGGCGCCGCGGCTGGCGAGTCCCAGCGCCGCCGGGCCCGGCGCCAGCGAACTCGAGGACGGTGAAGGCACGAGCGAGGGCCGCCGCGGCGGGGACACGACGCTGCTGGAATCGCGGACCCGCGACGATACCGAGGCCAATTACCTGCGCGGGAGTACCGGCATCCGCCACGGCTCGCCGTTTGTCATGGACGCTCTCAGCCAGAGCGCCTCCATCGCCCAGACCGGGGACGAGATCCGCCTGCGCGGCGCTCCCTCCCGGGAGCTCGTCGTGACGCCCAACACCCGGGAATCGAGCGTCGCGGTGTACCTGGACGGCTGGCGCCGTCGCATCGAGAACCTCGGCACGCTGAATTACCCGATGCAGGCCGCCGCGCGCCGCAACGCCTCGGGCAACCCGGTCCTCGAGGTCCAGATCCTGGCCGACGGCAGTCTCGGCCGCGCGGTCATCAAGCGCTCGTCGGGCTTTGCCGAGCTCGACCAGGCGGCACTGGCGATCCTCAAGCTCGCGGCGCCCTTCCCGGCGTTCCCGCCGAGGCTCGAGGCCAAGCACGACGCGCTGCGCCTGACCTACGAATGGCAGTTCCAGGACGGCGCACCCGTCGAATCCGCCGTCCGCGTCCCGGCCGACACCCAGTAACGCCAATTCGCGCTTGTCTGGGGCGGCGACGCACTGGATACTTTCGCCCATGCGCGGCGAATACCTGCACAACCAGTTTCTGGTCGCGATGCCCTCGCTCAGCGACCCCAACTTCGCGCAAACCGTGACGCTGGTCTGCGAGCACACGGCCCGTGGTGCGCTCGGCATCGTCCTCAACCGCCCGCTGACGATGCGTCTGGGCGACGTTTTCGAGCAGCTCGACCTGCCGCGCGGCGAGTCACGCCACGCCGAACAGCGGATCCTGCGCGGTGGCCCCGTCCAGAGTGACCGTGGCTTCGTCCTGCACGCCCCGGAAGGCGACTGGGAATCGACACTGCGCGTCTCGGATCATGTCCACGTGACGACGTCGCGCGACATCCTGACCGCGATGGCCGGCGGCCAGGGTCCGGCGCAGACGGTCATGGCTCTGGGCTACGCCGGCTGGGAGGCCGGCCAGCTGGAAGAGGAGATCCGCTCCAACGCCTGGCTGAACGTGCCGGTCGACGAAAGTATCATCTTCGATGTGCCGTTCGAGCAGCGCTGGCAGGCGGCGGCCCGGCTCCTCGGCGTGGACCTCGGCCGGATATCCGCCAGCGCCGGGCATGCCTGACAGCCCGGCCGCGCCGGCCCGGCTTGCCCTCGGCATCGATTACGGTGAGCGCCGCATCGGCGTCGCCGCCGGCCACACCCTCACCGGCACCGCGCAGCCGCTCGGCATCGTCCCGGCGCACGGCGGCGTGCCCGAGTGGCCGGTGCTCGCGGCCTTCGTGCGGGAGTGGCAGCCCGCCCTCCTGGTCGTCGGCATCCCCTATAATATGGACGACACGGAAGGCGCGCTCGCCGCGCGCGTCCGTGAGTTCTGCCGCGAGCTGGAGACACGCTTCGGCCTTGAGGTCGTGCAGGTCGACGAGCGGCTCTCCTCGCGCGAGGCGGAGGACCGGCTCCGTGCGCAGCGGGCGAGCGGCGAACGGACCCGCCGCGTGCGGCGGGGTGACGTCGACCCGATCGCCGCGTGCGTACTGCTCGAGCAGTGGCTGAGGGAAGGAGCGCGCTGACTACCATGACACCCTTTTCCCAGCACGATGCGGCCGGCCGGCTGCGCCACCTGACCACCCTCGACGGCATTCCGGGCGAGCAGATCCGCGCCATCCTCGACCGTGCACAGGGCTTCCTGCGCAGTCCCGGTGAACTGCCGGCGCGGGCGCGCACGCTCGACGGCGTGACCGTCGCCAACATGTTCACCGAACCGTCGACGCGGACCCGCGCATCGTTTGAGCTCGCGGCCCGGCGCCTGGGTGGCGATCCGCTGAACCTCGACATCAACCTGTCGTCGCGCGCCAAGGGCGAGACCGTTCTGGACACGATCTACACCCTGCAGGCGATGGCCGTCGACGTGTTCGTCATCCGCGATGCCGAACCGGGCGTCTGCCAGTACGTTGCCGAACACGTCCAGGAGCACGTCTCGATCGTGTCGGCCGGCGAGGCCCATCTGTCGCACCCGACCCAGGGCCTGCTCGACGCGCTTACCGTGCTGCAGTTCAAGGGCGGCTTTCGCGACCTCGTCGTGGCGATCGTGGGCGACATCCGGCACTCGCGGGTCGCCCGCTCCAGCTACCAGGCGCTCGCCGCGCTCGAAGTCGGCGAGATCCGCATCGTGGCGCCACCGACGCTGATGCCGGACGCCGACGAGATGCCGCTCGCACGACGCTATTCCGGCTTCGAGGAAGGCATCGCGCACGCCGACGTGATCATGATGCTGCGTATCCAGAAGGAGCGCCTGGCCGGCACCTCGATTCCCGATGACCAGGAATACCACCGGCAGTGGGGCCTGACCCGGCAGCGCCTGAAACTGGCGCGGCCCGAAGTGATCGTGATGCACCCGGGGCCGATGAATCGCGGCGTCGAAATCGCGAGCGACGTGGCCGACGGCCCGAGCGCCGTGATCCGCGCCCAGGTAACCAACGGCGTCGCCGTGCGGATGGCCGTGCTCGAGACGCTGATCGAGAACCGTCTGCAGCGCGGAGCGAGCCGATGAGCGCGGATCCCGCCCGGCCGCATCGCGGCACGATCTTCCTCGAAGAGGCGACGCTGATCGGCCAGGAGTCCTGGCCTGATGGCCAGTACGTCATGCGCCTGGCGGCGCCGCGCTGCGCCGCGCACGCCACGCCGGGCAGCTTCGTCCACGTCCGCTGCGCGACCGACCTGCCGATGCGCCGCCCGCTGTCGATCCAGCGCGTCGACCGCGAGGCCGGCTGGGTCGAGATCCTCTACAAGGTGCTGGGTACCGGTCTTGCCCGGCTGGCCGCGGCCCGGCCGGGCGACAAGCTGAGTTGCCTCGGGCCGATCGGCCGGGGTTTCACCGTCCGGGCCGAGCGGCCGCGGCGGCTGCTGATCGGTGGCGGCGTCGGGATTCCGCCGATGGTCTTCCTCGCCGAGGAGCTGCGGGACGCCCCCGGCGCCAGGCCCGTGGTCATGATGGGCTCGGAAATCCCCTTCCCGTTCAGGACCCGGCCATCGGCCGTAATGCTGCCTGGGCTGCCGCCCGCGGTGATCGCGACGATGCCGCTGCTTGACGAGTGGGGCATCGCCTGCCGGCTCGCGAGCCAGCGCGGCTACGCGGGCTGCTACGAGGGCTTCGTCACCGAGATGGCGGCCGAGTGGCTCGCGACGCTCGGTCCGGCGGCGCTCGCCGAGACGGAAATCTACGCCTGCGGACCGACGCCGATGCTCCGCGCGGTGGCGGCAGTCGCGGCTCGCTTCGGCGTGCCCGCCCAGGTGTCGCTCGAGGAGTTCATGGCCTGCGCGGTCGGCGGCTGCGCCGGCTGCGTCGTGCGTGTCGAGGGTCCCGAAGGGCCGGCCATGAAGCGGGTCTGCGTCGACGGTCCGGTATTCGAGGCGCGGACCGTATTTCCCGAGGCCTACGCCTGACGGCAGGCGGCTTCAGCCGAAGTTGATCCTCGCCTCGAGGTTGGTGCGCGAATCGGCGTTGGTGAGCGCCTCTTCCAGGGTGATCCGGCCGGCCGTAAAGAGGGCATACAGAGCGGTATCGAAGTTCTGCACACCCCGCTCCTTGCTCGAGCGCAGCGCTTCCTTGATGCCCGACACGTCACCCTTCTTGACGAGCTCGCTCATGTACGGCGTGTTGATCATGACTTCCATCGCGGCCGCCAGGCGATCGTGCTTGTCGCGCACCAGGCGCTGCGCGAGGATCGCCCGCAGGTACTGCGACAGGTCGAGGTAGATCTGGTCGTGCTGGGCTCGCGGGAACATGTTGATGATCCGGTCCAGCGTCTCGGCGCAGTTGTTGGCATGCAGGGTCGCAATGCACAGGTGGCCGGTGCCGGCGAGAGCCAGTGCCGCCTCCATCGTTTCACGGTCACGGATCTCGCCGATCAGGATGACGTCGGGTGCGGCGCGCATCGCGCTGCGCAGCGCGCGGTGGTAGGACTTGGTGTCGAGCCCGACTTCGCGCTGGTTGACGATCGACTTCTTGTTTGTGTGCAGGAACTCGATGGGATCCTCGATCGTCAGGATATGGTCCGCGGCATTCTCGTTACGGTGGTTGATGAGCGCCGCCAGCGTCGTCGACTTGCCGGCGCCGGCCGCACCGACCATGAGGATGAGCCCGCGCTTGAGCATCACGAGGTCGCGCAGCACCTCCGGCAGCCCGAGAGTCTCCAGCTTCGGCATGTCGGCCGTGATGTGGCGAAGGACGATCGCCGGATAGCCGCGCTGGAAGAAGACGTTGATTCGGAACCGGCCGAGCCCGGGCTCTGAGATCGCGAAGTCGATCTCCAGCTCCTCCTCGAAGTACTCGATCTGCTCCGGCGTCATCAGGCCATAGGCCGCCTGCTTGACGATCTCCGGCGTGAGGATCTGCTTGTTGACCGGGAAGATCTGGCCTTCGATCTTGATCTTCACCGGCGCGTAGGACGTGAAGAAAAGGTCCGATGCCTTCTTCTCGACCATCAGCTTGAAGAGCGGCTTGGTGTTCAGCCGGGCCGGGCCCGCATCGCTGCCTGCAGCCTCCGGGGCTGCGCCGGTCGGTTCAGAGGACATGGCCCTGGGGCTCGTCGACTATCCTCAGGTGGCTGGCATCGTCGCCGACAAATGCGTCGCGCCGCTTGCTCTCGAGCTTGACGCGCAGCCTGAGCTCGTTCTTGGAGTCGGCGTTGCGCAGCGCTTCCTCGATGGAAATGAGGCGCTGCTCGTAGAGATCGAACAGCGACTGGTCGAAGGTCTGCATGCCCTGGCGGGTCGAGCGGGACATGACTTCCTTGATCTGCGACACCTCGCCCTTGAAGATGAGGTCGGAAATCAGCGGCGAGTTGAGCATGATCTCCATGGCCGCCACGCGCCCGACGCCCTCGTGACGCGCCAGCAGGCGCTGCGAGATCAGGGCCCGGATATTGAGGGACAGGTCCATCAGCACCTGTTCGCGCTTCTCTTCGGGGAAGAAGTTGATGACCCGGTCCAGCGCCTGGTTGGCCGAGTTCGCGTGCAGCGTCGCCAGCACGAGGTGGCCGGTTTCGGCGAACTGGATGCCGTACTCCATCGTCTCGCGATCACGGATCTCGCCGATCAGGATGACGTCGGGGGCCTGGCGCAGGGTGTTGCGCAGCGCAACCCCCCAGTTCTCGGTATCGACACCCACTTCGCGATGGGTGATGACGCAACCCTTGTGCGAGTGGACGTACTCGACCGGGTCCTCGATGGTCACGATATGGCCGCGGGTGTTCTCGTTGCGGTGATTGATCATTGCCGCGAGCGTGGTCGACTTGCCCGAGCCGGTGCCGCCGACCACGATAACGAGGCCGCGCTTGGAGAGCACGACGTCCTTCAGCACGCCGGACAGTTCGAGGTCCTCGAGCGTCGGGATCTTGACGTTGATCGTGCGGATGACGCAGCCGGTCATGCTCTGCTGGACGAAGGCGCTCACGCGGAAGCGGCCGATGCCCGGCGGCGCAATCGCGAAGTTACATTCCTTGGTCGCGTCGAACTCGCGGGTCTGGCGGTCGTTCATGATGCCGCGCACGAGCACGGCGGCCGCCTCGGGCGACAGGCGCGTCTCGCTCTGCGGGCGGATCTCCCCGTCGATCTTGATCGCCGGCGGCAGGCCGGCCGTGATGAAGAGGTCGGAGCCCTTCACCTCGATCATCCGACGCAGCAGGTCCTGCATCAGGCGTATGGCTTGTTCGCGATCCATGTCGGTGTTCCGTGGTTCGAGCCCTTACCGGGCTCTAGATGGAGTCCTTGTTCGCGGCCTTGTAGCGCGCTTCTTCCTTGCTCACGATCGACCGGGAAACCAGTTCCTGCAGACACTGGTCGAGCGTCTGCATGCCGACCGACTGGCCGGTCTGGATCGCCGAGTACATCTGCGCGATCTTGCCCTCGCGGATCAGGTTACGGATGGCCGGCGTGCCGATCATGATCTCGTGCGCGGCAATGCGCCCGCCGCCGATGCGCTTGAGGAGCGTCTGCGTGACCACCGCCCGCAGGCTCTCCGAAAGCATGGACCGCACCATCTCCTTTTCGGCTGCCGGGAAGACGTCGACGATGCGGTCGATGGTCTTGGCGGCGGAACTCGTATGCAGCGTTCCGAACACGAGGTGGCCGGTCTCGGCGGCCGTCAGAGCCAGGCGGATGGTCTCCAGGTCGCGCATTTCGCCGACCAGGATGACGTCGGGATCCTCGCGCAGCGCGGAGCGCAGGGCGTTTTCGAAGCCCTGGGTATCGCGATGCACCTCGCGCTGGTTGATCAGGCAGGTGCGGGACTCGTGCACGAACTCGATCGGATCCTCGATCGTGATGATATGATCCTTGCGGCTCTTGTTGGCATAATCGACAATCGCGGCAAGGGTTGTTGATTTTCCGCTGCCGGTCGGACCGGTCACCAGCACC
>CAIMCI010000247.1 GCA_903839465.1 uncultured Pseudomonadota bacterium
CAGTTCAGCGTGCTGACCAACGGCCTCGGCAGCTCGCCACTGGTCAATACCCTCCCGGCCGGCGGCATCACCGCCGACGGCGGGGTCGCGACGGCCACCCCGGTCAGCGGCACGCTGACGACGTTCTTGGCGCCGTCCATCAACGTCCAGAAGTCGTTCTCTCCGGCCAGCCTGACCATGATCGGCCAGCGCTCGCTCCTGACGATTACGCTCAGCAATACCCAGGGCGGGGCGATTCCGGTCACGAACCTGTCGCTGACCGATACGCTGCCTGCCGGCATCGTCATCGTCGGCGGTACCCCGGCATCGACCACCTGTGCGGGTGGCGTCGTGACCACCCCGGGCAACGCGGCGCTCGCGGTCAGTGGCGCGAGCCTAGGCGCCGGTGCGACCTGCACCGTCACGGCCCAGACCTCCCTGCTGGGCCAGGGCACCTCGACGAACACGATTCCGGCCAACTCGGTGCATACCGATCAGTCGGTCACCAACAGCTCGGGCTTCAGTTCGAACCTGTCCGCGCTGCCCTCTCTCGGCATCACGAAGGACTTCAACCCCTCGACCGTACCGCCAAACATCCCGTCGACGCTGACGATTCACGTCCTCAATTCCGAGGCGATCGCGCTGACCAACATCAGCGTCCATGACGCGCTGCCGGCCGGGCTCGTCGTAGCGACGCCCAGCGGTGCGACGACGACGTGCCGCAACGGCACGGTGACCACGACCGGCAACGTGATCCAGCTGACCGGTGGCACGATCTCCGAGGCCAAGGCGGCACCGGCCGAGTGCATCATCCAGGTGAATGTCGTCGCTGCCGTCGCCGGCAACTACGACAACCTCATCCACGTCGGCGACGCCTCGGGCACGAGCTCTACCGGCAGCACGGCAACGAACCTCGTCGATGCGCCGGCCACGCTGCGGGTGCAGAACTTTGCGACCCTCAGCAAGTCGTTTGCCAACGCCCACGTCGACGTCGGCCAGGTGAACCGGCTGACGGTCCGGATCGCTAATCCGAACGCGATCACCCTCAACAATGCCGTCCTGACCGACACGCTGCCCGCCGGTGTCTACATCGCCCAGACGCCGAACGTCGCGACGACCTGTGCGGCAAGCCCCGGCTCCACGGTCGTCGTGAGCCCGTTGCCCGGCCCCGGTGGCCAGGCCGTGCGCATCACGGGAGCACAGGTCCCGGTCACCGGCAGCTGCACGTTCGCGGTGGACGTCCTCAGCAACCAGGTCGGCACGTTCGTCAACACGATCCCGGACGGCGCGCTCGCGACCGACGAGGGCGTGACGAACTCCGCGCCGGCCTCGGCATCGTTCTCGACCTTCTCGCCGCCCACCCTCGCCAAGCAGTTCACGCCGGTGCAGATCGCGCCGGCGGGCAGCTCGAAGCTCAGGATCCTCCTCGGCAACCCCAATCCCTCCGCCATCGCCCTGACCTCGGCGCTGACCGACACGCTGCCGCAGTCGCCGGGCGCCCTGACCGCGAGCATCGATGCGGCAAGCGCCGATCCGCTGCCACGCTGCGCCGGCGCCTCGGCAACGGCGACCACGATCACCGTGGCGAGCGGCACGTCGGTCCCGGCCGGCGGCTGCGTCGTCATCGCCAACGTGACGGGCGGCACCAACGGCACGTATACCAACGTCATCCCCGGCAGTGCGCTGCAGACGAACGCCGGGCCCAACCAGCTGCCGGCCACGGCCCAGCTCCTCATTTCAAGCACGCTCGTCTCGATCACGGGCTACGTCTACCAGGACAACAACGCTAACGGGGCGTATGACGGCGGCGACCTGCCGCTGCCCGGCCAGACCCTGCAGCTCGTCAGCAGCGACGGCCTGATCAGCCTGACGACAACCACGAGCCCGGGTGGTGACTACGCGTTCCTCGGGCTGCCGGTGGGAACCTACCGGATCACGCAACCCAGCCAGCCCACCGGCACGCTCAACGGGATCACGACCGCCGGCAGGATCGCCGGCACGACGGTCGGCACGGCATCGGCCGTGGCGACGACGCCCAGCACGATCGGCAGCATCACGTTTGCGGCGGGCGGCCTGATCGGCGCGGGCTACAACTTCGGCGAAGTCGTGCCCTCGTCGGTCAGCGGCCTCGTGTTCGCCGATGCCAACAACGACGGCATCCGGCAGTCCTCGGAGTCCGCGATTGCGGGCACCGCGATCGCGCTGAACGGCATTGACGATACGGGTGCCACGGTTACGCGCAGCGCTCTCTCGGCAGCCGACGGCACCTACAGCTTCAGCGGTCTTCGCCCCGGGCAGTACACGCTCATCGAAGGCACCCAGCCGGCCGGGACGGTCAACGGAGTCACGAGCGCCGGCCCCGTGTACACGCTGGGCGGCACCACGACCGCGCCGGGCTCGAGCCCCGGCACGGCGACGGCGCCGACCGTACTCGTCAACCCACCGGGCCAGACGAGTCGCATCGGCAGCAGCGCACCGGCCGGCAACGGTGCCGGCAGCCTCGTTCTGCCGCCGAACGCGTACTCACCGAACAACAATTTCGCCGAGATCCCGGCGGTCGGCTCGCTGTCGGGCACGGTCTTCGTCGACAACAACGCCGACGGCACGCTGAACGGCACCGACGCCGGCGTCGGCAGCCAACCGGTGCAGCTGACCGGTACGGATCTCAACGGGAAGGCGGTCAGCCGCTCGACCGTGACCGCGGCCGACGGCAGCTATTCGTTTGCCGGGCTCGCGCCCGGGACCTATGCCGTCAGCTACACGCCGACCGCCATTGCGCCGAATCTGGTCGCCGGCCGGGCCATTGCGGGCACGACCGGCGGAACCGGCGGCAGTACGCCCGCGACCGCCCTGTCGATCGCGGCGATCCCGATCAGCGCCTCGGCGACCGGACTCAACTCGCAGGGCAACCGCTTCACGCTCGTGCCGCAGAAAATCGACGTGGTGAAGGCGGCCGGCGCGCCGTTGCAGGTCGCACCACGGGTCTTCCAGATTCCGTTCATCCTGACCGTCGGCAACCAGGGTACGGTGCCGGTTACCAACGTCCAGGCCGCCGACAACCTGCTGCCGACGGCACCCTCGGGCTCCACGATCACGATCCGACCGGGCAGCTTTGCCGCCAACCTCGGCGGCAGTGCCGCCCAGTGCGCCGGACCGGCCACGGCCTATGACGGTATCGGCCACCCGGCCCTGCTCGCCGGCAATTTCCCGCTCGCCCCCGGCGAGAAATGCGTCATCGGCTTTGTCATGGTCGTCGACTTCGCGGCCAACCCCGTGCCGGCGATTGTCTACAACTCGGCCTACGCATCGACAGGCTCCGGCGCCAATCCCGGTCCGAGCTTCGATGCCGCCGGCCACAAGACGGGCGATGCGCCGAACACGCTCGCGACCGACATCTCGGTCAACTCCGCCGTGGCACCCGGGGCCGCCGGCCAGGTGCCGGCGGCAGCGCCTGCCCTGCCCGGCGTCGCGAACGGCGATGCCCCGGCCGGCGTACCGACACCGGTGAGCCTGACCGGCGTGCTGATCGACGTGATCAAGAACGCCGGCACGCCGATCCAGGTGCCGGCGGCGGTGGCCGGTCACGTCCGCTTTGAAATCCCGTACGCCGTGACGGTGGTGGCTGCACGGCAGGCGGCGACGAACGTGCAGATGGTGGACTCGCTGGCGGCGGCCTATACCGCCGGCAGTCCCGCGGTCTCGGTCAAGGCCGGCAGCTTCGCCGTGCCGACCGGTGCGCCGAACGCCGGCGTCTGCGCAGGTCCGGCCGCGACTTTCGATGGCGTCGCCGCCATCGCCCTGCTCGCCGGCAACTTCGCGCTGCCGCAGGGCAGCCAGTGCACGGCGCGCTTCACCGCCGTCGTCGATTACCCGAACCTCGCGGCGGTCCCCGCGCTTGCCAGCGAAAACCTCGCCTTTGCGGTGGCAGGTCTCAGCGCCAACCCGACCGGCGGCACGGTGAGCGGCGCCGGCAGCGGTGCCAGTTTCACACCGGCCGCCGGCAGCGCCTTCGTCGCCCTCGACACGTCGAGCGGCAACCGCGCGGTCATGGGCGGAACGGCGCAGGGTGCGACGGTCTATGCGACGACCGGCGGCCAGTCCGGCGTCACCGGTCCGGTCACGGTCCCGACGCCGACGACGGGCACGCAGCAGCTGCCGGCCACGCCCAACGGCGACAACTCCGGTTCGCCGACCACGCAGGTCGTGCTGGCCGCCCAGCGCCTCGGCGTCATCAAGGCCGTCGGCGTGCTCCGCCAGATGTCGGCCACGACCTACCAGGTGCCCTACACGCTTGTCGTCAAGAACACGGCCGCCGTGCCGGCAACCAATGTCCAGGTGGTCGACAATCTGCTGCGCACGTTCAACGGCAGCGGCGCCGCGGGTATCACGGTTGCGGTCTCGAACTACACCGCGACGCCGGCGTTCGATGCGCCTGCCAGCGGCCCGCCCACCTGCACGGCCGCGGCCTACGATGGCGTGACCGGGCAGGCACTCCTCGGCGGCAGCGACACGCTGCTGCCGGGACAGAAGTGCGTGTTGTCGTTCATCGCCACCGTCAGCTGGACAGCGCAGCCCGTGCCGGTCACGGCCCAGCTGAACCAGGCCGTGGCCGCTGCCGGCACGAGCCCGCAGCCGCCGGGCAGTGGCAACCTGCCGGTCGTTCCGAGCAACCCCGCGCTGCCGCCAACCTTCCCGGCATCGACGGTGGCGAGCGCGGCCTCGACCAATGCCGTGCCGGCGACGGCTGCCGGCCCGGGCGTGC
>CAIMCI010000248.1 GCA_903839465.1 uncultured Pseudomonadota bacterium
CTTCCTCGACCAACGCTGCGTTCTGCTGGGTGAGCTGGTCCATCGACACGACCGCCTTGCTCACCTGCTCGACGCCCGATGCCTGCTCCTGGCTCGACGCTGCGATCTCCGCCATGACGTCGGTGACCTTCTTAACACCGGTGACGATTTCGCCGAGCACCTGACCCGACTCGTCGACCAACTTCGTGCCTTCGGCGACCTTACCCACCGAGTCCTGAATCAATCCCTTGATCTCCTTGGCCGCCTCCGCGCTGCGCGACGCCAGGTTTCGGACTTCGGAGGCGACGACCGCAAAACCCCGCCCCTGCTCACCGGCCCGGGCAGCCTCGACGGCTGCGTTGAGCGCGAGCAGATTCGTCTGGAATGCGATCTCGTCGATGACGCCGATGATGTCGGCGATCTTCTTGGAGGCCGCATTGATCTCGGTCATCGCGGCGACCGCCAACCGGACCACCGAACCGCCGCGTTCCGCATGATCCCGCGCCGCGCGTGCGAGCTGACTCGCCTGAGAGGCATTGTCCGCATTGTTCTTGACGGTTGCGGTCATCTCTTCCATCGAGGACGCCGTCTCCTCGAGGCTTGAGGCCTGCTCCTCAGTCCGCTGACTCAGGTTGAGGTTCCCGCGCGAGATCTCCTCGGCCCCCGTCTGCACCTCGCCCGCGGATCCACTGACAGCGCGCACCAGTTCGGTCATCCCGTCGAGCAAGGCATTGACGCTGACCGTCAAGGCTTCAACCTGCCCCGTTTTTCCACTGGTTGCGATGCGCTTCGTGAGTTCGCCATCCATCGCGGCCTTGACGATCGCCTCTGTCTCGCTGACGGCATCGTCAAGGCTCTTCTTCATCCTCACCTGTTCGGAAACATCGGAGGCGTACTGTACGACTTTGTAGGCCTTACCCTGTGGATCGAGAATCGGGTTGTAGGTTGCCTGGAGCCATACTTCACGCCCGTCCTGGGCCCGACGCCGGTAGAGTCCCGCCTCCGCGTCGCCGCGACGCAGTCGCCCCCACAACTGGCCGTCACTGGCACTCCCGGAATCAGCGGGGTCAACGAATATGCCGTGATGCTTACCTACGATGTCATGCAGCCGACATCCCATCGCCTGCAGGAAATTGTCGTTCGCGTGCCGAAACGTACCATCGAGGTCGAACTCGGCGACCGGTTGCGACTTGCTGATCGCCGCGATCTGACCTTGGTGATCGGTGGCATTCATGGCGAACTCCCGCAACGTCTGCTGCGTCACCCTGAGCGATTCGAGCACCTGACCCGTCTCATCCTGCGAGCTCACCGTGATCGGCGAATCGAAGCGCCCGTGTCCGATCTCACCGAGCGCGTCGACGGCTTGCTGAAGCGGCTGCACGATGCTGCGGGCGAGCAGGAACGCCGCCGACAGACCGAGTATCGCGGCGACTAAGCCGCCGATGAGGAGCGTCCAGACGGTCCGGGCTTGCAGGGCCGCAGCATCCGCCGCACGCTTGCCAAGTAGCGAGCGCTCCATGCCGTCAATGTCGGCCAGCTGGCCGCGCATCCCATCCATCGTGGTCTTGCCCGCGGCTTGCCGGGTGATTGCGACCACGGCACCCATGTCCTTCTCAGATGCACGGCGCAGCTTGATCTCGGGCTCGAGAATCTCCTGCACCCACTTCACTTGGTTGGCGGCGAGCTTATCGAGTCGAGTCTGCTGGATCGCGTTATCACTCGTAAGCTGCTTTATTTTCGCGAGGTGGATGGCGAAATCCGCCTGTCCGCCGTGATACGGCTCCAAAAAGCGATCCTCGCCCGCCAACAGGAATCCACGCTCGCCGGTTTCCATGTTAATCAAGGCGGCGGTCATTCCATCCACTTCCGCCAACACTTCGTAAGTGTGGGTCGTCCAGCCATTCGCTTCGCTGAGAGCGCTCAGGCTGCGATAGGACACCGCCACGAGGCCCGCAAGAATCACCAGCACGACGCCGAAGCTGAGGTACAGCTTCCTTGCCACTGAAAGTTTTTTAAACACGTTAATGCTCCGAAGCGTCCTGACGTTGACCACAAGCGACCGGACGCCCCTTCGAGCAGCTACCCCGTCAATTTTCAATTTTCC
>CAIMCI010000249.1 GCA_903839465.1 uncultured Pseudomonadota bacterium
CCGTCTCGAGGCGTTCATCGGCTGGCGCTACGCGCGCACGCGCAAGGCGGGACTGGCCGTTTCCGTCATCACGCTGGCCTCACTGGTCGGCGTCGCGCTCGGCGTCGCGGCCATGATCACGATCCTCTCGGTCATGAACGGCTTCGAGGCGGAGCTGCGCGATCGCCTCGTCAGCCTGTCGGCGCACGCGACGCTCGCCGCGGGCGAGGCGGGCGGCATGGACTGGGCAGCCGCGGCCGGGCGGGCCGCCGGGCAGCCCGGCGTCAGCGCCGTGGCCCCGTTTCTCGAGCGCCAGGCGCTCCTGGTGAACGGCAACGCGATGAACGGCGCGATGCTCAGGGGCATCGAACCCGGCGCCGAGTCGACCATCGGATCGATCCAGCGCAGCATGGTCGAGGGCGAACTCGGCCAGCTGACGCCGGGCAGCAACCGCATCGTGCTCGGCCGCGTGCTGGCCTTCGAGCTCGGCGTCGCGGTCGGCGACTCGCTGACCGTGATGATCCCGGAGCCTTCCCCGGCGGGCACCGATATCGTGCCCCGCATCCGCAGTTTCACGGTCGCCGGCGTGTTCGAGGTCGGTGTCCAGGACCACGACGGCGTGCTGGCACTGGTCAATATCGCCGACGCCGAGGCCTTCGCCGACCAGCCACGACCGGACGGCCTGCGCCTGCGCTTCGCCGACCTCTACGCGGCGCCGAGACTGGCGCGCGAGGTGGCACGGGCGGTCGGCGGGGGCGTCCGGGTCCGCGACTGGACCGAGGAAAACGCCACCTATTTCCGCGCCATCCGCCTCGAGAAGACGATGATGACGCTGATGCTCGCGCTCGTCGTCGCGGTCGCGGCCTTCAATATCGTCGCCTCGCTGGTCATGGTCGTCAGGGCCAAGCGCACCGACATCGCGATCCTGCGCACGCTCGGCATGCGCCCGCGCGGCATCGTGCTCGTGTTCCTGGTCCAGGGGCTCGTGATCGGCTGGGGCGGGGCACTGATCGGCATCGGGCTCGGCCTGCTGCTCGCCGCGAACGCCGAGCAGATCGTCGCTTTCCTGCAGCAGGCGCTGCATTTCCAGCTCTTCAGCGCCGACGTCTACTACGTGACCCGGATACCGAGCCTCGTGCGCACGACGGACGTCGTGGCGATCGGCCTGGCCGCGTTTCTGCTGACCCTGCTGGCGACGATCTATCCGGCGCTGCGCGCCGCCCGCACCGAACCGGCGGAGGCGCTGCGCTATGAATAGCCCGCGCCTGCCGGTCGAGCTCCTGCTGGCGCTGCGCTACCTGCGTGCCGAGACCGGCAACCGCTTCCTGTCCTTCATTTCGGTCATCGGTCTCGTCGGCATCGCGATCGGCGTCGCCGTCCTCATCGTGGTGCTGTCGGTCATGAACGGTTTCGAGGAGGAACTGCGCGCACGGATCCTTGACGTCACGCCGCACGCGACCCTGGCCCAGGGCGAGGCCGGCATCGCCCACTGGCAGGGACTGCTCGAGGCCGCCGGCCGCCAGCCGGGTGTGGCGGGTGTCGCGCCGTACATCGAAAGCCAGTCGCTCCTCGTCGCCGGCCGGAAGGTCAGCGGCGTGCAGGTCGATGGCATCGACCCGGTGCTCGAGAGCCGGGTCTCGAACATCGCCGGCAAGGTCCGCCAGGGGAGTCTTGCCGCGCTCGTGCCGGGCAGCTACCGGGTCGCCCTCGGCCGCGCACTGGCCTCTGAACTCGGCGTGACGCTCGGCGACAAGGTGCTCCTCCTCACCCCGCAGGGCACGGCCTCGCCGGCCGGCCTGATTCCGCGGACGCGGCGCCTGACGGTCGCGGCCATCATCGATTCCGGAATGTACGAATACGACCGGCGCGTGGCGCTGGTCAGCATCGCCGACGCGGCCAAGCTCTACCGCCTCGGCGACTCGATCAGCGGCCTGCGCCTGAAGGTCGAGGACCCCTATCGCGCGCCGCGCGTCGTGCGCGAGGTGGCCGTCGGCCTCGGTCCGGACGAGAACGGCCAGGCCCGCGAGTGGTACGTACGCGACTGGACGCGGGCGCATGCCAATTTCTTCCAGTCGATCGCGACGACCAAATCGATCATGTTCGCGATCCTGCTGCTGGTGGTGGCCGTTGCCTCGTTCAACGTTGTCTCGACGCTGGTGATGCTCGTCAGGGAAAAGCGCCACGACATCGCGATCCTGCGCACCCTGGGCCTGAGTCCCCGCGGCGTGCTGCTCGTGTTCTTCGCCCTCGGCACCGCCATCGGACTCCTCGGCACGCTGGCTGGCGTCGTGCTCGGCTGGCTGGTGGCCGGCAACGTGACCGGGCTCGTGCGCGGCCTCGAGCGGCTGCTCGGCGTGTCGCTGATCGATGCCAAGGTCTACTTCATCGACGAGCTGCCGAGCCGCGTGCGTGTCGAGGACGTGCTGGTCATCGGCCTGACGGCTTTCCTGCTCGCCTGTCTGTCCACGCTGCTGCCCGCCTGGTGGGCGGCCCGCACCCAACCCGCGGAGGCCCTGCGCCATGACCAGTAACGACGTTCCCGTCCTGTCGGCGCGTGGCGTCACGAAGCGCTTCCGCCAGGGCCCGGTGAGTCTCGACGTGCTGAGCGGCGTGTCGCTGTCGGTGGCGCGCGGCGAGCGGATCGCGATCGTCGGGGCGTCCGGGTCGGGCAAGACCACGCTGCTGCAGATCCTCGGCGGGCTGGACCTGCCGACCGCCGGCGAGGTGAAGATCGCCGGCCAGGTGATGTCGCTGCTCGGCGACGTCGAGCGCGGTCGGCTGCGCAACCGCGCGGTCGGCTTCGTCTACCAGTTTCACCACCTGCTGCCGGAGTTCTCCGCCCTCGAGAACGTGGCCATGCCGCTTCTGGTGCGGCGCATGGCGCACGCCGAGGCGTACGAGGCGGCACGGAGCATGCTGGCGCGGGTGGGCCTGAGCGCCCGGCTCGAGCACCGCCCCGCGGAGCTCTCCGGCGGCGAGCGCCAGCGTGCGGCCGTGGCGCGCGCGCTCGTGACGCGGCCGATGCTGGTGCTGGCCGACGAGCCGACCGGCAACCTCGACGGTGCCAACGCGGCTCAGGTCTTTGAGCTGATGCTGGAGCTGAACCGGGAACTCGGCACCAGTCTCGTCATCGTGACCCACGACGAGCGCCTGGCGGCCCGCCTGGACCGGACCGTCGAGCTCCTCGAGGGGCGGCTGGAGGCGCGCCCGGCGCCGGCGGCCGCCACCTGACGGCGGTTCCCGGCCCGCCGCGGCGGGCCCGGCGAACGCGCAGAAGGGGTCGGCTTAGAGGTATCATGCGGCTCCGGAACAGTGGGTAGCGAGCCGTAATCTGATGTGGGAAATCATCCAGGCCGGTGGGCCCGTCATGTGGCCTATCATCCTTTGCTCGGTGGTCGCGCTCGCGATCATCGGTGAACGGTTCTGGAGCCTGCAGGAGAGCCGGGTCATCCCGCCCGAAATCAGCGCCCGGGTCTGGCAGCTGGTCGGCTCCGGTGACCTTACCGACAAGCACGTCGCCGCGCTCGAGCAGAATTCGCCGCTCGGTCGCGTGCTGGCCGCCGGGCTCGCGCAGCGGCACCGGTCGCGGGAACTGGTCAAGGAAGCGGTCGAGGATGCCGGGCGCCATGTCGTGCACGAACTCGAGCGGTTCCTGAACATGCTCGGCACGATCGCCGCGGTCTCGCCGCTCCTCGGCCTGCTCGGCACCGTGATCGGCATCATCTCGGCCTTCAATGCCATCACCCACGGCGGAGTCGGCGATCCGCGGGCGCTGTCGGGCGGCATCGGCCAGGCCCTGGTCGCCACGGCGGCCGGCCTGTGCGTGGCGATTCCCTCGCTCGTCGGCTACCGCTACCTGCGCGGCAAGGTCGACCGGCTGGTGGTGCGCATGGAGCGCGACGCCCTGAAGCTCGTGCAGGTGCTCGACGAGCGCCAGGCCGCGGCTTCGGGTCCGGACGCGGCGACCGCGGAGCGCCGGCGGCGCGCCGCCGTATGAACTTCCGCTCGCGGCGCGAGGTCGAGCCCGAGATCAACGTCACCTCGCTGATCGACGTGATCCTGCTGCTCGTGATGTTCTTCATGGTGTCCACCACCTTCGTCACCGACGGCCGCCTCAACGTGCGACTGCCGACCGCCAGCATGGCCTCCGTGACCCGCCAGCCGGACCCCGTGGTCGTCACCGTGCTGGCGGACGGTACCTACCGGGTCAACGAGCGGGCGCTGGCCAACGCGAGCCCCGCGACGCTGCGCGCTGCGCTCGAGCAGGTGATCGGCGACGGCCGTGGCAAGCCGATCACGATCCGGGCCGACGCGCGTGCCACCCACCAGGCGGTCGTGACGGCCATGGACGTTGCCGGCCGGGTCGGCTTCACCCAGGTCAACATCGCCACCATCAGCCAGACGGGCGCCGGCGCCGTGCCGGCACCTTCCGCCACGCAATGACCGCCGGCGGCGGCGCGTCCGACGGGATGACGACGCGCCGCATCTACGCGCGACTGCTCGGTTACGCGCGCCCCTACTGGGGCATGTTCCTGGTGGGCGTGGTCGGCATGCTGCTGTTCGCCGGCGCCAACGTCATGCAGGCGGAACTCGTCCGGACGTTCCTCGACGGCACCTTCGTGCAGCAGGACCGCGGCGTCCTGACGCGCGTGCCGCTGCAGCTCATCGCGCTCTTCGCCGGGCGCGGGCTCGGCGATTTCCTGTCGGTCTACGCGATGGCCTGGATCGGCCGGCAGGTGGTCAAGGGCGTGCGCTCGGACCTCTTCCGGCATCTCCTCGACCTGCCGAGCACCTTCTACGACCGCCAGTCCGGTGCCCAGCTCCTCTCGACGCTGACCTTCAGCACCGAGCTCGTCGCCGAAGCGGCCACCAACGCGGTGACCTCGATCATCCAGGACAGCCTGACGATCGTCGGCCTGCTCGGGTTCCTGCTGTACCGGAACTGGCGCCTGACGGTCTTCGTGCTGGCCGTCGCGCCACTGATTGCCTGGCTGATCCAGCTCGTCAACCGGGCGTTCAGGCGCTACGCCGCGCGCATCCAGAGCTCGATGGGTGATCTCACGCAGGTCGCCAAGGAAGCGCTCGACGGCCAGCGGCTGATCAAGGTCTACAACGCCCAGCCGCACGAGGCGGCGCGCTTCGAGCAGGCGATCGAGGCCAACCGCTTCCAGAACATGAAGCTCGTGCGGACGCGCGCGTTCGCCAACCCGCTGGTACAGCTCATCGCCTCGGTCGCGCTCGCCGCGGTGCTCTACGTCGCGATCAGCAACGTCCTCGAACACGGCATGACGGTTGGCGAGTTCACCTCGTTCCTCGGCGCGCTGATGATGCTGCCGGCACCGCTGAAGCGGATGATCGGCGTGTCGGGTGCCATGCAGCAGGGCCTCGCCGCCGGGGCGAGCGTGTTCGCCGTGCTCGACGAGCCGGTCGAGATCGATCGCGGCACCCGGCCGCTCGTCCGGGCAGCCGGTCGCATCGAATTCGAGGACGTCCGCTTCGCCTACGCCGGCAAGGGCGAGGCGCTGCGCGGCGTGTCGTTCGTGGCCGGCGCCGGCGAGAAGGTGGCGATCATCGGTCGCTCGGGCAGTGGCAAGTCGACCCTGGTCGGGCTCGTGCCGAGGTTCTACGACGTCAGCGCCGGGCGGGTGGTGCTGGACGGCGCGGACGTGCGCGACTACAGGCTTCGCGACCTGCGCGCGAACGTCAGCCTGGTCAGCCAGGAAGTCGTGCTCCTCGCAGGCTCCATCCGCGACAACATCGTCTTCAACACCCCGGACGTCAGCGACGAGCGACTCCTCGGTGCGGCGCGTGCGGCCCACGTGCTCGAGTTCGTCGAGGACCTGCCGCTCGGCCTCGACACCCAGGTCGGCGACCGTGGCGTACTCCTCTCGGGCGGCCAGCGCCAGCGCATCGCGATCGCCCGCGCCCTGATCAAGGATGCGCCGATCCTGATCCTCGACGAGGCGACCTCGGCGCTCGACAACGAGTCGGAACGCATCGTGCGCGATGCCCTGAACCTGCTGATGCGCGGCCGTACGACGCTCGTCGTCGCGCACCGCCTCTCGACGGTGGAATCCGCCGACCGGATCGTCGTGCTCGAGGAGGGCGTGCTGGTGGAGAACGGCCGGCACGCGGAGCTCATGGCGCGGGACGGTGCCTACGCCGCGCTCTACCGCCGGGAGCTCGTCGGCTGAGCGGGCAAGCCTGGATCGAGCCGGTCTGGTACGGCCGCCATCCGCTCGCGTGGCTCTTGGCGCCGTTGTCGGCGGTGTTCGCGGCGATCGTCTGGCTGCGTCGCCGCTGTTACCGGATGGGTCTGTTCGCCACCCACCGCGTGCCCCGGCCGGTGGTCGTCATCGGCAACCTGACGGTCGGCGGCACCGGCAAGACACCGCTCGTGATCGCGCTCGCGCGGGCGCTGGCGGAGGAGGGCCTGCGGCCCGGCATCGTCAGCCGCGGCTACGGCGGCCGTGCCCGTCGGGCGCGTCGGGTTCAGCCCGCGGATTCGGCGGCGGAGGTCGGTGACGAGCCGCTCCTCATCGCCCGGGCGAGCGGACTGCCGGTCGCCGTCGGCCGGCGGCGGTTCGAGGCGGCCCTGCTACTCGCCGACGAGGTCGACGTCATTCTCTGCGACGACGGTCTGCAGCACTATGCGCTGGCGCGCGACCTCGAGATCGCGGTGCTCGACGGCGCGCGCGGTCTCGGCAACGGGCGCCTGCTGCCGGCCGGACCGCTGCGCGAAGGCCGTGCCCGGCTGGGCTCGGTCGACCACGTCGTGGTCAACGGCGCGGGCGGTCCGAGCGGCGCCCTGCACATGCGGCTCGTGCTCGGCGAGGCGGTGCAGCTCGTCGACGGCGCGCGACGCTCGCTCGCCTCGTTTGCCGGCTCGCCGGTCCACGCCGTGGCGGGCATCGGCCATCCGGAGCGCTTCTTCGCCGCGCTCGCGGCGGAGGGTCTCGCGGTCACCGGCACGGCGTTTGCGGACCATGCCCCGTACCGCGGCGGCGAGTTCGAATTCGCCGATGACCTCCCCGTGCTGATGACCGACAAGGATGCCGTAAAATACCAGCCGTACGCCCGGGCCGGGCAGTGGCGCGTGGAAGCGCGCGCCGAACTTCCGCCGGCCGATCTCGAGCGCCTGCTGGCCTCGGTACGGGGCCTTTTTTCGGCGCGGCCGCGGCGCCTGCCGACGCTCGTGTAAAGGAGTCACGATGGATACCCGACTACTCGAAGTCCTTGCCTGCCCGGCGTGCAAGGGCCCGCTGCAGCACGCGCGCGAAGCGGGGCTGCTGATCTGCCGGGCCGAGCGCCTGTGCTACCCGATCCGCGACGGGATACCGGTGCTCCTCGAGGAAGAGGCCCGGCAGATCAACGCCGACGACCCGCTGCTCGCGCGCTGAACGGCACCGTGGTCCGCATCGTCATTCCCGCCCGCTACGGCTCCACGCGGCTGCCGGGCAAGCCGCTGCTGTTGCTGGCCGGCATGACCATGGTCGAGCGCGTCTGGCGCCAGGCCTGCGCGGCCGGCATCGGCGAGGTGATCATCGCGACCGACGATCGGCGCATCGTCGATGCGGCACTCGGCTTCGGCGCCCGCGTCCGGCTGACCGATCCGGACCACGCCTCGGGTACCGACCGGCTGGCCGAGGTCGCGCGCGCCGAGCAGTGGGCCGACGAGGAGGTCGTCGTCAACGTGCAGGGCGATGAACCGCTGTTGCCTCCGGCCAACGTCGCGCAGGTGGCGGGGCTCCTCGCCTCCGATCCGGGTGCGGCGGTCGCGACGCTGTCGACGCCGCTCGATTCGCCGGCCGATTTCCTGGACCCGAACGTCGTCAAGGTGGTGATGGCGGCGGGGCGGGCGCTGTACTTCAGCCGTTCACCTCTGCCCTGGCACCGACGCTTTGCGGTCGACGGGCCGCAGAGCGTCGATTCCTGGACCGGTGCCCAGCGCCACCTCGGTCTCTATGCCTACCGCGTCGGCGTGCTCAAGCGCCTGGCCGGCCTTGCGCCCACGCCGCTGGAGCGCAGCGAACGGCTGGAGCAGCTGCGCGTCCTGGAGCACGGCATGAGCATCGCGATCGCCACCGCCGTGGCCGCACCCGGGCCCGGCGTCGACACGGCCGAGGATGCGCACCGGGTCGCGGCGCTGCTGGCCGGGGCGGGGGGCTGAACACCGTGGCGGAGGCAGCCGCGTCCGGCTGGCTTGCCCGCGGCGCGCTGCTGGCGTTCCTGGCCGCGCTGCCGGTCCCCTCGCTCGCCGCCACCGCCGGTCCGGCGCCCGCCTACACGGTGGCGCAGCGCGAGCGGGGCGCCCGCGTCTACGCCGCGCACTGTGCCGCCTGCCACGGCCCCGGACTCCAGGGCGGCATCGCCCCGGCGCTGGCCGGTGCCGGGTTCGCAGCCCGCTGGGGCGTCCCGGGCCGGACGGTGTCCGATCTCCTCTACCTCGTGTCGACCTCGATGCCGCGGCCCGCCAACGGCTCCCTGCCGGACGGAGCGTACCGCGACGTCGTCGCGTACCTCCTCGCCGCCAACGGCGGCGTGGCCGGTGCGACGGAGCTGCGCGCCGACTCGGCGCTGCCGGTCATCGCGACGGCCGGTGGTGCCGCTGGCCGGCGCACCTTCATCGAGGGCGAGCGCGGGCTCCTGCCGCGCGCGGCCGGACCGACCGCGGCGGCGCTCAAGGCCGCGGCCTCGAGCACCGCCTGGCTCTATCACAACCACGATCTGGCCGGGACGCGCTACTCCCCGCTCGCCGAGATCGGCGTCGACAACGTCGCCCGTCTCGGTGTCAGGTGCCTCTACCAGGTCGGCACGCTCGAGAACTTCGTCACCGGTCCGATCGTCTACGGCGAGACGATGTACCTGACGACGCCGCAGCTGACGATCGCGATCGACGCCAGCACCTGCCGCGAGCGCTGGCGCTACCGCTGGGCGGCGCAGGACAGGGAGCAGTGGCCGAACAACCGCGGGGTCGCGATCGAGGACGGTTACGTCGTCCGCGGTACCAACGACGGCTACCTCCTCGCGCTCGATGCCGGCGACGGCCACCTCCTGTGGGCGCGCCAGGTCGCCCGGCCGGCCGCCGGCGAGGTCTTCACGATGCCGCCCCTGATCGTCGATGACCTCGTCATCATCGGCCCGGCCGGCAGCGAGAACAGCATCCAGGGCTGGGTCGGTGCCTTCCGCCTCGCCGACGGCGCGCCGGTCTGGCGCTTCAACACGGTGCCGCGCGCCGGCGAGCCCGGCTTTGAGACCTGGAGCCACGACGCGGGCGTGCCGGTCGGCGGCGGCGCGGTGTGGAGTCCGCTGTCGGTCGACCTCGACCGTTCCGAGGTGTACGTGCCGGTGACCAATCCGGCCCCGGTCCTGAACGCCGGCCTGCGGCCCGGCGCGAACCTCTACACCGACTCGCTGGTGGCGCTCGACCTGCGCACGGGCAAGCTTCGCTGGTACGTGCAGACGCAGCCCAACGACGACAAGGACTGGGACGTCACGCAGGTCAGCCCGCTCGTCGACGTGCCGCTGGCCGGCGGCGTCCGCCACGCCATCGTGGTCGGCGGCAAGGACGGCATCGTCAGGCTCTACGATCGCGATTCCCACGAACTCCTGCACCAGACGGTGCTCGGCACGCGCCTGAACACCGACCAGCCGGTGACGGCGGCGGGCCTGCACTTCTGTCCGGGTGACCTCGGCGGCCTGCAATGGAACGGACCGGCCTGGCATCCGGGCCTCGGCCTCCTGTTCGTGCCGACGGTCGACTGGTGCACCACGGCCCGCCTCGCGCCGGCGGCGGACGTCGCCGCGGGCCAGGACGCGATGGCCGGCACGGACACGATGGATGACGAGTCGCACGGGTACCTGACGGCGATCGAGGCGACGACCGGCGCGGTGCGCTGGCAGTACCGGTCCGACAAGCCCATGGTGGCGGGGGTGGTCGCGACGGCCGGTGGCCTCGTCTTCACCGGCGAGAACACCGGCGACTTCGTGGCCTTTGCGGCCAGCGACGGCCGGCTGCTGTACCGCTTCAACGCCGGCGGTGCGATGACGGCCGGTGTCGTGACCTACGCGGTCGGCGGCCACCAGTACGTCGCGGTCGCCACCGGCAAGGGATCGTTCTGGTTCGGCGAGGGGCGCGGCGCGCCGACCATCGTGGTCTTCGGCCTGCCGCAGTGAATCGTGTATCCACAGTATCGGGGGTTGCCATGGCGCGTAACGGATCGGTGGGCGGAAGGGGCTTTGCGATCGGGCTGGCCGCGGTGCTGGTGCTGCTCACGGCGGCGGCAACCGGTGCCCCGGCGGAGGTCAGGACGCTGCGTGCCGGGGATTTCGCGACGACGGCGACCGGTGTGGGCATCGTCGACAACCGCGCCTTCGTGCCATCGGCGCGGGCGCTGCCGGCGCACGAACCCTTCCACGGTACGCTGCGCCTCGGCGAGCAGCGGATGACGACGGTGCCGGCCGATCTCGGCTTCCACCAGATGCTCGGCAAGGATCCGCAGTTCTTTCCACGCATCGACCTTGCCTTCACGACCGTGGACGGTGATCTGGTGCCTGCCACCGAGGAAGTGATCCGCTCCGGCTCCCTCGCCGGCGGGCGCAGTTACTGGGATCTGATCGTGCAGTCCGGCCAGGTCTGGTCGGAGCCCGACGATGGCGGCTGGTCGAGGGCGGCCTTCCCGTTCTCCCTCGTGCACTCGCAGGAAGGCGAGACGCACAACGGGCTGGCCACGTTCCGCTACCGCCGCGGCGAGGTGTCGGCGATCCGCTTCCAGATCGTGCAGCAGACGACCCCGGCCCACATCGAGACCTACTTCACGGCGGCGGGCGTCCTGTCGGCGACGCGCGGCCCGGCACCGGCCGCTGACTGGAAGGCGATCGCGGACGACTACCGCGAGGCCCGCCGCGACGCGGTGCCCGTGCAGGACTGGCAGGCGCTCGGCAAGCTCGTGGGCGAGGGCAAGCTCGCCGGCTTTGCCGACGGCCTGCCCGCCGGGCAGACGGTACTGACCGGTCTCGATTACCGGGGTGTCTTCTACACGCCGGGCTGCACGAGCGCGGGCGGCCTGCTGCCGTGGTGCGAACGGACCCGGTTCGGCGTGTGGTCGGTGACCAAGGCGTTCGCCAACGAGGTGGCTCTGCTCCGGCTCGCCCAGAAGTTCGGCCCGGAGGTGTTCGACGCCAAGATCAGCGACTACGTACCGGCGGTAGCGAAGTACCCGGCCTGGTCCCGCGTCCGCTTCGAGGACTGCATCGACATGGCCACCGGCCTCGGCAACGGCAGCGCCAAGCGCGATCCGAACGACTCCGGCGACGGCTACATCGATGCGACCTACAACGACTGGGCGGACGCGCGCTCCGAGGACGAGAAGGTCGCCGCGCTTCTACGCATCGCCAAGGTCTATCCGTGGGGACCGGGCGAAGTCGTGCGCTACCGCGACCAGGACATGTACGTGCTCGGCGTCGCGATGCAGGCCTACCTGCGCGCGAAGGAAGGGCCGCAGGCGGACCTGTGGACGATGCTCGAGCAGGAGGTGTACCGGCCGATCGGCATCCACCATGCGCCGATCAACCGCACGCTGGAGCCGGACGGCAGTCGCGGCTACCCGATGATGCCCTACGGTTACTACGCGACGATCGGCGATCTGGTGAAGGTTGCGCGTCTCTACCACGCGCACGGGCGGCACGGCGGGGCGCAGATCCTCTATGCGCCGCGCATCGAACGGCTGCTCGCGGGCACGGAGCCGCGCGGCCTGCCGACCGGCGGGCACAGTGCCGACGGCGAGACGACCTACTTCAACGCGTTCTGGAACCTGCGCTACAACGCGAGCGAGGGCTGCCGGCTCTACATCCCGCAGATGATCGGCTGGGGCGACAACCTCGTGGCCCTCTTTCCCGGCGGCCTGACCGGCATCCGCATAGCGCACAATCCGGCCGACGATACGTCCGCCGAGGGCGACAGCCTGGCGATGGCGCGGGCGGCGAACCGGCTCACCGCGTTCTGCCCGGCGGCGGAAACGCGCCGATGACGACCGCGCGCGTGCTCTTCGTCTGTCTCGGCAACATCTGCCGGTCGCCGACCGCGGAAGGGGTGCTCCGGCACCTCGCGGCGGCCGAGGCGCCCGACCTGGTCCTTGAGATCGATTCGGCGGGCACCAGCAGTTACCACATCGGCGAACCGCCCGATCCCCGCTCGATAGCGGCCGCCGCCGCGCGGGGCATCGATCTGTCGGGCCTGCGGGCCCGCCAGATCACGGCGGCTGACCTCACGCGCTTCGACTACGTGCTGGCGATGGACGAAGCGAATCTCGCCGGCGTGCGCGCGCTGCGGCCGTGCGCCGCCACGACCCGGGTGCAGCTGTTCCTCGACTTCTTTCCGGCCGGCGGCGAACGCGAGGTTCCCGATCCCTACGAACGGGACGGGTCTGCGTTCGAGCACGTGCTCGACCTGTGCGAAGGCGCGGCCCGGGGTTTGCTCGAGCAGCTGCGCGGCGGCTGAGCGCGAGCCGCGGTCAGCGGCGGGTGACGCGTTCGTTCGCCTCGGCGAGAAAATGCTTGCCGTGAAACCCGAACACGGCGCCAAGCGGTTCGCCGCCCAGGGCCACCGGGCGTTCGGCAGAAAACCGCAGTGCCAGGTCGAGCGGCGCGAAGCGGATTCCGAGCTGGCAAAGTCGGTCGTAGAGGACGTGGCAGATCACCAGGTCCTCCGGCAGTCGCGCCGTGTTGATGCCGGAAAGATCCAGTTGTGCCACGGTCTCAAGTAGCCTGCGGCTGCGCAGCGAAAAGCCGCCGTTGCCGACGCGGTTGCGTGAGAAATCGATGTACTGACCGTCGGTGCCGACCGGCAGCAGAGCAGGCCATGGCGCACCGATGTAGTCAAAGTCGAGGAACTTGGCGTCCCACTTCAGTGGATCGACGACGAAGCCGTCGGCCTGGACGATCAGGCAGTGCGGGGTTTCGACGTAAGGATGGAGCCTGCGCAAGATGAACTGGCTGTAGCCCGCCAGGTCGAGGCGATCGATTTCGATGACCTGTACGCCGGCAGGTGTGGTCGCGGGTCGCGCTGATGTCAGCAGTTTGACGGTCGCGAACTCGATGTCTCGGGCAGAGACCTGCAGCGCGTGCACGGTTTCGTCGATCGCCACCGAGCTGACGGCGATCAGGGTAACGTCCGGCAGGGCTACTGATTTCGTCATCCGAGCAGCGGACCTCTGGCGAACGCGGTTCAGCACCGCCGGCGCGGCGACGGGCATCTTAGTACGGTCGCCGATTCCGGGCGCGGGTGGGCGGATTCTGTCGCCTCATTCGGGCGCGTCTTCGCAGCGACACCCCCGTGGCGCCGGGTCTGCACGGCGACCCGCAAACGCGGGCACGGCAGCAGCCCGCGCTGCTGCGGGTCCGCCACCCGCAGGCGGGTGGCGGACCCATCGGCAGCCCGTTACCCGGCCTGGGTCGGCGGGACGTGCGTGCTCGCCACGTGCGCGGCCGCCGGAGCGGCCGGGTCGGCAACCGCCGCCGGTGTCGCCTCGACCGCCGCCTCCGGTTCGACGACCGCCGCGACGGCGTGTGCATCGATGGCCGGTGACCCGATGGCCGGTGACCCGATGGCCTGCGCCTCGACGGCGGGTGCCTCGACGGCGGGCGCCGCCGGCGCCGCGTCGGCCGGGTGGTGCGTCACGTGGCCATTGAGGTGAGCCGACTCGGCGAGCGGTTGTCCGTCCGTGCCGTGCGAATCGGCATATTCAACGTGCTCGCCCTGCGGCTCGCCGTAGCCGCCCGTGCGCGCCACCGGTTCGACGGCAGCCTCGGCGGCATGGCCGGTC
>CAIMCI010000250.1 GCA_903839465.1 uncultured Pseudomonadota bacterium
CCCGGCCTGCAGGTCGTGGCGATCAGCGCGAAGCCGATGTTCTTCTTCAGGCGATAGGAGAAGGCGTAGTTCGTCAGGTCGCCGACCTTGCGGCCGTCCACGTCGATCGGATACCAGTGGAAGCCGAAGGCGACCGGCTCCTCGCCATCGAGGACGACGCCGAGCTGGTGGCGCTTGGGTCCCTCGCGGTGGATGCGCCGCAGCGCTTCGATGCCGATCACGTCGTCGGGGACGTCGAGATCGACGTACTTGCCCATGCGGACCTCGAAGGGGTTCGTCCGGTCATCGGTGTCGCCACCGTAGGACAGCAGGCCGCTCTCGACCCGCTCGCAGAAATTGGGATTGCCGGGACCGATGTCCCAGGCCTTGCCGGCTTCCTTGACCCGTCGCCACAGGCGGTTGCCCTGCGTGCCGTCCATCAGGTAGAGCTCGAAGCCGCCCTGCTTGGACCAGCCCGAGCGGGCAACGGTGACCGGAATGCCGTCGATCGCCGTTTCCCTGAACCAGAAATACTTGAGCTCCCGCACCCAGTCGCCGCAGAGATGCGCCACCACGTCCTCGGCCTTCGGGCCCTGGATGGCGAGCGGCGATACGTCCGGCTCGTTGACCGCGACGTCAAGCCGCCGTTCGGCGGCGATGGCCCGGGCCCAGAACCAGATATTGGAGTCGGCGATCGACAGCCAGTAGCGGTCGTCGGCGAGCTTCAGGAGGATCGGGTCGTTGATCAGGACACCGGCGTGATTGCAGAGCTCCACGTACTTGCCCTGGCCCACCCGGCACTTCGTCAGGTCGCGGGGGGCGAGGATCTGGGCGAGCCGCCCGGCATCCGGGCCCACCAGCTCGACCTGGCGCTCGACCGCGACGTCCCACATCGATACGCCGTTGATGATGCGCCAGTACTCCGCCTCGGGATGGCCGAAGCTCGTCGGCATCAGCATGTGGTTGTAGGTCGTGAAGGCGCTGACACCGTCCTCGAGCGTCGCCTCGAAGTACGGGGATGGGCGCAGGCGGGCCGAGGGAGTGATTCCGAACATGACGGTCCTTCGCTGGTCGTTGGCGGGCGGGTCTGCACGCTGTGCAGACGCCGGTCATGATGCCACGGGTGGCACCGGGTACAGGATCGGGCCGAGGCGCCGGCACAGCTCGGCGTCGGGCGCGGGCTCGCCGCGGACCGCGGCATCCAGCCGGATGACGGCCGGGTCCGCGGCCGACCAGCGCGGCCAGGCCGGTGCGCCGCCGCCGTTGGGGTCGCCCGTGTGCGCGAAGCGCGCCCAGTAGCCCTGCACGAGGCGGGTCAGTTCCGGCTCGACCGAATCGTGCGCGAACCAGCCGTCATGGCTGTCGAAGACGTAGGGTATCTCGGCGCCGTGGTAGGCGAGGAGAGCCGCGCCGCCGGCCCCGGGCCGTACCCGGGCAAAGCGGTACACCCACGCGCCGTGCCCGGTGGCCTGCGCCTGCTCGGCCATGACGTAGGCCGGGCAGCCCATGCGCACGAACGTGTCGATGCGATCCTGCGCGTGCCGCGAGTCGGGCTGCGAGGCCGCGAGCGCAGCGAGGTCGCCGCGGGCGGCGGCGGGCAGTCCGGCCAGCAGGGCCTGCGGTGTCCGGGCGTCGCTCGCGTACATGTAGAACTCGTTCTCGTTGCTGCCGATCAGGAGATCGGCACCGATGCCGTGGGTGGCGAAGGCCGCGGCCAGCGGTTCCCGGATCGACTGCCCGTCGACGACCGGGCCGTACTCAAAGGCCGGCAGGGCAGCCTTCGCGGCCTGCCACACCGTCGCCGCCGGCAGGCGGCGCATCCCGGCGACGCCCGGTTCGCCGGGCAGGGCGTGGCCGAGCGCTGTGCCGGCCTGCGCGGCATCGGCGATCGTCGCCGTGCTCGCCAGCCGGTAGCCACCGCTCTGGCTGATGGCGCGTGTGTACAGGCTGCGGGCGAGCGGCGAGGCGAGCAGGTAGCCGATGTCCGCCGCGCCCGCCGATTCGCCGGCGACCGTCACCCGGGCGGGGTCGCCGCCGAAGGCCCGGATATGACCGCGCACCCAGCGCAGCGCGGCGATCTGGTCGAGCAGGCCGAAGTTGGCGGGTGCGGCGCTGCCGCGCAGCGACGGGTGACTGAAGAACCCGAAGACGCCGAGCCGGTAGGCGATCGTAACGACCACGACATCACCCGCGGCGGCGAGATTCTCGCCGTCATAGTTCGGCTCGAACGACCAGCCGGCCTTGTTGCTGCCGCCGTGGATCCAGACGATCACCGGCCGCGTTTCGGGCTTGCCGAGGGCCGGCGTCCAGACGTTCAGGTACAGGCAGTCCTCGCTGAACGGCGGGTCCTGGAATAGGTCGGGATCCGCGCCGAAGGCGCGTCCCACCTGTCGGTACCAGACCGTGTTGTAGTCATCCTGGAAGCACCCCGGCGCAAACCGGGTGGCATCGCGGTGTGCCTCGCGCCAGATTGCCGGCTGCGGCGCCGCCCAGCGCAGCGGGCCGAGCGGCGGTTTTGCGTACGGTACGCCCCTGAAGACCGCGATCGCCGGGTGGTGCCGCCCGGCGCTGCCCGTCAGCAGGCTCGCGCCGATGCGGGCCGTGGGCGGCGCGCCGGCGTCGGCGGCCGCCGTGGCACCGACCAGCAACGTGCCCGCCAGCGCAGCAGCGATCAGAGCCAGTCGGGACATGGTCACTGTCCTCCTCCGGACCGCAGGTCAGGCACTCCGGTGGCTACCGGGCGGTGCCCGGCCCGGGGGCGACCTTGGGCAGCGTCTTGTTCACAAAGGACCCCAGTCGGGACTGCACTTCGGGGCCGGTCTGCACGACCGCGGCCATCAGCGATTCGGCGAACATCCCGTCCGTCGCGGACATGTCGCCGATTCGCGCGATCGAGGTCACCATCGCGTAGTTCGACAAGGCGGCATTCTGCGCGACACGGGCTGCCGTGGCGAGGGCGGTTTCGAGGGCGGCCCCGGCGTCGCAGATTTCGTGTGCGAGACCGAGCGCGAGTCCGGCGTGGGCATCGAGCACCCGACCGGTCAGCATCATCTCGACCATGCGACCGGCGCCGACGATCCGGGCAACCCGCACCGTCGCGCCACCGCCGGTGAAGATGCCCTTGGTGCCCTCCGGCAGCGCGAAGTACGTGTTGGGATCGGCGATCCGGATGTGCGTGGCTGCCGCCAGCTCGAGGCCGCCACCGACCACCGCGCCGTGCAGGGCGGCGATGACGGGCAAGCCGCCGTACTGAAGTTTGTCGAACGTCCGGTGCCAGCGCTGGCAGACGCGCATGAACTCGACACCGCTGCGCGCCTTGCCATGGTGCTCCTTGAGGTCGAGCCCCGCACAGAAGTGCGGCCCCTCGCCGGCGAGTACGATCGCGCGGGTCGCCGCCGGGATCCGGTCAAGCGCCGCGTCGAGTTCGTCGAGCAGCGCCTCGCTGATCGCGTTGCGCTGCGCGGGGCGGGCGAGCGTGAGCAGCGCCACGGTTTCCCTCTGCTCCAGACGTACGGTGGCTTCTGTCATGGCAATCTCCGGCCAATACTGTGCGAATGACGCCACGAGCATGGCGGGCGCCACCTTGAGAAACCGCATAATGAAGCCAAAAGGCGCAGGGCGATTTGCGCATGAAGCCATTTTATGTGCAGGATGCGCCAACCCTGGGGCCCTGCCCATGCCTGTCGCACCGACCATCACCAGCACCGTACCGACGGCGTTCGTCCAGCGGATGCTCGACGGCGCTCGCCGCCACCTCGCGCCGGCCGAACTCGAGGCGATCGTGCGGTCGGCCGGTATTGAGCCTGGTCTGCTGGCGGTCGCCGCCACGCGCGTCACCCGGACGCAGTTCACGCGCCTGTACGGCGACATTGCCATCGCCATGGGTGACGAAATGCTCGGACTCTGGTCGCGGCCCATCCGCGCCGGGACGCTCAAGTACCTCGGCCTCAGCCTCCTGGACGCCGCGTCGCTGCTCGTGGCGTCCTACCGGTTCACCCGCTTCTGGAATCTGCTGCTGGACGACTACCGGCTGGAACTCGTCCGCAGCGAGCATCGCGTGTCCGTGAAATTGCTGCCGCGCGACAGGCAGCGCATGCCCTCGATCTTCGGTCACGAGTTGATGGTCAAGCTGACCCACGGCCTGTTGTCGTGGCTGGCGGGCAGGCGGCTGCCGGTAGAGGCCGTCGGCTTTGCCTTTGCCCGACCGCCCGCGTTCATTGACTATGCCGCGATGTTTCCGGAGCAGGTCAGCTTCGAGGAGCCCGCGACCTTCATCTGTTTCGCTGAGCCGGTCCTGCAGCAGCGCTTCAGTCGCAGCAAGGGCGAGTTGCTGCAGTTCGTGCGCAAGGCGCCCGACGACTGGCTGTTCGTCACCCTCGACGAGACGTCGCTGGTGCAGCGCGTGCGCGACCTGGTCGGTGCGCGACCGGATCTCGACCCGTCGCTCGAGGCGGTTGCGGCGGCATTGGCGCTGTCGACACGGTCCCTGTCGCGCAAGCTCGCCGACGAGGGACAAAGCTTTCGCGCCATCAAGGACGCGGCGCGGCGCGATCGGGCGATCGACCGCCTTGTGCGTTCCGCCAGGCCGATCGCGCAGATCGCCGCCGAGGTCGGCTTCGATGACCTGTCGGCGTTCCATCGCGCCTTCCGGGCGTGGACGGGCAGCACGCCGAAGGTCTACCGCCGCCAGCAGCAACTGATCAAGGGCGGGACCGGCTAGCGTGCGCACCGGGCTGGCGCGACATGCAAGAAACGGCCGGACCCGCACATAGAACCGTTGCCGAGGGGCGCCAAACCGCGCGCTTCTTGCCAACGCGCCGCAGCATGGCGCGTAGTCGGGTCGGCGGCCGTCGGTCACTGCTGCCGGCTGACGGCAAAGCGACCGGAGTCCAATAGCGAATACTCAGGGGAGTCTGTCATGCGGATGATCTGCCGAGTTCTGTTCCCGGTACTTTGCGCGTGCCTCGTCGCGACGGCGACGGCGTCGGCCGGCGGTCGCGACGATGACGAGGCGTTTGGGCGGCGGGCGAATACCGAACAGGGCCCCATCGCCGGCCTCGTCGTCCCGGGCTTTCCGGTCGTCGCCTGGCTCGGCGTGCCGTTTGCCCGCCCGCCGGTAGGCGATCTCCGCTGGAAGGCGCCGGTCGATCCACCGCATCACTCGGCGCGGCTGGAGACGACCCGCTTCGGCAAGCCCTGCTTCCAGGGGTCGCCGGATTCGAGCGAGGACTGCCTCACGCTCAATATCTGGCGGCCGAACACCGGCGAGAAGAACCTTCCGGTCTTCGTGTTCGTGCACGGCGGCAGCAATATCGGCGGGTCCGGCCAGGATTCCTGGTACACCGTCGCGCAGCACTACAACGTCGTGGTCGTGGCCATCAACTACCGGCTGGGCCCGATGGGCTGGTTCCTGCACCCGGCGCTGCAGACCGGAGACCCGGCCGGTGACTCGGGCAACTTCGGGATCCTCGACCAGATCAAGGCGCTCGAGTGGGTGCATCGCAACGCGCACCACTTCGGCGGCGACGCCTGGAACGTCACGCTGGCCGGGCAGAGCGCGGGCTCGCAGGACGTGTCCTACCTCCTGCATTCGCCGCTGGCGAAGAAGTATTTCCAGAAGGCCGTCATCGAAAGCAATTTCCCGGGTATCCGCCCGGTGGCCGCGGCGCTCAAGTCGTCGAAGCAGGTGCTGTACAACCTGCTGGTCGCCGACGGCACCGCGGCGGACACGGTCAGCGCCAAGGCCTACGTCGACACCCGGATGTCAAACGCCGACATACGCCGCTACTTCTACAGCAAGTCGGCGGCCGACATCAGCAATGCCTATTCGAACGGCTGGCTGGGCGGCATCAACTGGGGTGACTTCTACCGGTCCGACATTTCCTTCGGCGAGGACTACAACGCCCCGCCGCTGATCCAGGCGCCGGAGAACCGGCCGGAGTTCGTCTACGCCATCGGTGACGGGTACGTCCTGCCGAAAGGAATTCCCTTCGCCGACTTCAGCACCGGCCACGTCTTTCCGAAGCCATTGATCGTCGGCACGACCCGCAACGAGAACAACGCCTGGAACGCCTACTGGCCGTTCAACTACCAGCAGGGCAAGTCGCTCGATACGCTGGTGGCGGAGGCCGTCAACGGCACGAACGCCAATTACGGCTACCTGCAGCATCTCTACGACCTGTTCGGCAACCACGATCCGGCGACGTTCAAGAAGAACTACTGGGCGACGACGCGCCTCATCGACGAACTGGATACGTATCTCGCGGTGACGCTGCCGGCGAGGAATCTCGCGCGCAATCCCGACGCAACCGGCAAGCCCGTCTACGTCTATCGCTTCGACTGGAGTTCGGATCCGGCCAAGGACTACAAATTCCCGAACCAGGACGCCTGGAAGTTCTACGCCGGCGCGATCCACAGCACGGAGCTCGACTTCTTCTACCAGAAGTTCTTCGGCCTGTCGGGCAGCGACTCCGTCGACGGCTATCCCTACACGCGGGGCAATCTGCGCGGCCGCCAGGCGCTGTCACTCGACGTCAAATCCTACCTCTACGAGTTCTTCCACAACCGCGACGGCAGGATCGGCCGGACGGCCAAGCAGCCGGTCGACTGGCTGCCGTGGACCCGGGACGCCGAGCGCTACATGGTCTTCGACGCCGACCACGCCGTCGCCGACGTGCACATGAGTTCGAGCGACATCCCGCGCACACCGCAGGAACTGTACGAGGTTCACGCGGCGCTGCCGAACGCGGCCGCCCGCGACTTCGTCGAGTACTACGTGCTCTGGTCCTGGCACTACAACTGGTATCCGAACGCGGCCAAGGGTCACTTCGACACCTCGCCCGGCCCGAACGCGCTGTTCGATCCGGCCCGCCCCTGACGCGGCGCCGGGTGCGCCGGCGTCCGGGCGCGCGCTAGCGACGACGGCGCAGTGCCTGCAGGGCGTGCGACGCCAGCGCCAGTGCGAGGCCCGTGGCGGTGCCGATCAGGACGTCGAGCACCGCGCGGGTCGCGATCGCCAGCGCGCCGACCGCGCCGATGGCGGCCGGCGCGGCGGTCGTCCACGCGTGCAGCGGGCCGATCGCGTGCGCGAGGATGCCGCCGCCGACCATGAACATCGCCACCGTTCCGGCGACCGCCAGCAATCGCATCAGGAGGGGCGCGGCACCGAGCAGCAGCCGGCCGAGGAGGCGGGGTAGCGCCACGACCGGTGCCGGGCCGCCAAGCCGGCTGAGGAAAAGCCCGGCATCGTCGAGCTTGACGATGACCGCGACGAGGCCATAGACGCCGACCGTCATGCCGAGGGCCACCGCCGCGAGCACGCCGACGCGCACGGTGAGCGGTGAGCCGGCGACCGTGCCCATGGCGATGACGATGATTTCCGCGGACAGGACAAAGTCGGTACGCACGGCGCCGGCGATCCGCTCCGATTCGCTCAGGCGGCGCGCCGGGGCCGCCGTCGCCGGGCCCGTGCCGGCGGACGGCAGGCGGTGGGTGAGCTTTTCGGCGCCCTCGAAACAGAGGTAGCAGCCACCGATGACCAGCAGCGGTGCGACCAGTGCCGGCACGTAGGAACTGATCAGCAGCGCCGCCGGCACCAACACGAGCTTGTTGCGCAGCGACCCCAGGGCGACCGCGCCGACCACGCGCAGCTCGCGGTCGGCCGCGACGCCGTTCAGCTGGTTGGCGTTGAGCGCGAGGTCATCGCCGACGACCGCGGCGGTTTTCGAGGCGGCGACCTTGGTCATGGCGGCGATGTCATCGAGCGCCGAGGCGATATCGTCAAGCAGGACCAGCAGGCTGCCGGCGGGCATGGTGGGCGGCTCCGTTTGCAGGGGTCCGGGCGGATGGCGTCGCGTGCGGTCCGATGGTAGCAGTCCGGGCGCCTGGCGAACCCGCGCCCGCCCGGCTTTCCGTTGCGCGGCCGGCAGCCCGTTGCTACGGTAGCCCGGCGATGGCCACGGTGGGTCATTCACCTCGGCGAGTGGCACGGGCAGGGGAGTGGGACATGGCGCTGCGACGGACTCTGTTTCTGCTGGCCCTTTCGGCACTCCTGCTCCGGGGCGCGCCGGCAGCGGAGCCCGAACGACTCGGCACCGTCAGCTTTCCGGTGACCTGCAAGGCCGGGCAGCAGGGCCCGTTCAACCGCGGCGTCGCCCTGCTCCACGACTTCTGGTACGACGAGGCACGGGCCCAGTTCGAGCGCATTCTCGCCGCGGACCCGCGTTGTGCCATGGCGCACTGGGGCGTCGCGATGAGCGTCTTCCACCAGATCTGGGACCGCCCGGACGACGAGGCGCTGGCGGTCGGCGAAAAGCACATGAAGCTCGCCCTCGGCCATCCGGCGGCCACGGCGCGGGAGCAGGGCTACATTGACGCGCTCGCGGGCTTCTATCGCCTCGACGAGCGGAAATACCCCGCCCGGATCGCGGACTACGCCAAGGCCATGGCGCTCCTGCACGAGCGGTTCCCGGACGATCTGGATGCCGCGGCCTTCCACGCGCTCGCGATCCTCGCGGCGGAAGACCCGGACGATACCAGCCTCAGGGCCGAACGGGAGGCGCTCGGGATCGTCGAACCGCTGTTCCAGTCCCATCCCGAGCATCCGGGTGTCGTGCACTACATCATCCACGCCGGCGATACCCCGGCGCTGGCGGCCGAGGCCCTGCCGGCCGCCAATCGCTACGGGGTGATCGCGGCCTCGGCGCCGCACGCGGTGCACATGGCCGGCCACATCTACGCGCGGCTCGGGATGTGGCGCGAGGATATCGCCTCACAGCTCGGCTCGATCGAGGCCTCCCATGCGGCCGAGGCGCGGCACATGAGCGGCGCCATGGACCAGTTCCATTCCGACGACTTCCTGAGCTACGCCTACCTGCAGGCGGGCGAGGACGCCAGGGCCCGCGAGGTCCTGAAGGTAGATGCCGCGCTGCTCGACCGGCTGGAGGCCGATCCGCATTCGGCGCACCATTCCATGCCCGGCATGTTCGCCTACCACCGCGCGAAGCTGCCGGTCTTCTACCACCTGGAGATGCGCGACTGGCCGGCCGTGGCCGCCCTGCAGCCCGTGGCCACGGACCAGCGCGAAAACCAGCTCCTGACCTACTGGGCCTGGGCGATCGCGGCCGGGTACCGGCACCAGGCGACGCAGGCGCAGGACGCCATCGACGCCTACGAGGCGGCGATGGCCGAGATCCGCAAGGGTCGGCACGCCTACTACGAGACGAGCACGTTCGTCAGCATCCAGCGCGACGAGATGCAGGCCTGGGCGGCGTTCGCGGCCGGCAATCCGGACGAGGCGCAGCGGCTCATGCGGCGCGCGGCCGACCTGCAGGACCGGGTGGGGCAGGGCGAGGTCGACATTCCGGCCCGGGAAATGCTCGCTGACATTCTCGTCGAATCGGGCGACCCGCGCGCCGCCCTCGTTGAATACGACCGCGCCCTCGCGTTGAGTCCCCGCCGCCTGAACGGACTGGTCAATGCCGGCATTGCCGCGGAGCGGGCGGGCGACCAGGCCCGGGCGCTGAAATACTACGAGGCGCTGATGCAGTCGACGAATCGCGGCATCGATTCCTCCCGCGCCGATCTGGTCCACGCGCGGGACGTGGTGGACGCATCGACATCGCGCTGACTTCGCCGCGCCTTCGCGTCACCCTGCGAGAAGCGAAGCAGGGACGCGCGGGCCGGTAGCGCAGGGCGGAGTCGATGGCGGCATCTGCCGCCCGAACCCGCGCCGGCACGCCACCGGGAAGCCGTCAGACTCCGGGCATTTGATACCTCCCGTCATCTGTGTGAGTCATCGTACAGACGATGGCAGCAGCAGCACCGTAGCGTTGTCTGTTAGGTGTTACCCGGCCCGGCCACGGGTGCACGACGGCGCGGGAGTTGCCATGACGCTCGGTGACAGGATACGGAACAACCCGTGGATTACGGGCAGCACGTTTGACGCGAACGGCCACCGAGCGGTCGCAGTGCCAGGCGCGAACGTCAATCCGCACTGTGCAGCCGACGATCGGTCGATCACCGATACCGCTCCATCATCCGCACCGGCGACCACGCCACGGCCGACCTGACCTGCACGTCCGCGCGGGCGCGGCCACCGGTTGCCGGTTGCCCGTCCGTGAACGCCGGGTGTCCTGCGTCACGGGGGCGCAACGGCTCACAGCACACGACTGCCCGTTGGCGGGGACCGTCGCGACGATCCGCGCCGGTATGTTCGGCCGCGTACCGACCCGCTGCGGTCTGCGGCGTATGTTGGGGATTCGCCGCGATGCCATCGCGCAGAGGTCACCCCGAACAGTTCCAGGAGCATTCTCATGAGCATCAACAAAGATCAGGTCCACGGCCGCATCAACGAGGCGGAAGGAAAGATCAAGGAAGTTGTCGGCAAGGTCGTCGGCAACAAGCGTCTCGAGGTCAAGGGCAGCCTGCAGAAGAACGCCGGCGCGATCCAGGCGACGGTCGGCGATGCCAAGCACGACGTGGCCAAGGCGATCAGGAAGGACTAGCCGGTGCGGAAGGCGCGGCCGACGGCGGCCGCTGTGGTATCCATCGGCAATACGAAAAGGCGATTAATGATGAACAGACAATTCCTCGGGACGCTGGTGCTCCTCGCGATGTTCGGCGCGATGGGCGCGACTGCGCAGGACACCTCGAAGGACACGCCAGGCGAGTACCTGGACGATGCCGCGATCACGACCATGGTCAAGGCGGCTTTCTTCCGGGAAGACGCGGTCAAGGTCTGGGACATCGGCGTTCGCACCGATCACGGGGTCGTCGACCTGACGGGTCGGGTCGGCAGCAAGGGTGACTCCGAGCGCGCCACGGTGCTTGCCAGCGGAGTCAAAGCCGTCAAGGCCGTGCACAACAACCTGACGATTGCCTCGAAGTAGGAAGGCCATTCAGCCCCGGAGCGGCGCCGGTGAGCAGGACTCTGCGTGCGCCGGCGACCGGTCCGGGCTAAGGGGGCACCATGCTGTATACGATTTCGATTGTCCTCGTCATCCTGTGGATCCTGGGATTCGTCAGTTCCTACACCATGGGTGGCTTCATCCACGTATTGCTGGTGATCGCGGTCATCATGGTGCTGTTCCAGCTCATCCAGGGCCGGCGCGTCTGAAGGGCGTGCGGCCGGACACCTGTCCCGGCCTCGACAGCGGCGCGCGACGGGGCGGGTGCCCGCCGTGATCGTGGTGCCGCGTGCCGGCGGGTTGAGGCTCCCTCAGCCGGGCGTGTAGCTGCGTCGGGCGGCGAGTTGCGCCGGATCAAACCCGGCGAGCGCCTTGTAGCTCGTGGCGATATCGGCGCGTTCCCCGACCGGGAAGACGGCGTCGAGGTCCGTCGCCGCCGAGGGCGCCCGCTCCTGCGCAATTTCCAGCACGCGGTCCGGGCCGTGCGCGCGGTTGGTCAGGACGATCTGGCTGGTGGGCGGCCGGCGTTCTTCCTCGTATCTCGCGAGAGCGGCGTCGGGTGAGTCCTCCGTCGCCAGGAAAAAAGCCAGCGCCCGGGCATCGATGATGCCCTGCGTCGCACCGTTCGAGCCGATCGGGTACATCGGGTGGGCCGCATCGCCGGCGAGCGTGATGCGGCCCGAGGTCCAGCGCGGCAGCGGGTCGCGATCGACCATCGGGAACTCCAGTACCTGCGTGGCCGAGGCGATGACTGCCGGCACGTCGACTCCCTCCCAGCGCCAGTCCCGGTAGCGATCAAGCAGAAGCCCGGGGTCGGCCCGACGGTTCCAGTCCTCGCGCGGCGTGTCCCCCGGCTGGCCGGTCGGCAGGTCGCAGATCCAGTTGAACAGGATCTCGCCGGTCTCCGGGTCGATGGCGATGGGATAGCCGACGAACTTCTGCTTCGAATGGCCGGTCCAGTGCATGACCGGATCGACCGACCCGGGTGGCAGGCGGGACGTCCCCCTGAACAGTGAAATCCCGTTCCACTTCGGGATACCTTCGGTCGGGTAGAAATGGCGGCGGACGGCGGAGTGAATGCCGTCGGCGCCAATGACGAGGTCGGCGTCTTCGGCCGGCAGCGGATCCCCACGCTGCCGGTCGATGAATTGCAGCGCGGCGCCGCCGGCGTGCGGCACGAGGGATGCGAGGGCATGCCCGAATTGCACGGCGCCCGGCCCCAGCTCGGCGATGACCTCGGCGAGCAGGAACATCTGCAGATGGCCGCGATGGACGGCGACCTGCGGCCAGGCGTAACCGGCGGCGGTGCCGCGCGGTTCGCGCCAGACCTCGCGGCCATCCGCCATCCGGTAGACCAGTTCGCGGATGGGTATGCCGAGCGATGTCAGTTTCCCCAGCAGGCCGAGGTCGGTCAGTTCCCGGACCGCGTGCGGCAGGAGATTGATGCCGACACCGAGCGGCGCCGGCTTCTGCACCGCCTCGTAGACGGTCGGTCGGAATCCGGCCCGGGCAAGGCTGAGCGCGGTGGTCAGTCCGACGATGCCGCCGCCGACGATGGCAATACGCATGGAGAGGTTCCCTACGGCACGGGATAGATCGGCAGGTGTACCGGCGCGGCGCACCGTTCACCGCTACCGACGAACAGAGCGCGGTTGCGATGGGTGAACGGACGATGCGCGATCGCCAGGCGTATCGCGGTCCGGAAGTAGGTCCGGTCAGCTGGCACCGCCTCGCCGGCGGCGAGGCGCGAGAGCACGTCCGGAGACGCCGTGCGCACACCGGTCGAGCGCACCTCGATCAGGGCGCCATCGAGGTCGAGCACGTAATGCGCATCGATTTCGATCGAGCCGTCCGCCAGGACCGTTTGCCAGTCGCCGCCGCCCGGCAGGACGACGCCCGGGTGCGGGCCACTGACCGTCCCGCCGAGGATCGGCACGAAGCGGCGCGTCGCTCCCGGCGCGCGGCCGGTGTCAATCGGCGCACCGACGTCGAGGTCAAAGACGAACGCCGGGTCCGCTGCGATCAGAAAGGTCATTCAGGCCCGTCCGGCCGTCGCTGGCAGGACGGTGAAGACGGTGATCTGTACGGCGAGGTCATTGCCGGGCACAGCACCGACAGTACCCACGAACACGTGCCGGTTCAGCCAGTCGTGCGGGCCGATCGGCACTTCGAACTCGGGTGTCGTCAGCGCGTAGTCGGCCGGCCAGTCGCCGGTCGGGCTGTGCCAGAGCCCCTTGTTGTGGACCCGGATCTGGGTTCCGTCCGTCGCTTCCATGAAATAGTCGGCCTCGAGGATCAGGTAGCCGTCCGCGCGCTTGAGCTGCCAGTCGGCGCCGCCCGGGATCACCGTTCCCCTGATCCTCGGGCCCGTAAAGCTGCCACCCACGATGGGCGCGCGCGTACGTTCGCCCAGCGGCGTCCGGCCGTGCACCACATCGCGTGCCAGGAGGACGGTGGCCTCGTACGCCAAGGCGAGTGTTGGCAAGGGCGGACCCACCGGCGAGGCCGGTCGCTCGGTGCTGGCCGGGCTGCCAGCGACCGCGAGGCCGGGCAGGGCAAGACTCAGGAGTACGCGTCGCCTGTCCATGGTGGGTCGTCCTCAAACGCCTCTGGGGACCCGGACGATACCAACGGAAGGCCGTCCTCGTCGCGACACCTGCCTGGCCGCGGGCTGGGCCGCCCGCGCAACGGTTCTGTGAAGTCCCGTCGCCTTTGATGAACCCGAGTTCAGATTTCCCCGCTGCGCTACGGAGACTTGCCGCCGATGGCGTGGACAGTCACCGTCCGTCGTACAGCATTCCTCGGAAACTGTCCTGTACAAAAGGCGTGAGATCGGGCTTTTGCACCAAGGATTCACGAACCATGGGTACGTTTCTGTCCAGCCTCGCTCCCATCCGGTGGCTCCGCCAGCGGCAGCGACTCGATGCCGTCGCGGCCGCGACCGATCGGTCGTTCGCCATCATCGAATTCGCCCCGGATGGCACGGTCCTCGACGCCAACGGCAACTTTCTGACCGCGATGGGCTATCGGCTGGACGAGATCCGCGGTCGGCACCACCGCCAGTTCGTCGATCCCGCCGAGCACGGCGGTCGGGCCTACGCGGAGCTCTGGGAAGCGCTGAACCGGGGTGAGTTCCGCACGGGTCCCTGCCGCCGGATCGCCAAGGACGGCCGGGAGGTCTGGCTGATGGCGAGCTACAACCCGGTCCTCGACGGGCGCGGTCGCGTCGTGCGCGTCGTGAAGTACGCGACCGACATTACGGCTCAGCAGCGGCGGGCGATCGAGGCCGATTGCGTGCTGGCGGCCGTTGACCACTCGCAGGCTGTCATCGAGTTCGAACTGGACGGAATTATCCGTGCCGCCAACGACAATTTCCTGAACGCGATGGGCTACAGCCGCGCCGAGGTCATCGGCAAGCACCACAGCATGTTCGTCGATCCCGCGTACGCGGTGAGTGCCGAGTACCGGCAGTTCTGGGAGTCGCTGCGTACCGGCGAGTACCGCACTGCCCAGTACCGACGGCTCGCCAAGGGCGGCCGCGAAATCTACATCCAGGCCACCTACAGTCCGATCAGGGACGCCACGGGCCGGCCGTACAAGGTCGTCAAGTTCGCCACCGACGTCACCGACCAGGTGCACACGGTGGAGGCCGTGCGGACGATGGTGGCGGCCGCCCAGAACGGCGACCTCTCGCAGCGCGTGCCACTCACCCATCTTTCCGGAAACCTCCGCGAACTCGCCGAGGGTATCAACGGCCTGGTCGACGGCATGGGCTCGCTGGTGGCCCAGCTGCAGACGGCCGTGGTCGCCGTGCGCAGCGGCGCCAGCGAGATATCGCACGGCAACATGAATCTCAGCCAGCGCACGGAAGAGCAGGCCGCGAGCCTCGAGGAAACGGCGGCCTCCATGGAGGAGATGACGGCGACCGTGCGCCAGACGGCCGAGAATGCCCGGGAGGCCAATTCGCTCGCGGCATCCGCCCGCAGCGAGGCCGAAAAGGGCGGTGCGGTGGTCAGCGACGCGGTCGGCGCGATGCAGGGCATCCACTCCGCCAGCACGCGGATCGCCGACATCATCGGCGTCATCGATGACATCGCCTTCCAGACCAATCTGCTCGCGCTGAATGCCGCCGTCGAGGCAGCCCGTGCCGGCGAGCAGGGACGAGGGTTCGCCGTGGTCGCCGCTGAAGTCCGGGTGCTTGCCTCGCGCAGCTCGGACGCCGCCAAAGAGATCAAGGGGCTCATCCAGGAAAGCGTGACCCGGGTTGCCGCCGGCAAGGCGCTCGTCGACCAATCCGGCGCGACGCTGGGCGAGATCGTCGAGGCTGTGCGCAAGGTCAGCCATATCGTTGCCGAAATCATGACGGCGAGCCACGAGCAGGCGGTCGGGATCGAGCAGGTGAACAAGGCCGTCACGACCATGGACGAAGTGACACAGCAGAACGCCGCCCTGGTCGAGGAAGCGGCCTCTGCCGCCGAGGCCCTCAACCAGGAAGCCGAGCAACTGGACGCGCTTCTAACGAAATACCGCAGCGGAGACCGTCCGGCGCCGACGGTTGCCACCCGCCGGGCCGCCGCGGCCTGAGCCACCCGGCAAGGCCCGACGGGCGGCCGGGTCCCGGGCGCGATCCGACCCCGCGGCTCGTTACGTCGTGCTCGTCATCCGGGGCGGCGGGGCCGGTGTTGGATTCCGTGCTCTCGGCGGCGGACTGACGACACCGGTTGCACTGACGGGTCGCCCCGAAGGTGGCGCATTCCCCGTCATCCGCAAAGAACCACCTTACACAAAAGGATCTTCCAGGCCGAAGCCGTATTCCGTCCGGCGGCCGGCCAGCTGCCTGCGAGATACACGTATTTGAAGCCGTCGTCCCCCGCAGTACAAGGGGTTCCGGGCGCTTGCCTCGACACCGATCCCGCGCAACCCACGCTCGAACCGGAGGGGTATTCAGATGAAGACGTTTCGCAAACCCGCGGCGCTGGTGCTGATCGGGTCGCTGCTTCTGATCACGACACCGGTCGTCGCCGCCGAGACCGTGACCGTCGACAACTTCGTTCGGGCCGAGACCGACCTCACGCTGAAGCGTTACGTGTCGCAGGGTGCGTTCGGCAAGTTCCTCCACATCCGGCAGATGGTTCCGATCGACAAGCAGGACGTGATTCGAATGAATCGGGATACGCTGTATTCCGTCGGCATTTTCGACCTGACGGCGCCCGTAACGATCATCAAGCCGGATCCCGGTACGCGTTTCCAGTCGATGCTCGTGATCAGTCAGGATCACTCGATGCTGCCCGTGGAATACGGTGCGGGCTCATTCGTCCTCACCAAAGAGAAGATAGGTACCCGTTACGTCGCGGTCGTGTTCCGCACGTTCGCCAATCCGGGTGACGCAGCCGACCTGAAGGCGGCCAACGCGCTGCAGGACCGGATCCAGGCGAAGCAGGCCAGCGCGGGCAAATTCGAGATTCCCGACTGGGACGAGAAGTCCCTGCACACGGTCCGGGATGCCATCAACGTGCTGGCCGCCACGAAGGTCGATACGTCGGGGTTCTTCGGCGACAAGGCGAAGCTGAACCCGATCGACCACCTGCTGGGTACGGCCTACGGATGGGGCGGCAATCCGAAGGAGGCCGCGATCTACACGAGTGTCGTACCGGACAGGAACGATGGCATCACGCCCTACGTGCTCTCGGTGCGCGACGTACCGGTCGACGGGTTCTGGTCCATCACGGTCTACAACGCGAAGGGATTCATGGAGGCCAACGCGCTGAACGCGTACTCGGTCAACAATGTGACCGCGAAGCGCAACGCCGATGGAAGCGTGACCGTTCATTTCGGTGGCGATCCGAATAGCGCGAATTATCTGCCGATAACGCCGGGCTGGAACTACACGATCCGACTCTACCGGCCGCGCAAAGCGGCGCTGGACGGTACGTGGAAATTCCCGTCGTCGGTACCGGCAGGGTGATGCGCACCCATCGCGGGCGCGGGTTCGCTTGCCCGCGCCTGCCGTATTGCAAACTGTGCATCCCGGCCGCGCGGTGAAACAGCGCGCTCTTCTCCGGGAAACGGGGATAAACGGTGCGATCGTAATGGTCGGGGTGACAGGATTTGAACCTGCGACTCCTACGTCCCGAACGCGGTGAAAAGCCTACCTGACGCGACAAAATACAACATAAAAACAATACGTTAGAACTCAACTGGGGTCAAGTAAGCCCAACTAAGCCCATCTGTTTTGCGGGGGTCTTTGGCACAGATTTGGCACAGAAGTCTCCTCGCCCGGGCACGTTGCGGGCAACGTTTCATTTCTCCAACTTCCGTTGCACCTCCTAGCGTCCGCATACCCGTTGAAATGTCGGGAGTCGCCCCAACCTTACACAAAGTCCGTCAGTGTCGACCACGCATCGTCGTGGGTAGCCCTGAAGGGTCCATGGCGGCGTTCTTGCGCCCGGGTCGGTGGTCGTGATGGCAATGGCCAGAGCGGCTGCGATCCCGATGCTTCGTTCACGAGGCGACGGGGTAACGACGCGGGGCGCACGCGCGGCTGCCGACAGCCCCTGACCCCCGATGCTTTCTGGGGGGCTGATAAGGATTCGCTGGGGCCGCCCGTTGGCGGCGATGCAGGCACGGGGACTCGGTCGCGCGGTGTCCACCATCGCGCGGGCGGAAGACGCGGGTTGGGAGCGAAAACGGTCTCGCATCTGCCGCGCCTGCTTCTGTTCGCCGCGCTCGCCTTGGGGTTCGGTAACAGCTGGTCCCGGTTCTTCAGACAGATTTCTTCTTCGGTTAAGTGGATCCGTCTTCCG
>CAIMCI010000251.1 GCA_903839465.1 uncultured Pseudomonadota bacterium
GACGGGCTGTCTGTCCGGCGCGGCGGGTTCCACGTGGAACGTCGCGGGCGATGATGGCGTGACCTATCCACCGGAACCGCGTCGCGGCCCGCGGCCGGGCACGTTGTGCACAACTCGGTGCATAAGTCGGCGGCCGGGAGTCGCCGGCCGCAGTGGGCGGGGGCGGTTGACGGGGTGCCGGGAACCCGGCGCAGGCACCCGCGGCCGGTGCGCCGGCCGCGCATTCTTGTCGCCGCGATCATCGCCCCTAAGCTATTGAATGGTATACTGGGCAATGTCCCGGCCGAGACCGATGTATGGCAGAAAGCGACGTCTACGATTCCAGTAAAATCAAAGTCTTAAAAGGCCTCGATGCCGTACGCAAACGGCCTGGCATGTACATCGGCGACACCGATGACGGCAGCGGCCTGCACCACATGGTGTTCGAAGTCGTCGATAACGCGATCGACGAGGCCCTCGCGGGCCACTGCGACCGCATCCGCGTCATCATCCACGCCGACGAGTCCATCACGGTCACCGACAACGGCCGCGGCATCCCTGTGGATATCCACCCGGAAGAGGGCCGTTCGGCCGCCGAAGTCATCATGACCATCCTGCACGCCGGCGGTAAGTTCGGCGAGGGTGGCTACAAGGTCAGCGGCGGCCTGCACGGGGTCGGCGTGTCGGTGGTCAACGCGCTGTCCGAGCACCTGGTCCTGACGATCTTCCGCGACCGGAAGGTCTACCACCAGGAATACCGCCACGGCGAGCCGCAGGCCGCGCTCGCGGTCGTCGAGGGGGCGCCGGTCCCGGAGCGCAACGGTACCCAGATCCGCTTCCGGCCGAGCGCCGAAACGTTCACCAACATCCAGTTCCAGTACGACACCCTGGCCCGCCGCCTGCGCGAGCTGTCGTTCCTCAATTCGGGCGTCCGCATCGAGCTCGTCGACGAGCGGGACGAGCGCTCGGAGGTCTTCGAGCACGAGGGCGGCGTGCGCGCCTTTGTCAGCCACCTCAACCGCTCGAAGACCCCGGTGCACGCGACGGTCTTCTATTTCCGTACCCAGGTCGCGGTCCATGCCGACGACCTGCCGACGGCCACGCCGATCACGGTCGAGGTCGCGGCGCAGTGGAACGACTCCTACCAGGAGTCCATGTACTGCTTCACGAACAACATCCCGCAGAAGGACGGCGGCACCCACCTGCAGGGGTTCCGCGCGGCCCTCACCCGCACGCTCAACAAGTACATCGAGAGCGAGGCGAAGAAGGAAAAGGTCGAGACCACCGGCGATGACGCGCGCGAGGGCCTGACCGCGATCCTGTCGGTGAAGATGCCGGACCCGAAGTTCTCGTCGCAGACGAAGGACAAGCTGGTCTCCTCCGAAGTCCGCGGCGTGGTCGAGAACGCGGTCGCCGCGAAGCTCGAGGAATTCCTGCTCGAGAGTCCCGCCGAGGCCAAGGCCATCGTCTCGAAGATCATCGAGGCGGCGCGGGCGCGCGAAGCCGCGCGCAAGGCCCGCGAGCTTACCCGCCGCAAGGGCGTGCTCGACATCGCCGGCCTGCCCGGCAAACTGGCCGACTGCCAGGAAAAGGATCCGGCTCTGGCCGAGATGTTCCTGGTCGAGGGCGACTCCGCAGGCGGTTCCGCCAAGCAGGGGCGCGATCGTCGCACGCAGGCCGTGCTGCCGCTGAAGGGCAAGATCCTCAACGTTGAGCGCGCCCGCTTCGACAAGATGCTCTCGTCGGTCGAGGTGGGGACGCTCATCACGGCGCTCGGCTGCGGCATCGGCCGCAACGACTTCGACGTCGAGAAACTGCGTTACCACCGCATCATCATCATGAGCGTGGACGGCGACGACCACGTTTTCGTGCGCGATCCTCAGGACGGCGTGAAGATGGTGCGGATCGGCGCCTTCATCGACGGTGCGCTGACCCGCCACGGCGCCGTCGAGGACGACCACCGCGTGGCGCGCGTCAAGGGCGCGGCGCTGGGCGAGGTGCTCTGCTTCGGTGTCGATTCCCACGACGTGCGTTTCCGGCCGATCAAGGCCGTCATCCGCCATCCGCTCGACGAGGCGCTCTACTCGGTGCGCACGGCGTACGGCCGCTCGGTGCGGGTCACCGCCAGTCACAGCGTGTTCGTGCACGACGAGGCGGGAATCCGCCTCAAGCGCGGCGATGATCTGTGTATCGGCGATAGGGTCGTCGCACCGCGGCGCCTGCGCCTGCCGGTCACCGCGCCGGCGCGGCTCGATCTCCTCCCGCGCCTCTGGGCGGTGCCGAAGGCGGCGCGGCAGATCTGGTTGCGCGGACCCGCCGTCGAGGCGTGGTGCCGCCACCGGCTCCTCACCGACCGGGCGAGGGAAGAACTGACGGCGGCGCGGGTGGACATACCGGCCGACGTGCGCGCGGAACTGACCGGCAAGCGACGCGCCAGCGGTGTCTCGAACGCGGCGCTCTGTGCGGCCGTCGGCATTCGCCAACCCGTGACCTTCTACGCCTGGGAGAAGGGTGACTCGAGACCGTCGGTCGAGCATTTCACCGCCTACCTCGGCGCGGTCGGCCTGGACGCCGCGGCGTACGCGCCGCGCGTGACGGTCGGGCCGAGCCGCCTCGAGCGGCTGTGGCAGGCGCACCCCGCGCCGTCCGGACGCAACGCGGTGCGTGACCGGGTGCGGCTGTCGGACCTCGGTGCCGAGGATCTGGCATGGTTCGGGGACCGCGAGGACCTGACGCTGTCGCCGGAACACCACGCCGAGCGCGGCATCGGCCGTTTCCTGAACGTCGACGAGAACCTCCTGACGCTCCTCGGCTTCTACCTCGCCGAGGGCTCGTGTTCTGACCGGAACGGGATCCGCCTCACGATCGGCAACGCCAACCGGCGCTTCAGCGCCGAGATGGCCGCGCGCTTCGAGGCCGTGTTCGGCCTGTCGCCGATCCTGTATCAGAGCGAGAACCGCGCGGACGGGCTCAGCTTCGTCAACCGGGTGGCCTCGCTCGCCTGGCAGCACCTCTTCGCTCTCGAGGGCAGGGATTCGCTGACCAAGCAGATCCCGGACCTCGTCTTCACCGTATCCGAGGAACTTCGCCTCGCGTTCCTGCGCGGCTACCTCCTGGGTGACGGTACGGTCGTTGCCGGGCGCCTGGCGTTCTCGACCTCGTCGTATGACCTCGCCAGCGGCCTGATGTACCTCCTCTCGTCGTTCGGCGTGATGGGTTCCCTCAGCCGGCGTGAGCCGGACCCGACCGTGCGCACGATTCGCGGCGAGCCGTGCGTTACCCGGCATCCGCACTGGATCATCTCCGTGACGGCCAAGGACGACCTCGGTGTCCTTTCGTCCGTCTGGCGGGACCACGCCAACGCCGACCTGCTCCGGCAGTACCTGGCGGCACCGCTGACCAAGCCGAAGAACCGGGCCTTTCATCCCATCGGCGGGGATCTCGTCGGCCTCGACATCGTCGCCATCGACGCGGTGGAGGCCAGCAACGGCTACGTCTACGATTTTTCGGTCGAGACCGACGAGAACTTCGTCGCCGGCATGGGCGGGCTGTGCTGCCACAACACCGACGCCGACGTCGACGGCTCGCACATCCGGACCCTTCTCCTGACCTTCTTCTACCGGCAGATGCCGGAGCTGATCGAGCGCGGCTATATCTATATCGCGCAGCCGCCGCTCTACAAGGTGAAGCGCGGCAAGTCGGAGTACTACGTCAAGGACGACGCCGAGCTGAACGCGATGCTGCTCAAGCACGCGCTCGACGACGCGACGCTCTATCTCAAGACCGAGGCACTGGGTGCTCCGCCGGCGACGCTCGCCGGCGAGGCGCTGGCCGCGCTCGGTCGTGGCTACATCGAAGTGCAGGCGATCATCACGAAGTGGGCGCGCCGGTATGACCAGCGCGTCCTCGAGCAGATGCTGCTCCTGCCGGAAGTGCGGCACGAGCACTTCGGCGATGCCGACTGGCTCACCGGCTGGGCGAAGAAGCTCGAGACCGGCCTCAACGCCCAGGGCACCAAGGTGCGCCGCTACGGCGTCGAGGTCGAGGTCAACGCCGGCAACCAGCCGGTGCGCCTGAACGTATTCCGCACCGAGCACGGCCTGACGACCGAGAAGCACATCCAGCGCGAGTTCTTCGACTCGGCCGAGTACCGGCGGATCGCGGATCTTGCCCGCACGCTCGCGACGCTGGTGGCGCCCGGGGCCTACGCCGAGAAGGGCGAGCACCGCCAGGAAATCACCGGCTTCGGCCACGCGATGCAGTGGCTCATGGACCTCGCGAAGAAGGGCCAGGCGATCCAGCGCTACAAGGGGCTGGGCGAGATGAACCCCGAGCAGCTGTGGGACACGACGATCAACCCGGCCACCCGCCGGCTGATCCAGGTGCGCATCGAGGATGCCGTCACGGCCGATGACCTGTTCACGACGCTGATGGGCGACCAGGTCGAGCCGCGCCGGGAGTTCATCGAGAAGAACGCGCTGGCGGTGGCGAACCTCGACGTCTGAGCCGGCGGGCGCCGGGCGCGCTATGCTCGGCCGGTCACCGACTGCCGAGGTCACGATGCCGAACCGGAGTCCCCGTCGCGTCCTGCCGGTCCTGCTCGCCGGGCTCCTGCTGCTCGGCCGGGTGGGCGCGGTCATCGCCGAGCCGGTGACGGTGCGCACCGCCGACGGCCCGGTGGTCGGTCTTCGGACGGCGGGGGGTGCTGCCTTTCGCGGCATTCCCTACGCGGCGCCACCGGTCGGTGCGCTGCGCTTCCACGCGCCGGTGGCGCCGACCCCGTGGACCGCGCCGCGCGCGGCCACCGCGCCCGCGCCGGCCTGTCCGCAGCTGCCGAACACCGACGATGCGACCGAGGACGGCGACGCCGTGCAGTCGGAGGACTGCCTGACCGTCAACGTCTGGACGCCGGCCGCCGATGCCGGGCACCGCCCGGTCATGGTCTTCATCCACGGCGGCGGACTCTACGAGGGGAGCGCGGCCAACAGCTGGTACGACGGCGCCGCGCTCAGCCGGTCCGGGGACGTGGTCGTCGTCAGCCTGCAGTACCGGCTCGGACTGCTCGGCTTCCTCGCCGTCGGCGATCTGGGTGGCCCGGCCTACGCCGGCAGCGGCAACAGCGGCCTCCTCGATCAGATCGCGGCCCTGCAGTGGGTGCAGAGAAACGCCGCCCGTTTCGGCGGCGATGCTGGCAACGTCACGCTCTTCGGCGAATCGGCCGGCGGCGCGA
>CAIMCI010000252.1 GCA_903839465.1 uncultured Pseudomonadota bacterium
GTCGAGCGCGGCGAGTGCCCGGGCGGTGCGGAGCGCGAAGAGGGGTGCGCGGATCCCGGGCACGCCAAAGGCGGCCGCGGCCGCGGCCAGCGCCTCGAGCGACGGCGCATCCAGTACGACGTCAGCCAGTCGCCGGCGTGCCTGCTCGATCTCCGCGGCGTTCGCGACCGTTGCCATGTCCGCGCTGTCGTCCGGCCCGTCGCGGTCGAGCCAGAAGGCGAGGCGATCAAGCAGCGCGAGCGGCGCACTCTCGTCCGGCTCGCAACTCTCGTCGAGCAGCACCACGGCGGTACGCGCCGGCAACACGGCGCTCAGACCCTCGCGTTCGAGCCTGACCTCCCCCGTATCGAGGACCGTGGCGATTCGCTGCGCGGTCGTCCGGGGCATCCGCTCGGCCATCGGAAACACGGCAACACCACCGTCGAGTTCGGCGAGCAGGCCCCGCTGCAGGACGGAACGGCCGGCCTTCAGCGTCGCGACGAGATCGAGCCCCCCGAGCAGCCGGTCGTCGGCGACCGTGACCGGCACGCGGCGCATCTTTGCCGCCACGGGCAGGAGGCCGCGCAGCGCCGCAAGCCACCCCTCCCGCGCCGCCGACGGCCGACCGCGGAGCACGACGCCGCCGAGGCCCGCCGGATCGATCGCGAAGGCAGCGAGTGCAGCCGCCGCGCGCACGGCCGCGGTGGCGGCGGCGTCAGGATCCGAGCGCACCGGCCCTTAACTCGGCAAGCGCACGCTCGATCCGTTCGGTCGAGCCGGACTCGTCCAACGGATCCCGGCGCAGGCGATGGCGAAGGGCGAGCGGCGCCACCGCGCACAGATCCCCGATCGTCACCGCCGCCCTGCCCTCGAGGCTCGCCACGGCGCGCGCGGCGCGCATCAGCGTCAGCTCGCCGCGCAGACCGTCGGTGCCGAGCGCGACGCAGAGCCGCGACATCTGGCCGAGCATTGCATCATCCACCACGACGCCCGCCACGCGCTCGCGCGCGGCGAGAATGCGCCGGCGCACGGCCTGGTTCTTCTTCCGGTAGCGGGCGATGAAGTCCTCGCCCTGCTGCTCGTACTCGTCGCGACGGCGGATGATCTCGATCCTGGACGGGATGTCCGCCGGGGTCCGCACCTCGACCGAGAGGCCGAACCGGTCGAGGAGCTGCGGCCGCAACTCGCCCTCCTCCGGGTTGCCGCTGCCGATGAGCACGAAGCGCGCCGGATGGCGCACCGACAGGCCGTCGCGCTCGACGACGTTCTCGCCGGAGGCGGCGACGTCGATGAGGAGGTCGACGAGATGATCGTCGAGCAGGTTGACCTCATCGATGTAGAGATAGCCGCGATTCGCCCGCGCGAGGAGCCCGGGCTCGAACGCCCGGACGCCGTCGGCCAGCGCGCGCTCGAGGTCGAGGGCACCCACGACGCGATCCTCGGTGGCACCGAGCGGCAGGTCGACGACCGGCACCGACACCTTGGCCGCCGGCAGCGGCACGCCGTCATAGCGGCCCCGGCAGTCGTCGCAGTAGCGGGTGACCGCGGCGGGATCGCAGCCGTAGCGGCAGTTCCTGACCACGCTCATCGACGGCAACAGTGCGGCGAGCGAGCGCACGGCGGTCGACTTGCCCGTGCCGCGGTCGCCGAAGACCAGCACCCCGCCGATGGCCGGATCGACCGCCGTCGCCAGGAGCGCGAGCTTCATTTCCTCCTGGCCGACAATGGCTGAAAACGGGAACGCCTCGCGCATTCAAGTCACCTCATCCGAGCGAACGCGGCACTCGCCGGACCGCCCCTCACTATGCCAGACGCCTTCGGCGCACGGAGATGCCGTCCGGACACCGGCCGACTGCCGGCGCCATTGCAGCAAATTTCCCGGACGTTTCCAACGCCCGTACACGAACGACGGGCGGCGTGCGCACGGGCATCCCTGCGCTAGCGCTGGTCCCGCTCTCCCTCGCCGGGCACAAGGCCGTAGCGCTCGACCAGCTGCCAGACATGGGCCGGCACCATCGACTTCAGACGCCGGGGCGCCTTCCGGCGCAGATGCAGCACGGTCTCGATGGCCTTCATCTCGACCCGGGCCCGCGCGAACTCGAGCCCTCCCGGCCCGATGCGCGGCATCAGCCAGCCGACCAGGTGGCGCAGCAGACGCGGCATGCGCCGCACCGGCAGGCCGCCCGCGGCGAGTTCCACGTTGGCCCGGTAGGCCGCGACATGGCTTTGCCGCCGGCCGCGATCGGTCAGCGGCGACGTCCGAAGCTCGGAACCCAGAAGCGCCAGCAGTTCTTCGCCGCGGGCATTGCGCGCGATCAGCCACTGCTCGCCATCCCCGCCCATGTAGCCGACGGTCAGGTCGGCCAGCGAGTTCGTGTAGTCGACGCACGTCTGGCAGGTCAGCGGGAAGAAGTCCGGGGGCAGCTCGGCGAGGGGCAGCAGCAGGAACGGAATGCGCCGGATCCGACCGTCGGCGAAGCGCAGCTCCACGTGGTAGTCGGTGCAGAATTCGAGGTAGGTGACCGTTTCCGGCTCCTCCGCCAGGAGCGAGAGAAAGCGGCGGAAGTTATCGGTCGTCGTGTTGTCGGAGCACGGCGTGCCGATCACGTAAAGCGCTTCAAGCCCAAGGTCCGCCTCGATCTCCCGCAGGGCGTACACCTGGCACGGAATTCCGATGACCGCGAGGCGCCGGTGACCCCGCGCGCGCGCCGTCTCGAGCAGGGCGAGGACCGGCGCGTAACCCATGCGCATACCGCGCGCCTGCGCCATCGCCCCGGGCTCGGTGACGAGGACCGGCACCGGTCGCCACCGATCCGACGGATCGGGTGCCACCGTCAGCACCGCATCGACCGCACCGACCTCGAGAAGCCGGGCGCCAATCCGGGAGGTGATTCCCGACCACTGGGCACCGGCCAGCGAGGGAACGAGCGAGCCTCGCAGCATCTGCCGGTAGACCCCGAAGAATCGCTCGTCGCCGCGCTCGCCGTCCCGCCCGCGTCCGTGCACCCTCGCTTCGAGCACCGGATAGCGCGGCCGGATGAACTGACAGGCCGTACCGCACTGCGCTGCCCGCGCCGTCCGCGACACGCCGCAGTCGGTGCACAGCGTCCGGGGCGCGGCGGGCGCCAGCGCCGGCGCAAGCAGGCCGTCCGGCCACTGCGCCAAACGACTCATACCGCCACACGTCTCGGGATCGGCAGCCACGTTGATCGGATACCCGCCTGTGCGGACACGATGTCGCAATGCGCCGCACCATAACATCTGGCTGGCAAGGCCGCCATCGAGACGACCCGGGATGGCTGGCCTGCCGAGGGACGCTCCACAGTGCCACGCCTGGTGCCGTGTCGCAGCAATAGGCAATGACGAACGCTCCACGGCACCGTCGATCGCGCGCAGTCTGGTATTTTCGGTGCGACGCCTCCGCCGGTTGCCGATCTCCCGAGGTTCCCTTGTCGCGGCTCGCGCAAATCCTCGACGCATTGGAATCCTTCCACGGTCCGCAGCAAGCGACGTGGCCCACCGACCCCTACCAGTTCTTGATCTGGTGGCACTGTGGCTATCCGGCAAGCGATGAGCGCTGCCGGCTCGGATGGCAATCACTGACAGCGGACATCGGCTTTGCTCCGACCGACCTCCTGGCAGTCCCGTCAGCTCGGCTAGCTCGTGCCCTGACGCCGGGCGGCATGGTGCCCGCGTTGCGTGCGGCAAAGGTGAAAACGATTGCCCAGCTTATCGTCGACCGCTGCGGCGGAAACCTGCGCGCCGAGCTGTCACGCCCTCCTCTCCCCAAAGCTTACGCGCTGCTAAAGACCTTTCCGGGGATAGGCAGGCCCGGCGCGGATCGAATACTGCTGTTCAGCGGCATCGCGGCGGTCGCCGCGGTGCCCTCTAATTGCCCGTACGTGCTCGCCCGAATCGCATCCGATGCGCCGCCGGCCAATTACGACGCCTGCTATCGCCTCGGACAGCAAACACTGGCGGGCGAGATCGAAGAAGCAGTCGATGCGCGCAGGCGCGCCTACCTGCTACTGAAGCGCCACGGACTGCGCGACTGCAAGCGCACCTCGCCGCGCTGCGCTACCTGCCCGGTTGCGGGGTCGTGTGCGTACTTTTCGGGCAGGTTGCGACCCAAGACCCGCGGCGCGGATGCAGATTGATTCCGGGGCGTCAAGAGCGCGAGGTGCCACGGATCCCGTCCGGATCCGGACCGGCGTCTTTACGCCCGGCCAACGTAATCCGGCGGCATCCTTGAACGGCCTCCATGTCTTCCCGATCCTGAATCGCGGTAGCATTCAAATTCGGATTCCGGAAAGGACCGCCTGACGTGCAGGAGGCTCCGGGGAGCGATGCCTGAGAATACTTTCGCCATGAGCACAGGGCCCAGACGCGCGCGGATGACCGTGCGGGCGGTCGTCCTGTCGCTTGCTACGTTCGGCGGGCTCCTGACGGGCCACGGGGCCCGGGCCTCGGCGCCGGACAACAGTGCGACGTCGCTGGACTGGGAAGGCACGTACACGGGGGTCCTGCCGTGCGCCGACTGTGCCGGGATCGAGACAGCGATCCGCCTCAACCGGGACGGTACGTATCTCCTTGAAGCCCGATATCTCGGCAAGGACCGTGAAGCCCGGCAGCAGCGCGGCAATTTTTCGTGGAACAGCAACGGCAGTTCGATCGAGTTGCTGGGCATCCCTTCCGCCCCCAACCGCTACTTCGTCGGCGAAAACACGCTAACGCAGCTTGACCGCGACGGGAGCAGGATCACCGGAGATCTGGCCGGGCGATACGTATTAAACAAGACCGCCGGCGCTGCGCCGGCGGATGACCTGTTCGCGGCGAGCGGCTGGAGACTGACGGAACTGGCGGGAAAGCCGGTGACTGAGACGTCCGGCCCACGCAAGCCCGTCACCGTGACGTTCGAGCACGGGGGAAATCGAGTCTACGGCTTCGCTGGCTGCAACCGCTTTACCGGAGCATTCGAGTACGCCGCCGAAAACCATCTCCGCATCTCAAAGGTTGCCGCAACGCAAATGGCATGCCTGGACATGACCATGGAAAACGACTTCCTGCAGATGCTGGCTACGGTGGAGAGTTTTGATCTCAAGGACCACCTACTGGTGTTGAATCGGGCCCGCACGGCGCCCTTGGCTCGATTTACTGCAGTGCAATAATCTATCCGGGTAGCGTCGACCGTCCTTCGCACCCCTCGGCGGGCTTTACGGTCGACCGGTATGCCGGGACCGACGCCCATGCCGCGCCCCGCGGCCTCGCTGACGGAGGCGCGCCGATGCCAGGGGCAGGCAACGCCGGGGCTGGGTGCGTGAACCACGCACGGCCGCTGCGTTTCGGGCACTATTATGTTGCGTTACCCCTCCCAGGGCCTCCGCGCGGGTCCCGGGCTTATCAATAGAGAGAATGGAGGTCCGATCGGATGAACACTCGCTGTTTGATCTCTGCCAGCTTGCTGCTGGGCCTGAGCACCGTCGCGCTTGCAGCCCCGATGACGGCCACCGATCCCGAGTCGCTACCCAAGGGCTCCTGCACCGATCTCAAGTTCAGTGCCGCGTTTCTGGCCAAGTACCCGAAGGCCCCGGCCGCCTGTCAGGAAGTACGAATCCAGAACGGCACGAAATACGCGAAGTTCTCGGCCAAAGTGTTCCTGGTCGACCCGGAGTTCGTTACGGTGTCGTTCCTGAACGTCGCCGGTGATCCGCTGACCACGTTCAGCTTCAAGCCGCGACCGGGGGCGGTGGTCAAGGTGGGTGGCAAGGACGTCAAGTACTCGGACCTCAAGAAGGACGACGCACTGACCTTCTGGATGCCGGAAGACGGCCTGAAGGTACGGACCAACCCGGCCTCCACCGACGACGCCTGGCAGGTACTCCCGCCCCGCTAGACTCGCCGACATGGCCGCGCGACGGCCCGGGCGACGTCAGTCGCCCGGCCGTTGTTCCGCCCCGGATGGCAGCGGTCGGCCCCGTTGCGGCCGGAAGCGGCACGACAACGGGCTAGCATCGGGCAGCCCCGTGGCTTACGGACGGAGCCCCACTGAACTCCCCCACCCGCAACTCTGCCACCGAACAGTGGCCCGCGACGGACACGGGGGTGGCTCCCGATCCGCCCGCGCCGTGCGTCAGCTGTGGTGCTCCCCGGGTCGGCCGCTACTGCGCACAGTGCGGCGAGAAGGCGCTGTCCCCCTCCGACCTCGACTGGCGCCACTACGTCCTGCACGAATTGCCGGACGCGCTGATCCACGCCGACGGCAAGTTGCCGCGGACGCTCGCGAGCCTGTTCTTCCGCCCGGGCGAGCTGGCACAGGCGTTCGTCGCCGGCAGGCGGAACGTCTTCGTCGGGCCGCTCAAGCTCTACTTCGCGGCCTTCGTCCTCTATGCACTGACAGCCGGTTTTGCCGGACTGGGGGATCTAAGCCTCCCGGAACGAGCGCGCCTCTCCGATCCGACTCACCTGCTCGACCGGCTTCTCGAGGCCCGCGCCTCGATCCCGTGGACCGACCCGGCGGTCCAGGAACGGATCGCCTCGAGAGGGCACTGGCTGAGCGAAGCGGGAACGTTCCTCGTCTATGTATTTGTCGCACTGCTGCAACAACTGATCCTGTTCCGTACGCACCGCCGCTACCTTGAACACCTCGCGCTGGCGCTCAACGTCCTGACGTTCTACCTGTTGGTGACGGCGCTCGCCCAGCTACTGTTGCCGTGGCTGGGCCGAGAGCACAGCTCGGTGGCAGAGGGCGTGCTGCAGACGGTACTCAGCGTCACCGTGCTGCCGGCCTACTGGTACCTCGCCATACGACGGTTCTACGGCCTGGGCGTGCCGTCATCTGCCGCAGCAGCGATTGCCATCACGATCGGCAATGCCCTGATCGCTCTCATTCTCAATACCGCCATCTACGCACTGTTGATCGTGACCAGTTGATCCGTACAGGACTGCTAAAGGACAGCCGCACACCACAGAGCCACCGACCGGGCCAGCCGAGGGTAGCGGCGCGGCATTGCGGTCAGCGGATCGGACTGTGGCTCGCAGAAATCGATCGGCTCAGAACTGGAACGTGAGGCCGGCCTGCAGCGTGACGCCGTAGAACTCGCGCTGGATAGGACGGTCCTCGCTGCGTTCCACGTAGCGCATGGCATCGTTCGTCAGGTTCTTCGCGTTGAAGTAGATTCCGGAATGCGGCGTCAGCGCGTAGCTCGAACCGAAGTCGAGGAACTTGCGCGGCGACTGGTAGATATTGGCGCTTGGTGACGAGCCGAGGTTGTAGAGCACTTCACCCGTGTAGTAGCCGGCCAGCCTTACCGACAGCGGCCCCCGGTCGTAGAAGAGCGCGACGTTCGCCGTGTGCTCTGCGGTCGAGGGCAGCTGGCTGTCGATCCCGGGCGAGACTTCGGCACGGGAGTGCACCCAGGTGTAGTTCGCACCGGCGCCGAAGCCCTGCCAGAAACCCGGCAGGAAATTGAAATGCTGCTCCCAGGCGAGTTCGATGCCGTAGACCCGCGCCTTGTTAATATTCCTGAACGTCTGCGCGTACACGGGCGCAGGAATCGGCGTGATGGGCGGCGGCGTGGATGCCAGCTGCTCGACGGACGAGACGACGTAGTTCGCCAGCTCCTTGTCGAAGACGCCGGCGGACAGAATGCCGCCATTGGGCAGGTACTTCTCGATCGACAGGTCAAGACTATAGGCCGTGACCGGTTTCAGCGCCGGGTTTCCGATCGTCAGGTTCGGGTTGGTCGGCGAGCCGTCGGTCCGGGAATTGACCTGGATAGCCGAGGTGATCTGGTTGAAGCCCGGCCGACCGATGGAGCTTGAGACCGTGCCGCGCGCGATGAGGGTCGGCTCGAACACGTACTTGCCCTGCACGGTCGGAAAGAAGTTCGTGTACGAGTGGCGATCGTCGACAAAACCCTGCACCGGGTTGCTGGCCGTGTTGTCGACGGCGTACGCACCGTAGGTCGCGCTCGTGTGCTCGACGCGCGCACCGGCCAGCAGGCCCCAGTTGCCGAAGGTCGCCTCGTACTGGAAGTAGGCGGCGTACACATCCTCCTTGTTGCGCTGAAACGTCGCCTGGTTGGACTGAAGATCGGCCAACGCCTGCGCGGCAGAGCGGCTGAAGGCACCGCTGTTGAGGTAGGAGGACAACTTGTCGAAGTCGAAGGTAAAGCCGTTTGTGTAGTGATTCTTGTAGAAGGTGATGAACTCGTTCGTCACGTAGCCGGAGAGATTCACGTTGGGGACGTTGTCGTAGGTCACCGAGTTCGGCGCGAGCACCTTGTCACGCCAGCGACCGCTTGCGCCGACCTTCACGGACTCCTTGTCGGCAGCAAACAGGCTGACCGGCAGCAGCCAGTTGATCGCCGCCGACGTTTCCTTGTCCTTGTCGCTTTCGGTACCGGTCGAGACGGGACCGTTCAGCGTGTACTGCGTCGGGTCGAGCCGATTCGCATTGATGGCGCCAGAGGCTGCCGACGGCGTGATCTTGTAGGACGGCCAGTTAGGCTGTCCGACATCATAGGTGATAGTGGCGCCATCTCCGGCCGGCGTGAGGAACTCCCAACCGATGTCGTGCGACACGACGTAGGTTCCTTCCGTGTAGGAGACGCGGTAGTCGAGCACCGAGCTACCGATGTCGTTCTTGCCTCCCAGCGAGATCAGGCGCGCGCGCAGGTCTTCCTTGTGATCGGTCGCCGATTTGCGGTACGCGTCGACCTGGTCCGTGATGAGGTTGGGGTTATTCGGATCCGCCGACGCGTTCCCGGCAAAGTCGATTCGCTGGAAGTCCTTGTGGTTCGACTCCGAGTACCCGGTCTGGTACACGTCGAGATACCAGCGGTTGTGCTCGTCGGGCTGGAAGGCAAACTCGCCGCCCGCGCCGAGCCGGCGCCGGTGGTAACCGTTGTAATAGCGCTGCTGCAGATCGGCGAATGACTTGTCCGGGTTGGTCGGCGTGTTGTCGAGGTAATCCTTCTCGAGGTCGTCGATACCGCGCCGATCCTCGTAGTAGGCAATCGAGCCGACGACGCTGAAGGGCCCGCTGCCGAACGAGCCGCCACCGAAACGCGTACCGCCGGACAGTTCGAGGTCGATGATTTTCGTGCTGCGCAGCGGCTCGTAGCCGCTGCCGACCCGGCCGCTGACGAAGGCCGGATCACCGGCACCAAGCCGTCGGGGCGTCAGCTCGATCGTGCCACCCAGCGCCTCGGCGTCCATCTCCGGGACGTTGGTCTTCGTGACCGTGACGGAGCCCAGGAGACCGGACGGGATCGTGTCGAACGCGACCGCCCGTCCACCGCTCAGCGGGCTGGACGGGTTCGTCGGTGGCATGCGAACGCCGGCGAAGGTTGTGCCGTTCAGATCGGCGTCGAGGCCGCGGATGTTGATGAAGCGTGCCTCGCCCGTGTCGTTCTCGGCAGACACGCCCGGCAGGCGCCGGACGGCCTCGGCGGCACTGACGTCCGGCAGCTTGCGGATCTCCTCGATGCTCACGACGTCGATGAGGTTGGGCGCAGCGTATTGGACGGCCCGCGAACGGGCCTCGGCGTACCGGTCCACATTGACGGTAATCGTGCCGAGTCCGCTCTCGACGCCGGCCAGCACGATCTCGGCGGTCGCGCCTCGGCTGCCACTGACGACGACCACCTGCGAGGCGGTTGCACCGCTAGCGGCCGTGGTCCGCAGCGTGTAGCTGCCGGCCTCGACGTCGGCGAACGAGTAACTGCCGTCCGGCGCGGTCGTGGTCTCGCGGTGGAGTTCGACAAGCTCGACGCGCGCGCCCGCGATTGGCGACGAGGTACGCGGCGTACGGATGTGGCCGTGGACGGTGCCTACTTCTGCCGCGGGGGCAACGGCGCTGAACGCCAGGGCAACGGCGGCGGCAAGCGCGAGACTCGGGCGGCTGGTAGGCATGGGAACTCGTCTCCGTGTGAGTCACTTCGGCGTGACGTCGGCGTGGGTTCGGTGACCGGGCTTGAGATGTCTCGTGATGACGGATATCCGGCACCCGGGTGAGCGGCGAGGAGGGCAAGCGCAACGACATGCGTCCGCTACGTCGCCCGAGCCTACGGCTACACGTTGAACTTTTTGTGACCAACGGACGCTCGCGGCCGCGGAATTTCACGCGGTCTTCCATTAATGCTGGCCTAATGTTCACCGCTTATCGTGTTCGTTTGCGTGATCTCCACGCCGGCCGGAATTTGAAAGGAGTGCCCGATGAAGAGTTCAGCCCTTGAGATGACGGGCGCTGCGGTACGCGCCGGTGCGCTGGCTGTCGCGCTCAGTGCGGCCGGCGTCATGCTCGCGCCGCACGTCGCGTCCGCCGCAGATGCGGCGGCGGCGGGCTACGCGATCGTTGATCGCTGGGCAGTGCCCGGTGACGGCAAGTGGGATTACCTCACCGTCGATGGCGCTCGCGGCAGGCTGTACCTGTCGCGCGCCTCGCGCGTTCAGGTGCTCGACACGGCCACGGGCAAGACCGTTGGCGAGATCGCCGACACGCCGGGCGTGCACGGCATTGCGCTCGCGCCGGATCTCGGGCGCGGCTTCACGAGCAACGGCAAGGCCGATTCGGTCACGGTTTTCGAGCTTGCGACACTGAAGACCGTTGCGCAGGTCAAGCTCTCCGGTACCGATCCCGATTCCATCGTGTATGAGCCGGCCTCGAAGCGAATCTACGTCTTCAATGGCCACAGCAACAACGTCAACGTCATCGACGCCGTGACCAACAAGGAAGTCGCGACGATTGCCCTCGCCGGCCGCCCTGAGTTCTCCGTGGCGAGCGGCGGCAAGATCTACGTCAACCTCGAGGACAAGAACAGCGTCGCGGTGATCGACGTCGCCGGCGGCCGCGTCGCCTCGACCTTCCCGCTCGCCGGGTGCGTCGAGCCGACGGGCCTTGCCATCGACGAGGCACACGGCCGTCTCTTCTCGGTTTGCCACAACAGCACGATGGTCGTGAGCGACGCGGCGTCCGGGCGGCAGGTCGCCAGGCTGCCGATCGGCTCGCACGTGGATGCCGCGGCCTACGATGCCGGCTCAGCCCGGGTGTTCAGCTCCAACGGTGACTCGGCCGACGTGACCGTGGTGGCACAGAAGGGTCCGGACGCGTACTCGGTCGTGGGCAGCGTGGCGACGGCCAGGGGTTCCAAGACCATGGCGCTCGATCCCGCAAGCCACCGACTCTACGTGCCCGCGCTCAACGCGAAGGGTGCGCTCGAGATGCTCGTGATGGAACCAACGAAATGAGCCCGACCCGCTAGCACCCGCCCCGGCCGACCTCGGCATCGCTCTAGGGATCGCCTGCGCAGCGTCCACCGATACCGCGGGGGCCGAGGCCGCAGGCGATCGCCCGCTGACTGTCTCTCCGTGCCGGAGCGGTCGGGCAAGTTGATGCTAAGTGATTGATTTTGGTGGGCGCGACAGGGATCGAACCTGTGACCCCTTCCATGTCAAGGAAGTGCTCTACCGCTGAGCTACGCGCCCGAATCGTCCCGCCGGTGGCCGGGGGCCTTTAAGGATCCGCGACTCTACCGGACGCGTCCGCGGACAGCAACCGCCGCCGGCAAGCGGCCGCGCCGTCAGGCCCGCCCGGGCGTCGGGCCCCTAGCCGGCCGCGCGCCGGTCGTCAAAGCCAAGCCCGTACTTTCTCAGCTCGCCGATCTCGTCGCGCAGCTTCGCCGCCTGCTCGAACTCGAGGTTGCGGGCGAGCTTGTACATCTCGACCTCGAGCTTCTTGATCCGCTTCATGACCTCGGCCGGCGTCAGCGAATCGAGGAACGCGCCGTCGCGACCGGTCTTGGACGCCGCATTGGAGCGCGCCCCTTCCATGATGTCCTGGATGCTCTTCGTGATGCCCTTGGGCGTGATGCCGTGCGCCTCGTTGTGCGCCACCTGCTTCGCCCGCCGGCGACCGGTCTCGGCCAGCGCCCGCTGCATCGAGCCCGTTTCCCGGTCGGCATAGAGGATGGCCCGGCCGTTGACGTTGCGCGCCGCGCGGCCGATGGTCTGGATCAGCGAGCCCTCGGAGCGCAGGAAGCCTTCCTTGTCGGCGTCCAGAATCGCGACCAGCGACACCTCCGGCAGGTCGAGCCCCTCGCGCAGCAGGTTGATGCCGACCACGACGTCGAACTTGCCGAGGCGCAGGTCGCGGATGATCTCGGTGCGCTCGACGGTATCGATGTCCGAGTGCAGGTAGCGGACCTTGACGCCGTGCTCGTGCAGGTACTCGGTAAGGTCCTCGGCCATGCGCTTCGTCAGCGTCGTGATGAGCACCCGCTCGTTGCGGGCAACCACGATGCGGATCTCCGAGAGCACGTCGTCGACCTGGGTGCGCACCGGGCGGATGTCGACCAGCGGGTCGACGAGCCCGGTCGGACGCACGACCTGCTCAGCGACGGCGCCGTCCGAGTGCCTGAGCTCGTAGGGTCCCGGGGTCGCCGAGACGAAGATCATCTGCGGCGCGAGCCGCTCCCATTCCTCGAAGCGCAGCGGCCGGTTGTCGAGCGCCGAGGGCAGCCGGAACCCGTACTCGACCAGCGTCTCCTTGCGCGAGCGGTCGCCCTTGTACATGCCGCCGAGCTGCGGGATGGTCACGTGGCTCTCGTCGACGATCAGAAGCGCGTCGTTCGGCAGGTAGTCGAACAGGCACGGCGGCGGCTCGCCGGGCGCGCGGCCCGACAGGTAGCGCGAGTAGTTCTCGATGCCGGAGCAGTAGCCGACCTCGTTCATCATCTCGAGATCAAAGAGCGTGCGCTGCTCGAGGCGCTGCGCCTCGACGAGCTTGTTCTCGGCACGCAGCACCGTCAGGCGGTCGACGAGCTCGCGCTTGATGTCATCGAGCACGTTCAGCAGCCGCTCCTTCGGCGTCACGTAATGGGACGACGGGAAGATCGTCGCGCGCGGCACGGTCCGCTGCGTCTCGCCGGTCAGCGGGTCGAACCACGCGAGGCTGTCGATCTCGTCGTCGAAGAGCTGGATGCGCACCGCATCGCGCTCCGACTCGGCCGGGAACACGTCGATGACGTCGCCGCGCACGCGGTAGGTGCCCTGGCGCAGATCGACATCGTTGCGCTCGTACTGCATGTCGGTCAGGCGGTGCAGGATCTTGCGCTGGTCGATCCGGTCGCCGCGCGACAGGTGCAGCACCATCGACAGGTACGCCGACGGGTCACCGAGGCCGTAGATCGCCGAGACCGTCGCGACGATGATCGCGTCCTTGCGCTCGAGCAGGGCCTTCGTCGCCGACAGGCGCATCTGCTCGATGTGGTCGTTTACCGAGGCGTCCTTCTCGATGTACGTGTCGGAGGACGGGACGTAGGCCTCGGGCTGGTAGTAGTCGTAGTAGGAGACGAAGTACTCGACCGCGTTGTGCGGAAAAAACTCGCGGAACTCACCATAAAGCTGCGCGGCGAGCGTCTTGTTCGGGGCGAGCACGATGGTCGGGCGCTGCAGGTTCTGGATGACGTTCGCGATCGTGTAGGTCTTGCCGGAACCCGTGACGCCGAGGAGCGTCTGGTAGGCGAGCCCGTTGCGCAGGCCCTCGGTCAGGAACGCGATCGCCGCCGGCTGGTCGCCGGCCGGGGCGTACTCGGCCTCCAGCGCGAACGGCCGGGGCGCGGAATCGGGGCTCAGGGCCATGGGTGGGGCGCCTCCGTTGCGCGGGTGGGCCAAATCGTGAACACTACGCCGTTTATTGCAACGCAGCGGAACAAGTCGTGACGATAACAGTCGCCCAAAGAATGAGCCGGATCAAGCCGTCGCCCACCCTCGCCGTGACCGCCCGGGCGGCGAAGCTGAAGGCCGAAGGCAAGGACATGGTCAGCCTCGGGGCCGGGGAACCGGATTTCGACACCCCGACGCACATCAGTGAGGCCGGAATCGCCGCGATCAAGTCCGGCGCCACCCGCTACACGAACGTCGACGGCACGCCCGAGCTCAAGGACGCGATCATCGCCAAGTTCCGGCGCGACAACGGCCTGGAGTATGCCCGCAACCAGATCCTCGTCTCCTCGGGCGCGAAGCAGACCATCTACAACCTCTGCATGGCGCTCCTGAACGCCGGCGACGAGGTCATCATCCCGGCCCCGTACTGGGTCTCCTACCCCGACATGGTGCTCCTCGCCGACGGCACGCCGGTCATCGTCAGTGCCGGGCCCGCCCAGGGCTACAAGATCACCGCCGCCCAGCTCGAGGCGGCGATCACCCCGAAAACCCGGCTTTTCATCCTGAACAGCCCGTCGAACCCGACCGGGGCGGCCTACACCCGCGCCGAACTCGAGGCGCTGGGAGACGTCCTCAAGAAGCACCCCGGCATCGTCATCGGCACGGACGACATGTACGA
>CAIMCI010000253.1 GCA_903839465.1 uncultured Pseudomonadota bacterium
ATGTCGTTCACCAGCGAGCAGCGCACGGCGAAGCCGGTGAGCACGCCCAGCTCCGGGAAAGCGCCGCCGCTGTCGGTGTCGAAGAACAGCACCGCGCCGATCAGGTTGGCGGCCGGACGGGCCGCGAGCACGGCGAAGGCCGGGTCGGTGCCGTAGGCGGGCGACGGCAGCGGCACGCCCAGCGCGTAGGCGATTTCGTCGGCCGTCTCGCTGCCGCCCGGCGGCGCGGGTATGTCGGGCGAGTAGGGCACCGCGCCGAGCAGCGTGTCCACTTCGCCCTTGACCGTGACCGGCCCGGTGCGGCCGTAGGAAACCTCCGTCACGAACACGACGTTGGCCGTGGGAGCGCCGCCCGGCTCCGGGTTGAGGTTCACCTTGATTTTGTCGCCCGGCAGGAACGCCTGCCCGTCAGCGGTGAGCACCAGCGCTCGCCGGAGCTGCATGGTGACGGTCGGGCGCGGTTGGTCGGTCTGGGCCAGCGCGTTCGCCCCGATGATGGCGGCCTGCCCGGCACGCGTGACCATCTCACGGTTGAGCTGGAGCCGGTTGGCGTCGGGGCGGAGCTGCTGCGCCCAGAGGTTGGGCGTCGTTGTCATGTCGCGCTTGAACAGCTTGTCGCGGTTGGTGAACGACACGTCCACCTCGGTGGGCACGGCGGCGAGACCCTGCGCGTCGAGCTGCGGCGGCGAGCCGTCCACGAAGTGCCGCGCGTCAAAAGTCGGCACGTCGCCGGGGTCGCTGCCCCATAGTTTCCTCACGCAGTCGAGCCCGCCGGCGACCGTCCAGCGCATCGCGCCGTCGCACAGATCGAGGAGGTCTTGGAGCGCGCCGCGCGCCGGCGTGAATCCCTCCAGCAGCGGCGAGCAGTAGCACGTCGCTGAGAGCACGCCGGAATCGTCGAGATAGAATGCATTGTTGACGAAAGTGTCCTCCATGCTGCCGACAGGGAAATGCAGTCCCCACGGCCGCGAAATCAGCTCGAAGGTGCAGTCGAGGGGGTTGACCTGGCCGTCGCGCTGTTCGGCCCGGTTGCCGGTGAGTTTGTCATCGGTGTTGCCGGGGCCGATGGTGGCGATGCGGCGCGTGGCGATCGCCTGGATGTCCGGCGCGGTCGTGACCATGCGGCCGAACAAAAAATTATGCAGGATCAGGTAGGCATAGCCCCGGTAGCCCGGATGCCCGGCGAGCGCGGGATCAGCCGTCTGCGTCTCCGTCCCCCAATAGATGCGCGCGTATCCGCCACTGGCAAAGAAGCGCGAATCGATGGAGCCGGTCAGGTCGGTGTAGTCCCCGCCGGCTCCGACCGGCCCGACGAACAGGTCGGAGTTCGAGAGCAAGATTTTCGAGAGCGAGTCGAGCGGGCCGATGCCGATGATGCCGGCGACGGTGCCGTAGTAGTCATACTGTGGGTTGGCCTTCGCCGCCTTCCCTCCCTTCTTTCCGCCGGAGCTCGCCTTGACGGCGATGAGGTTGACCGCGTCGGTGATCCATTGCAGCGCGACGAGGCGCGTGCCGCCGAACCAGCGCACCGGCTGAGCCTCCTGGGCCGTGGCGAAGTCCTCGCGCTCGATGGGGAGCGAGGCTTGGGGCGAAAGCGGGGCGGATGTGCTGCCTCCCATCATGGCGAGTGGGGGATCGGCCGCCAGAGACGCGCCAGGCGCGCGGCCCAGACCGGCGGCAGGTTCGGGGCGATCTGCACGCTGCCGCCGTATTGCACGTGTAAGAAGCGTCCGCGCTCCAGCGCGAGCGCGAGGTGCCACGGCAGCCGCGCCGGCCGCGAGCACACCACATCGCCGGGCTGGAGCAGCGCGAGCGCGCCGGCCGCATCGGTCGCGCACAGGCGGCCGGGATCGGCGTCGGCGAAGAGCGGCGAGGTGTCGAACCACCGTTCCATTTCCGAGTTGTCGGCCGCGCGGCCGTGCATGGGTGCGCCGGCCGGCACGTCGAAGCGCGGCAGCCAGCCGGCCTCGAACAGCACCTCCGCGACGAGCCGGTGGCAGCACACGCCGCTGCCCATGACGGCGGAGTTCGGCACGAACGGCGTGCCGAGCCACGAGCGGGCGGCGGCCTCCAGGGCGGCGCTCTCGGTGGGCGTGCGCATGGTCATTTCTTGGAGCCTTGGTCGAGGCTCACGGCCGGCAGGTCGAACTGCGGCGCGCGATCCGGGATGAACGGGCACCCGCGAAAATTCGCGGCGTTGTTGAACTTCCCCGTGGGGTTGGTGCCGGCGTTGTAAGCCTGGCAGGTCGTGAACTGCTTGTCGCAGCCGGGCCAGAGCGTGACGGCGTCGCCGATGTTGCCCGTGTAGGCCTGCCGCAGCGTGACGGTGAGCGCGCCGGCGGCGAGCACCGTCGAGTCATAGACGCTCCACGCGCGCGTCTTGCCGCCGGACGTGCGCTGCATCATGCCGAGCGCGAACCAGTGGGCGAAGCCAAAGCCGGCCGGCAGTCCGCCCGTTCGGGCAAGCGTGTTCAGCGTGACGCTCGTGCCCGCCACGGCCGTGACGATGGCCGTGATGGCCCAGTCGGCGAGGTTGAGCTGGCAGCGCGCGTCGAACAGGCGCGCGTTGCAGCCGCGCCCAAACACGTCGGAGGGCAGCACTCGGTCAAAAATCTCGCCGGGGCCGGAGACCTGCGCCTCGATCATCGGGCCGTCAAATTTCACGCCGGTCAGCTCGCCTGTGCAGCGCAGCACCGGCGGATTGGCGGTGCCGACCTGAAACTCATACAGCCGCACGAAAATCCTGCACGCGACTCCGCCCGGCATGAACTGGTCAAACGGGCCGGGCGTCCACCAGCGCGTCTTGAGCGTGAGCGACTGCCGCGACAAGTCCACCGCCTGCGTCACCTTGCCCGAAAGGCCGATGGGGCGGTCGGTATAGGTGTGGCCGCCGACGACCAGGTCGAGGCCGGCGTCGGTCGCGCGGGTGAACACGCTGCCGCCGGGCCAAGCCTCCTCAAACTCGTAGAGCCACGCGGTGCGCGCGAGCGCGCCGACCGTCGTGCCGCGCGTCTCGTCTTCGGGCAGTGTGTTGTATTCCGCCGGCAGCTCGCGCCACGCGATAGTCGCGCCGGCCACGTAGCTGTTCTGAAACGTGAGCGCGAGCGGAGCGTCCGTGTGGCGCGCGAGCATCGCCAGCGCGACGCCCGTGCCGGCGGCCGTGTGGGTGTTGGCGAGGTTGGCGGCGAGCGTGAGGATGTTGCCCGCGATGCCCGTGACCGAGACGATCTCCGGCGCGCTGCCCGGCGCGCAGAGCGCGAGGTAGCGGTTGCCGCCGAGCGCCGTGGCATCGGTGACGTGCAGCGTGCTCGTGCCCGCCGCCGCGTCGGCCGTGAGCGAGCACGGCAGCAGCCAGGTCGGCACCCAGTGCGGCTGCACCGCGCCGCGCCGGGCGAGCCACCAGCCGAGCAGCAGGCCGATGTCGGCGGCCGTCGTGAGCAGCAGCGTGGCCGTCACCGGCCGCTCCGGCGTCTGCGCGTAAAATGCCGTCGCCTGCACGCGCCCGGTGCCGGGCGCGGCACGCGTGACCGTCACCTCCGCGCTGCCGGCCTGCGGCGTGGCCTGCGACCACTCCGGCGTGAACGGGAAGACCGGCTGCGCCACGCCGCCGATCAGCGGCCCGGTGCCGGCCGGCGCGGCGACCGGCGCGAGCGCGAGGTCGGCCGTCGCGTCCTCGACCACCGCGAACCTGACGCTTGCGTTGAGCGCCGAGAGCGCGTCGGGCGGCACGGGCTTGGCCGCGAAGCGGGCGAGGATTGCCGGCGCGACGAAGTCGTAGTCCTCCGGGTGCGCCGGGTTGATCTCGTGCGCCGTGAAGCCCTCGTCCCACGCGACGACGATGCCACCGCCGACCGCGCGCGCCGCCCAGCCCGCGCCCGTCGTGGCGAGCGGCCACACCGGCACGACCAGCCGCTCGTCCTGGAAAGTCTGGAGCGCGTCGAGCAGCTCGTTCAGCTCCGCCTGGCCGAGGATCGCCGTCCACTCCAGCGACGTGCGCAGCGCGCCGTCGAGCGCGGAGCGCGCCTCGCGGCCGTCCGCGCTGCGGTCGAGGTCGGCCGGCACGCCCACCGTGAGCTTCTCCGTGCCGGGCTGCGATGCCTCGGTCAGCAGCCAGACGCTTTCGGCGTTGAGGGTCTCGGCGATCATGCGCGGCGGAGCTGCCAGGCGTTCTGCCGCCAGACCTCGTGGGCGACGGCGTGCATGTCCTCGCGCGTGGCGCGGAGCCATTCGGCGCGGTCGAAATACCAGTGGTGGTTTTGCGGCGCGGGCTGGCTGACGGCCGCCGCGCCCGGAGCGCCGCCACCCGCCGTCACGGCCGCGCCGCCGCCGGCCGCCAGGAGCGAGGGCGCGGCATAGCGCATCGAGTCGATCAGCGCCGTGCCGCCGCCGGCCATGCGCATGACGTTGCCGCTCGCCGTGGTGCGGCCGACGCCGCTGAGGGGATGCACCGTGACCAGCTCGACGCCGCCGGGATTGTCGCCGACCGTGAAGTGCGTCGGCCCGCGCGTGACGAAGCTGCCGCCGCCGGCCGCCGCCACCTGGCCGCCGCCGCCCATGACAAGCGCGCTGCCGCCGCCGCCGAAGAAAAGGCTGGCGGCGGCCTCGACGATCCGCAGCGCGATGATCTTGGCGATGGCCTGCTCGACCGACTGCACGATGGCCTGGAACACGCGGCGGAAGGCGTCGCCCAGCGAGTTGGCCTTGAGCAGCGCGTCCGTGATGCAGGTGTCGAGGCCGTTGAAGCCCGCGTCGAGCAGCTCGAACGTCGGGTCGGAGTCCTCGCGCAGCTGCCGCATCTTCTGGCCAAACTTGTCCACGCCGGTGAGCGGGTCTTGCTTCGCGCCGGCGAGCGACGTGCTGAGGCCGTCCATCCGTTTCTGTGCCTGGTCGCGCCGGCCCTTGATGAGGTCGGCGTCGGTCACGTCGGGCGCGTTCTCGATCTGGGCGTTGAGCGCGTCGATCTCGGCCTGCTGCGCGGCAATCTCGGCCGTGAGGTCGGCGATGTTGGCGTGCCGCCGCTCCTCGGTTGTCAGGTGCGGGTCGGCCTGGTGGGCGGCCCGCTGGGCCGCGATCTTGTCAAACGCGGCCTGCGCGGCCGTCTCGGTGGCGTCGAGGCCGGCGCGCGTTTGCGCGGCATTCTGCTTGGTGATGCGCGCGGCCCCTTGGGCGAAATAGCGCTCATCCTCGTCGTCGGCCTTTTTCGCCTCGTCTGTGATCTGCTTTTGGATTTCCAGCCGCTGCTTGTCCAGATCGAGCTGGGTCACGCGGAGCTGCGCGGCGGCGGCGAGTGCGGCGTTGTCGTTCTTCGCCAGCTCGGCGGCGGCCGTCTGCGTCTCAAACAGCGCCTGCGCCTTGGCGGCCTGGTCGTCCACCACCTTGAGCTTGTCCTGCCCGGTCGGAGCATTGGCGAGTGCGGCGGCGAACTCGGCAGTCGCCTGCTGCTCCTGGAGGTTCTTCAATTTCTTCGCCAGCTCGTCGCTGTCGGTCACGGCCAGCGCGGTTTCGTCGGCGATGGCCTTCGCCCGCGCCGCCTGTTCATCGAGCGCGGCGTTGGCCGCGATGATCTCCGCGCCGTGCTCGCGCGCCTTTTTGACGATGCTGGAGTATTGCTCGGAGATCGTTTGCAGCCGGCGTTGCTCTTCCGGGTCGGTGGTGTCCTGCGCGGCGTGCGTGTAGACGAGCGCGCCGATGTGCGCGGCGTTGGAGGCGCGCGCCACGTCTTCGGGCGTGCGCGCGGCGGCGAGTTGCGCGGCGACCGCGCTCCGCTTGGCGTCCTCGCGATATTCGGACTCCGTCTGTTGATCGCGTGCGGCGACGGCCGCCGCCCCGGCCTGGTGGATTTCCCAGGCGGCGATCAGGCCGGCCGCGATGACAGTGCCGACGCCGACCCACGCCGCGCTTTTGGCGATGGCGAGGGCGGCAACAAAGCCCCACGCCTCCGGGCCGCCGAGGCCGCCGGCGGCCACTGCGCCTGCGCCGATGCCGATGGCACCGGCACCGCCGCCGATCACGGCCCAGTCGGTTTTCGACAGGCTCGCGAGGTCGCCGAGCAGCCCGTAGATTTCGGCCTTCAGTTTGCTAGTGCTCAGCGCCATGCCGGCGAACGCCTTCTCAAACTTTTCCTTCGCGCCCATCGCCTCGATGCCGGCCTCGTCGAGCGCGTGGGCCATGTCCTCGCCCAGCAGCCCGGCGGCCTTGCGCGTCTCCTCGGTCAGCGAGCCGAGACCCTTGGCGGCGAGGTCGGCAAGCACGCTGTTGAGCGCGGCGCTACCGCGCCCGAAAAGCTGCGCGCTCAGGAGCGCGCGGCGGTTCTCGTCGTCCACGCCGGTGAGGCCGCGCGCGACCAGCTCCAGCTGCTCCTCGACCGGCTTGCCCTGGAGCTGCTCAAACGACAGGCCCAGTTCGGCCAGCATCTTCACCGCCGGCGATTTCGGGTCGGCCGCCTCGCCGATGACCTTGCGGAGGATTTGCAGGCCCATGATCAGCTCGCCGGCGTCGCCGCCGACCTTGCGGAGCTGGAAGCCCAGGGTCTGGTAGCCCTCGGCCGAGAGCGTCGTGCGCACCTCCGCCTGTTTCATCTGCTCGGCCAGCCGGGCCGAAAACTCGACGGCCTCGTGGACGGACTCCTTGAACGCATCGAGCCCGCGCCGGGCCAGCTCCATCCCGCTGCCGATGCCGAGACCCTCGGCGAACAGCTCGCGCAGCTTGTTGCCCGCCTCGCCCACATGGTCGAGGTCGTCCTTCAGCCCGCGCGACTCCTCCCGCGTCTGCTGCATCTCGTCGAGACGCGCGCGGATGTCTAGGAGGATTTGGAGGGTGGCGGCTTCGTCGGCCATGAGAGATCAGGCTTCGCGGGGCAGAACTTTTTTGCGTTTGGTTTTGGACGGTCGCACGCGCGGGTGGCCCTCAAGGTCGGTGCCGGTCGCGGTCACGTGGAGCTGGGCCATCCGCGCCTCCCATGCCTTTACGTCCACCGAGCCGGAGGTGAGGTTCAGCAGCCCGGCGAGGTTGTGGAGCATGGCGGCGTCGCGCTGGGTCTGCCGCGCGTGCAGCAGGCGCAGGAGCGGGATCGTCAGCTCGGGGAGATCGGCGGGGGCGACGCCGGCGAGGAGGGCGTCGGCGGCAAGGTGCGCAAGCGTGAGACCCGGCCCAGCAGCGGCAGGAGGTCTTTGCCCGCCGCGATCTGCCTGTCCCCCCAGGCAATCGCGCGGGAAAAATTTAGCCGTCGCGCCGCGTCGAGCAGGTGCAGGTGGCTCTCGTCGGTGAGCTGGTCGGCCCATTCCTTGGGCACGGGCTTGCCGTCCGTCTCGGTGACAAGCTCGATGAGCGCCGACTCGTGGTCGGCGACGGCCAGCACCTCGGCCAGGCGGCGGATGGGCATGGCGCGCACCTTGACGGCGGCGGTGTTGCCGTCGATGAAGGCGGCGCTGGTTTCCTCGCCGCCCACGACGGCGGCGACGGTGAAGGGTGAGGCGGCAGTGCTCATGGCGAGGCGGCGGCGCTGAGGATTTGGTCGCGGCGGTCGGCGGTGATGATGCCGGCGGCGACGAGGGCGCTCATACCGGCGACAAGGTCGGCGTCGGTGCTCACGACCTCCGGCGTGGCGAGCAGGAGTGTCTTGAGGTCTTCGAGCGCGGGCGACTGCGCGGCGGCGG
>CAIMCI010000254.1 GCA_903839465.1 uncultured Pseudomonadota bacterium
AAATCCTCGAGGTCGTTGCCGGCCGTGTAGATGTCGGGATGGCCGGCGATGAGCACGGCACGGGCGGCGGGATCCGCCTCGGCCACCCCGATCGCGTCGGCCAGCGCCGCGTACATGGCGGCGGTGATCGCGTTCTTCTTCGCGACCCGGTTGAAGTGGATGCGGCAGACGCCGTCCCTGGTCTCGACGAGTACGTCCATGGCGAGGGGCACTCCTGTTGGCAGCGGCGCGCAAACCGCGACGGCCAGCGATTAGGCCACTTTAGGGTCGCGTGGCGCCAGCCGGCCCTTGACGGCAGATCGTCAATTCGATAATTCTAGACACATGGAATCGTCATCCGCCGTCAATGCGCTGTCCGCCCTCGCCCAGGAGAGCCGGCTGGCGGTCTTTCGCACCCTGGTGCAGGCCGGTGCCGGCGGCGTGGCCGCCGGTGACCTCGCCCAGCGGCTCGAGGTACCGGCCAACACGCTGTCGTTCCACCTCAAGATCCTGAGCCAGGCGGGCCTCGTGCAGGGCCGCCAGGACGGCCGCTTCGTGTTCTATTCGGCCAACTACGAGGCGATGAACCGGCTGGTCGGCTTCCTGACCGAGAACTGCTGCGGCGGCCTCGTCTCCTGCGCACCCGGATCGGCGGTCGCGGCGCCCGAGAGCCGCCGCCGGCGCCCGGCATGAAGCCCCGCGATCCCGCCCGCACGGTGAGCCTGCGTGCGGCGCAGACGGCCGACCGCATCGCCATCGGCGAGCTCCTCGCCGCCAACCGGTTGCCGGTGGCCGAGGCCGGCGGCGCGCCGATCCGCTTCTGGGTGGCGGAGCTGGCCGGGCAGGTCATTGGCACCATCGCGCTCGAGTCCTACGCGGATCAGGGCCTGCTGCGTTCGCTGTGCGTCGATGCCCGCGTCCGTGGCCAAGGCATCGGCCAGGCGCTGGTGGAAACGGTCGAGACCGAGGCGGCCTCGGCCGGCATCGTCCGACTGGTGCTTCTCACCGAAACGGCGGAACGCTTCTTCACCGACCTCGGCTACGACGCCGTCGACCGGGCGACCGTCGCCGGCGCCCTGCGGGCGAGCCCGCTGTTTGCCACGCTCTGCCCGGCCTCGGCCGTGTGCCTCGGCAAGACCCTCCATTTCCATCACGCGGAACCCTCCCCATGACCGAGCGCGTCTACAACATCCTCTTCATCTGCACCGGCAACTCGGCCCGCAGCATCCTCGCCGAGGCGATCGCGAACCATCGCGGCGACGGCCGCTTTCACGCCTACAGTGCCGGCAGCCAGCCGGTCGGCCACGTCAACCCGCACGCGATCGATCTCCTCACCCGCCTCGGCATTCCGGTCGACGGCCTGCGCAGCAAGTCCTGGGACGAGTTCACGGGACCGGGCGCACCGTCGTTCGACTTCATCATCACGGTCTGCGACAACGCGGCCGGCGAAGCCTGCCCGGTCTGGCTCGGTCACCCGCACACCGCGCACTGGGGAGTCCCGGACCCGGCCCACGTCGAGGGCACGGATCTCGACAAGGCCGCTGCCTTCCGCGAGGCGTTCCGGGTGCTCGATCACCGCGTATCGCTGCTGAAGAACCTGCCGCTGAGCTCGCTCGATCGCCTGGCGCTGCAGTCGCAGCTGACGGCCATCGGCAAGTCCGGGCAATGACGGCGCACAGCGCCGTCCGCCGACTGCTGGCCGCCGAAACCCTCGGCTCGCTGCTGCTCGCGGCCACCGTCGTCGGCTCGGGCGTGATGGCGGAGCGCCTCGCCGGCGGCAACCTCGCCGTGGCGCTGCTTGCCAACACGCTCGCGACCGTCGCGGTGCTCGCGGTCCTGATCGGCCTGCTGGAACCCGTGTCTGGCGCCCATTTAAACCCGGCCGTCTCGCTGGTCGCGGCGCTGCGCGGGCGCCTCGCCTGGCCGGTCGCGTTCGGCTACATGCTCGGCCAGGTCGCCGGCTGCTGCGCCGGGGTCGTTCTCGCGCACGCCATGTTCGAGCTGCCCATCGCCCAGCTCTCCACGCACGTCCGCTCCGGACCTGCCCAGTGGCTCGCCGAATTCGTCGCGACTGCCGGCCTCCTGTTCGTCATCGGCGGCTGCACTCGGGCCGAGCGGGCGCCGTGGCTCGTCGCCGGCTGGATCGGTGCCGCCTACTGGTTCACGGCCTCCACCTCGTTCGCCAATCCCGCGATCACGATCGCCCGTTCCCTCACGGACACGTTTGCCGGCATCCGGCCGCACGACGCCCCGGCCTTCATCGCCGCGCAACTGGCCGGTGCCGTCGTGGGCTGGCTGGCCGGCCGTCTGCTGTTCGTGCCCCCGATGGCGATGCCCGACGCCTAGGCCCGCGCCGACAACGGCCACCGACTCCACAGCGCGCGTATGTATCATAGGGCCCGGCCCGCACCGCGGGCCCGCCATGCACCGCTGCCGCAGGCGCGGCTACGCGCCGTGTCGGGGCCCCGGTCACGCCCGCCCCGGGGATGGCGTTTGCTCGAAGCCGGGACTGCCGGGCCGCTCGCGGCCCGCCCGGCGTCGTCACAGCTGCACCGGTAAGCATCGTCGTGGATACATCCGCCAGTCACACCCCGATGATGCAGCAGTACCTGAAGATCAAGGGTGAGCATCCCTCGGTCCTCGTGTTCTACCGCATGGGCGACTTCTACGAGCTCTTCTACGACGACGCCCGCCGTGCCGCGAAGCTGCTCGACATCACCCTGACGACCCGCGGCCAGTCCGGTGGCGAGCCGGTCGTGATGGCGGGCGTACCGGTCGCGACCCTCGACACCTATCTCGCGCGTCTCGTTCGCCAGGGACTGTCGGTTGCGATCTGCGAGCAGGTCGGCGAGGTGGGCAAGGGCAAGGGTCCGGTGGAGCGGGCCGTCGTTCGCATCGTCACGCCCGGCACGGTGACCGAGGACAGCCTGCTCGAGGCGCGGCGCGACACGCTGGTCGCGGCACTGGCCACGCGCGGCGCCACCCACGGTCTCGCCTGGCTGGACCTCGCCAGCGGCCGCTTCGCCGTGACCCTGCTGCCGGACGACCTGTCGCTCGCCGCCGAGCTCGAGCGCCTGGCGCCGGCCGAACTCCTGATCGCCGAGGGCGCCCGTCCGCCGCCGCGGGGTTCGGCGACGCCGCGCGCGCCCTGGCATTTCGAGGCGGCCACGGCCGAGCGGCTCCTGACGCGCCAGTTCGGCGTCGCCGACCTCGCCGGCTTCGGCCTCGGGGTCGGGCATGAGCCGGCGATCAGCGCCGCGGGCGCGTTGCTGCAATACGTGCAGGAGACCCAGCGCACGGCACTCGAGCACGTCTTCGCGCTCGCCCTCGAGAGGCGCGAGGACGCGCTCCTGATCGACGCGGCGACGCGACGCAACCTCGAGCTGACGACCAGCCTCGCCGGCCGCAGCGAGGGCACGCTGATCCACGTGCTCGACCAGACCCAGACGGCGATGGGCGCGCGCGAACTGCGCCGCTGGCTGGCGCGCCCACTGCAGGACGATGCCACCGTCCGCGCCCGCCAGGCGGCGGTCGCGGCGCTCATCGATGCCCACGGCGCGGTGCGTGACGCGCTGCGCCCGGTGCCCGACCTCGAGCGCGTGCTCGCCCGCGTGGCCCTCGGCTCCGCCCGGCCGCGCGACCTCGTGCAGCTGCGCACCGCGCTCGGCGCCCTACCGGCCCTCGCCGCGACCATCGAGGACATCGACACGCCGCTCATCAGTACGGCCCGCGCCGCACTGGGCGATCATCGTGAGCTTCACGACACGCTCACCCGGGCGATCGCCGATGCGCCACCGCTCAACGTCCGTGACGGCGGCGTCATCCGTGACGGACACGACGCCGAACTCGACGAGCTGCGCGCGCTGGGCAGCAATACCGAGGCCTTCCTCGCCGACCTCGAGCTCGCCGAGCGGGAACGCACCGGACTGTCGTCGCTGCGGATCGCCTACAACCGCGTTTCGGGCTTCTACATCGAGCTCAACCGCAGCCAGGCCGACAACGTCCCGGCCCACTACGTGCGGCGCCAGACGGTCAAGAACGCCGAGCGCTTCCTGACGCCGGAACTGAAGGCCTTCGAAGACCGGGTGCTCGGTGCGCGGGACCGCGCGCTCCTGCGCGAGAAGGTCCTCTTCGAGCAGCTCGTCCAGCTCGCGCGCGCCGACCTCGCGGCACTGCAGGCGAGCGCCAGAGCCGTGGCGACCATCGACGTGCTCGCCAACCTCGCCGAACGCGCCCGCGAACTCAAATGGGTGCAGCCGGAGCTCACCGACGAGCGCTGCCTGCGTATCGTCGGCGGTCGCCATCCGGTCGTCGAGGCCACGATCGACACGCCGTTCGTGCCCAACGACGTGCTGCTCGACGGGCAGACGGCGATGCTCGTCATCACCGGCCCCAACATGGGTGGCAAGTCGACTTACATGCGCCAGACAGCGCTCATCGTCATCCTGGCGCGCATCGGCTCGTTCGTGCCCGCCGACAGCGCGACGATCGGCCCCATCGACAGGATCCACACGCGCATCGGTGCCGGTGACGACCTGGCCGGCGGTCGCTCGACCTTCATGGTCGAGATGAGCGAAACCGCGCTCATCCTCAACACCGCCACCGACCGCAGCCTCGTGCTGATGGACGAGATCGGCCGCGGCACCAGCACGTTCGACGGGCTGTCGCTGGCCTGGGCGGCCGCCCGGCACATGGCCGGCGTGGTCCGGGCGTTCACGCTGTTCGCCACGCATTACTTCGAGCTCACCTCGATCGCCGAGGAGATTCCCGGTGTGGCGAACGTCCATCTGGACGCCACCGAGCACGGCGAGGAACTCGTGTTCCTGCACGCCGTCCGGCCGGGACCCGCAAGCCAGAGCTACGGGCTGCAGGTGGCGCGCCTCGCCGGCGTGCCTCGACCCGTGCTGACCGCGGCACGTCGTTATCTCGCCGACCTCGAGTCGCGCAGCCTCGCTGCGCGGCAGGCCGGCCCGCAGGCGCAGCTGGCGCTGGGAGCACCCGCCCCGGATCCGGTGGCGCTGCCACCGGCTCTCGGCGCCGTCATCGAGGCACTGGAGGAACTGGACCCGGATGCGCTGTCGCCGCGCGCGGCGCAGGACGCGCTCTACCGGCTCAAGGGCCTCTTGTCGACCTACCGCTGAACGGCGGAAAACCGGCCCTGGTCGAGGAAATGCGCGACCTCGTCGGCGACCTCGTCCGACAGCAGCATGCCGAGGTGGGAGACCGGCAGCACGCAGCGATCGGTGGCGCCCGGAAGCTCCGTTTCGCTCAAGGTCACGGTGCCGTCGTTCGGCTCCGCAAATTGATTGAAGAGGCGGCCGAGACCGATGCCGGACGTACCGGCGATCACGCCGAGCTCGCCCGGCCCCTGCCAGGCACGATCCATCGTCTGCACGAGTTCGGCCTCGGCCAGATCCCCCAGCAGCCAGTTCGCGCCGGGCAGTTCGTTGAGCGTGCGTGCCGCGCGGCTGCCGCGCACCGGCGAGCCGAGGAGCACCGCGCGCCCGACCGGCAGCGCCGGTGGCGCGGACAGGAGGCGCAGCACCAGCAGTCCGCCGAGACTGTGCCCGACGAGGTGCACGGGTCCCTCGGTCGCACAGGCCTCGACCTCGGCGCGCAGGCGGGCGAGCACCGTGAGCGCCGACTCGGAGACGGAGTGGTAGTGGAACTGGCGGGGCAGGAAGCCCGCGGCGGCCAGCCGGCGACGCAGCATCGCGCACTCGATACCCGTCATCCACAGGCCGTGGACGACGATGATGGCCGGCGCGCTCACGAGGGCGAGGCCGCGCGGGGTCGCGCCGTTGTGCTGCCGGCGCGACCCGCTGGCATCAGGCGCCGGGTACTACGGGCAGGCGCAGCCGGATGTGCAGGTCCTTCAGCTGCTGCTCGCTGACGGCGGTCGGCGCCTCGGTCAGCGGGCAGAACGCGGTCTGGGTCTTCGGGAAGGCGATGACCTCGCGGATGCTGTCGGCGTTGGACATCAGCATCGCCAGGCGGTCGAGGCCGAAGGCGATGCCGCCGTGCGGCGGGGCGCCGAAGCGCAGCGCCTCGAGCAGGAAGCCGAACTTGCGGACGGCCTCTTCCGGATCGATGCCGAGGAGGCCAAATACCGCCGACTGCATGTCGTCGCGGTGGATACGCACCGATCCGCCGCCGATCTCGGAGCCGTTCAGCACCATGTCGTAGGCCTTGGCGATCGCGAGCCACGGTGCCGCCTGCAGCGCGGCCGGGTCATCGTTGACCGGCGCCGTGAACGGGTGGTGCATGGCGACCCAGCGCTTGGCGTCCTCGTCGTATTCAAACATCGGGAAGTCGACCACCCAAAGCGGCCGCCACTCGTTGGCGACGAGGCCACGGTCCTGGCCGAGCTTCAGGCGCAGGGCGCCCATGCTGTCGTTGACCACCTTGGCGCGGTCGGCACCGAAGAAGATCAGGTCGCCGGCCGCGGCGCGCGTGCGCTCGAGGATTCCGGCAACCGCCGAGTCGGTCAGGAACTTCAGGATCGGCGACTGCAGCCCGGCCCGACCCTGCGCCGGATCGGTGACCTTGACGTAGGCGAGCCCCTTGGCCTTGTAGCGGCCGACAAAGGCGGTGTACTCGTCGATCTGGCCGCGGCTGAGTTCGGCGCCACCGGGCAGGCAGAGCGCGACGACCCGCCCGTCCGGATCCTTGGCCGGGCCCGAGAAGACCTTGAAGTCCGAATCGGCAACGAGGTCCGCCACGTCGATGAGCTCGAGCGGGATGCGCAGGTCCGGCTTGTCGGAGGCGTAGCGGCGCATGGCCTCCGCGTAGCTCATGCGCGCGAACGGATCCGGCAACTTGACCTTCAGCACCTCGGCGAACGTCTCGCGGATCAGGCCCTCCATGATGGCCATGATCTGGTCCTGGGTCAGGAACGAGGTCTCGATGTCGACCTGCGTGAAGTCGGGCTGGCGATCGGCACGCAGATCCTCGTCGCGGAAACAGCGGACGATCTGGTAGTAGCGATCGAAGCCGCTGACCATCAGAAGCTGCTTGAAGATCTGCGGTGACTGGGGCAGGGCGAAGAACTCGCCGGGATGGGTCCGCGACGGTACCAGGTAGTCGCGCGCGCCCTCCGGCGTCGCCTTGGTCAGCATGGGCGTCTCGATGTCGACAAACCGGTTGTCATCGAGATAGCGGCGGATCGAGCGGGTCAGCCGGTGGCGCAGGAGCAGCCGCTGCTGCATCACCTCGCGCCTAAGGTCGAGGTAGCGGTACTTCAGCCGCACTTCCTCCCTGACCTCCTCGTCGAGCTGGAACGGCAGGGGCTCCGAGCGGTTCAGCACGTCGATGGCATCGGCGAGGAGCTCGACCTGGCCGGACTTGAGATGCGCATTGGCGGTACCGGCCGGCCGCGGCCGGACGGTGCCACGCACCGACAGCACGTACTCGCCACGGGCACGCTCGGCTTCCCGGAAGACGTCGGCGCGATCGGGATCGAAGACGATCTGCAGCAAGCCGTCGCGGTCGCGCAGGTCGATGAAGATGACGCCGCCATGATCACGACGGCGGTGTACCCAGCCGGCGACGGTCACCGACTGGCCGATCAGCGATTCGTCGACCTGGCCACAGTAGTGGGAACGCATGACTCTGATCCGTTGCTGGTTGAAGTGAAGGATGCCGGCGCGGACCGGCCGTTAACGGCGCTTGGCGCGGGTGGCGGGCTTTCGCGCGCGGCTGGCGGGCTTCGCCCTCGTCTTGGCGGGGGCTGCCTTGCGCGCGGTGCCGCGCGTCTTGGCCGTGCCCGCCTTGGCCGGCGTCTTGCCCTTGCCGCCGTCGGCCTTGGCCGGCTCCGGACCGGCGGGCTTCGCGGCCTCGGCCTTGGCGGCCTCCGCCGGCGCGGCAGGCTCGGATGCCGACTCCTCGCCGACCAGGTTGCGCTTGTTCTCGCCGTCCGACTTGAAGTCCGTCTCGTACCAGCCGCCGCCCTTCAGGCGGAAGGCGACGCGCGAAACGATGCGCGCGAGCTGCGCCCGGCCGCACGACGGGCACTTCTTCAGCGGAGCATCGCTCAGCTTCTGCAGGGCTTCCAGGTGGTGGCCGCAGTGGCGGCACTGGTACTCATAAAACGGCATCTTCGACTCCGCCGGACGGGCTGGACGCGGCCGCGAATGATAGCAGCCGGACCCGGGGTCCGGCGCCCTTCACGCCCGAACCCCGGCAAATCGCATCGCGCCGTCCACGGCCGACACCTCGATGGTCGATCCGGGGCTGAATTCGCCCTTCAGCAGCCGGTTCGCCAGCGGGTTCTCGAGCTGGGCCTGGATCGCCCGCTTCAGGGGCCGCGCCCCGTACACCGGGTCGAAGCCCGCCTCGGCCAGCCGGTCCAGCGCCGTATCCTCGAGGACGAGGCCGAGGTCCCGCTCGGCGAGCCGCTTCCTTAAGTTACCTACCTGGATATCGACGATACGGCGGATCTGCTCACGGTCGAGCGGGTGGAAGACGACGATCTCGTCGATGCGGTTGATGAATTCCGGTCGGAAGTGTCCGCCGACGATCTCCAGCACCGCGGCCTTCATCCGGTCGTAGCCGGCCGCGCTGCCGGACTCGGCCGCCATTTCCTGGATCACGCCGGATCCGAGATTGGAGGTCATGACGATGACCGTGTTGCGGAAATCGACCGTGCGCCCCTGGCCGTCGGTGAGCCGGCCGTCGTCCAGCACCTGCAAGAGGACGTTGAACACGTCCGGGTGGGCCTTCTCGATCTCGTCGAGCAGGATGACGCTGTAGGGCCGGCGGCGGACCGCCTCGGTCAGGTAGCCGCCTTCCTCGTAGCCGACATAGCCCGGCGGCGCACCGATCAGGCGTGCCACCGAGTGCTTCTCCATGAACTCCGACATGTCGACACGGATCATCGCCTCGTCGGTGTCGAACAGGAATTCGGCGAGCGCCTTGGTCAGCTCGGTCTTGCCGACGCCGGTCGGGCCTAGAAAGAGGAAGGAGCCGTTCGGCCGGTTCGGGTCGCTGAGCCCCGCGCGCGAGCGGCGGATGGCATCGGCGACGGCGCTGACCGCCTCGCTCTGGCCGACCACGCGGCGCCCGAGCGCCGCTTCCATCGCCAGCAGCTTTTCCCGCTCGCCCTCGAGCATCTTGGCCACGGGAATACCGGTCCACTTGGAGACGACCTCGGCGATCTCCTCCTCGGTGACCCGGCTGCGGACCAGCGTGTGCTCGCGGCCGTGCTCGGCGTCCTGCGCGGCCCGCAGCCGCTTCTCGAGCTCCGGAATCCGGCCGTACTGGAGTTCCGACATCCTGGCGAGATCGGAGGCCCGTCGCGCGGTCTCGAATTCCTGGCGGGCGTTCTCCAGCGCCTCCTTGATATGGGCCGCGCCCTGCAGCTGCGCCTTTTCCGCGCGCCACACCTCGACGAGGTCGGCGTACTCGCGCTCGAGCTCCTTCAGCGTCACGTCGAGCTGCTCGCGCCGCTTCTTCGAGGCGTCGTCCGATTCCTTCTTGATCGCCTCGCGTTCCATCTTGAGCTGGATGATCCGCCGGTCGAGCCGGTCGAGCGCCTCGGGTTTCGAATCGATTTCCATGCGGATCCGCGACCCGGCCTCGTCGATCAGGTCGATCGCCTTGTCCGGCAGCTGGCGGTCGGCGATGTAGCGGTGCGACAGGGTGGCCGCCGCGACGATCGCCGGATCGGTGATCTCGACCTGATGGTGCACCTCGTAGCGCTCCTTCAGGCCGCGCAGGATCGCGATCGTGTCCTCGACCGAGGGCTCGTCGACCAGCACCTTCTGGAAGCGACGCTCGAGCGCCGCGTCCTTCTCGATGTACTTGCGGTACTCGTCGAGCGTGGTCGCGCCCACGCAGTGCAACTCGCCGCGGGCGAGCGCGGGCTTGAGCATATTGCCGGCGTCCATGGCGCCGTCGGC
>CAIMCI010000255.1 GCA_903839465.1 uncultured Pseudomonadota bacterium
CACCCGCGCCGGCCGCGGTCGCGGCGCCCGCGGCAGCACCCGTCTCGGCCGCCAGCGGTGGCAGCGCCGACGGCGCGTTCGACGCCGAGCGCACCGTCACCGCGCCGATGGTCGGCACCTACTACGCCTCCGCCGCGCCCGGCTCCAAGGCCTTCGTCGACATCGGCACCGAGGTCAAGGTCGGCCAGACGCTGTGCATCATCGAGGCGATGAAGATGATGAACCAGATCGAGTCGGACAAGGCCGGCAGGATCGTCTCGATCCTCGCCAGGAACGGCGAACCGGTCGAGTTCGGCCAGCCCCTGTTCGTGATCGAGTAAGCCTCCGTGCTCGACAAGGTCGTCATCGCCAACCGCGGGGAAATCGCGCTGCGCGTCCTGCGCGCCTGCCGTGAACTCGGCATCAAGACGGTCGCCGTGCACTCGACGGTCGACTACAACCTCAAGCACGTACTGCTCGCCGACGAGACGGTCTGCATCGGCCCGCCGGCCTCCAAGGACTCCTATCTGAACATGCCGGCGATCATCGCTGCCGCCGAGGTGACCGATGCGATGGCCATCCACCCGGGCTACGGGTTCCTGTCGGAGAACGCCGACTTTGCCGAGCGCGTCGAGAAGTCCGGCTTCATCTTCGTGGGACCTAAGGCGGAAACCATCCGCCTGATGGGTGACAAGGTGTCGGCGATCCGCACCATGAAGGCGCACGGCGTGCCATGCGTGCCGGGCTCCGGCGGCCCGCTGACGGGTGACACCGACGAAACGCGCCGCATCGGCCGCGAGCTCGGCTACCCGGTCATCATCAAGGCCTCGGGCGGCGGCGGCGGCCGTGGCATGCGCGTCGTGCACTCGGAGGCGGCACTGTTGCACGCGGTCAACGTCACGAAGGCCGAGGCCCAGGCGGCGTTCGGCAATGACGAAGTCTACATGGAGAAATTCCTCGAGCGGCCGCGGCACATCGAGTTCCAGCTGATCGCCGACAACTACGGCAACGTCGTCGTCCTCGGCGAGCGCGACTGCTCGATGCAGCGCCGGCACCAGAAGGTCATCGAGGAAGCGCCGGCACCGGGCATCACCGAGGAACAGCGCGCGATGATGACCGAGCGCATCACCTCGGCGGTCGGTTCGGTCGGCTATCGCGGCGCCGGCACCCTCGAGTTCCTCTACGAGAACGGCAACTTCTACTTCATCGAGATGAACACCCGCGTGCAGGTCGAGCACCCGGTGACGGAGATGGTTACCGGTATCGACATCGTCAAGCTGCAGCTGAAGATCGCGGCCGGCGAGCCGCTGCCGCTCAAGCAGGGCGACGTGCGGATCTGGGGCCATGCGATCGAATGCCGGATCAATGCCGAGGACCCCAAGGGCTTCGTGCCGAGCCCGGGTCCGGTGCGCCTGTGGCACGCCCCGGGCGGCCCGGGGATCCGCGTCGACAGCCACCTCTACAGCGGCTACAGCGTGCCGCCGAACTATGATTCGCTGATCGCCAAGATCATCGCCCACGGTGAGGATCGCGACACGGCGATCGCCCGCATGCGCAATGCGCTCGGCGAGATGGTCGTCGAGGGCATCAAGGTCAACACGCCGTTGCACCAGGAGATCCTCGGCCACGCGGCGTTCCGGCAGGGTGGCCTCGACATCCACTACCTGGAGCGCCGGCTCGGGCTCAAGTGACGCGCGACGGCGCGAAGGTGGCCCGACCGTGCCCTTCATCGAACTGAGCATCGACCTCGCCGACGCCGACCCGGAGTCGGTCGAGGTCGCCTGCTTCGCGGCCGGCGCGCTGTCGGTGACGCTGACCGACGCGGCCGATACGCCGATCCTCGAGCCGCTGCCGGGCACGACGCCGCTCTGGCCGCACGTGCGACTCGCCGCCCTTTATGCCGCCGATACCGAGCCCGTGGCGCTGACCGGGACGCTGCGTGCCGCGCTCGGCCGGCCGGATCTCGTCGCGACGCTGCGCGTCGTCGAGGACCGGATCTGGGAGCGCGAATGGCTGAAGGATTTCAAGCCGCGACGGCACGGCCGCCGGCTGTGGATCTGCCCGGGTGGCCAGCCACCGCCGGCCGGTGAAGACGCCGGCGCGATCATCGTCTGGCTCGATCCGGGGCTTGCCTTCGGCACCGGCACCCACGCGACGACCGCCCTGTGCTTGGAGTGGCTGGACGAAGTCGTACTCGACGGCGCCCGCGTGCTCGACGTCGGCTCCGGCTCCGGGATCCTGTCGGTCGCGGCGCTGAAGCTCGGTGGTGCCCGTGCGCTCGCCATCGACATCGACCCGCAGGCGCTCATCGCCAGCCGCGAGAACGCCGAGCGCAACGGCGTCGGTGACCGGCTTACGGTGCAGGATGCGGCGCTGCCGTGGGGCGCGGGCTACGACATCGTGGTGGCGAATATCCTGGCCGAACCGCTGCTCGCGCTGAGCCACGCCATCGCCGCGGCGATCCGGCCCGGCGGCGGCATCGTCCTGTCGGGCCTCCTGGCGTCGCAGGCCGATGCCGTAGCCGCGGCCTACGCCCCGTGGTTTGATATGGAGGTCGCCCGGATTCGCGACGACTGGGCCGCGCTCGCCGGGCGACGCCGGAATTGAGGTAGCCGCGTGTACACGCAATGTCCCGAGTGCGGGACCGTCTTCAAGGTCACTCCGGACGTGCTGCGCGCGGCGCGCGGTGTCGTGCGCTGCGGCGTGTGCGACGCGACCTTCAACGCGGTGCACAGCCTGTCCGACCAGGCGTCGACCTTCAAGCCGCGGCCGGCCGTGCAGCCGGCAGCCGCGCCGGCCGGGACACCGCTGCCCGCGGGCCTGAGCGCGCTGCACGCGAAGGTCGCGGCGCTGCAGGCCGACCAGGCCGGGATCGCCCCGGATGCCACCACCGGCCGCCATCGCGCGCTCAGGATCGAAGACATCGACGCCGCGGACGATGCGGCCCTCGAATTCGACGCCGCTTCGACCGACTGGAACACGGTGTTCGTCGACGCCGGCGCGCCGGCCGCGGCGACCCGCGTCGACCTCGATCTCGGCACCGCCCGGCCGGATGCCGCCCCGGACTACGACCTCTATGAAGACACGCTGCCGCCGCCCGTCGACGCGACGCGCCGCCCGGCGGCGGCCTACGAGCAGCTCTTCCGCTCGACCGCGGCCGCGGCCGCCGGCGTACAAAGCCGCGCCAACTCCCCCAGCTCCTGATGCGCCGGCGCTTCGGGCAC
>CAIMCI010000256.1 GCA_903839465.1 uncultured Pseudomonadota bacterium
CACCGCGGCGCACGCGGCAGCGGTCCTGCCGCGGGAGCCCGTGGAGCGTCGGGCGCTCGCCTGCGTCGTGATCGGCACTGCGCTTACGGCCGTGTCGATCGGCTATGCGTGGGGCCAGTCCGATTTCGATCTGCTCAGCGCCGGCGGCCTGATCCTCGGCAGCGTGTTCGCACTCTACGGCGCCATGCTCCAGCAGCTCTACGACGAGGCGGCGGGCGCCGGCTCCGACTGATCTCCCGCGCTCAGTCGAGACCGGGGCTGACGATCAGGCGCGTACCTTCCGGCGCCACGATCTCCAGCGCCTCGTTCCCGTACCAGTCCAGTGCGTGAGCAGAGATACCGAGCCGGCCGAGGCTGTCGGCGACCGCACCGACGGCGGGCGTCGCGAAACACAGCGCCGGTCCCGTGGCCGGCATGGCCATGGCGAGTCCGATCGTCAGGCCGTCGACGGTGAGCATCGTGCGCCGCTCGCCTGGCGTGGACACGAACCCGAGCGCCTCGTAGTAGGCGGTCGCGGTCGCCGCGTCACGGGTGGGCACGGCCAGTTCCTCGAACCAGCCGAGCTTGGACGTCCGGGCGATTCCCAGCGGCGAGAACGTACGGGCTTCAATCAGCCGCAGGCGGGTTCGGTCCGGCGCAGGCAGGTTGAGTTCGTGCAGCTCATCCTCGCCGAGGCGGGCGTGGTCGGGTTCAAGCCCGGCGGCGCGCAGGGCGCGGTTGTGGGTCACGAGATCGCTGTGTACGAAGGTCAGCGCCAGGTCCGGCACCTTCGCCTCGTGCAGGCCGATCGCGATCCGGCCGTCCGTGACGACGCCGTAGCGGTAGCCGAACGCCTCCGAGCCGTCGACGCCGGTAAAGCCCAGTGCCACGTAGAAGGCATACGAGCCGAGTATGTCGGACGTCCGTACCGAGTACTCGAGGAAGCGGCCCAGCATGCGTCAGGCCCGCTGCGCCGGTGACGCCGCCAGGAGCGCCGAGCTCGCCCCAGCGGCGAGCCAGCCGATCAGCGTCGTGATCGCGATGAAAAGGCACACGGGCACCGGACTTTCGAGCCATACCCCGGCCATGCACTGCACGGCGATCGCGGCACCGACCTGCTGGACGAAGCCGAGCAGTCCGGCCGCGGTGCCCGCGGCGTCCGGACGCAGCGCCACGGCGGATGCCGTCGCGCTCGGCAGGATAAGGCCCTGCGCGAAACCGATGACCATCCACGGACCGAAGACGGCCAGCGGATGCCACCAGTGCGCGTAGGCGAGGCCCAGTGCGATGGCTGCCGCCGCGGCCTGCAGGGCCGCCCCGGCGCCGAGCAGCCGGGCATTGCCGACTCGGACCGCAAACTGCGTAACGGCGTAGTTGCCGAAGAAATAGCCGATCGCGATCAGGAGGTACCACGCCCCGTAGCTGGTGACGCTGCCGCCCATCGCCGAGGTCATGACAAACGGCATGTACGACGCGAACACCAGAAAGCTGGCGTAGCAGACGATGCTCTGCAGGGCGCAGGCAATGAACGTAGGCTCGATGGCAAGCGACCCGACCGTGCGTGCTATGCCCGTGCGCGGCCGGTCACCGGCGCCGCGTGCCAGGGTCTCCGGCAGCCGGCGTGCCGTCCAGACGGTCACGACGGTGCTGACTGCCAGGAGCGCCGCAAAGACCGCGCGCCAGCTGCCGAGTTCGGTCAGCAGGCCGCCGGCCGCAGGTGCCAGCGCGTTGGCAATGGCGACGACCATGGTCAGGTACGCGAGGTTGCGCGAGA
>CAIMCI010000257.1 GCA_903839465.1 uncultured Pseudomonadota bacterium
ACCGACTCCGACCTGCATCGCCTTCTGCACCCGTCCTGCCAGGGCACCTGCGCGCTGCACGAGGCGCTGGACCAGGCGCTCGCGGACACCAAGCGCGCCGGCCGGGCGACCTTCGAGATTGCCGACCGCATGCTCGGCCTCGATCTCGTCGTGATATTCAATGCGGCGAGCGGCGATGCGCGCACGGAGCTTAAGCGCACGGCCTTCTCGGTCGGCGACATCACCTCGCTCCGCCACGTCGAGCGCGAGCTGACCATCCTCAACCGCACGCTCGAGGCGCGCGTCGAGGAGCGCACGGCGGACCTCAGCCATTCCAACACGCTGCTGCGCGCCGAGATCAGGCGGCGCGAAGAGGCCGAGCGCCTGCTGCTCGCCTCGCATCGCGAACTCGAGCTCCTGCCGGCACACATCGCCAATGCGCAGGAACTGGAGCGTCAGCGGATCGCGCAGGACCTGCACGATTCGGTCGGACAGTCGCTCAGTGCCATCAAGTACGCCCTCGAGCGTGCCCAGGTTCTGATCCACCGCCAGGCGATACGCGAGAGCAGCGACGTGATCGGCGCCGCCGTCCGGCGCGCGCAGCGGCTCATCGCCGAGGTGCGCACGATCTCGATGAACCTCCGGCCGGCGCTGCTCGACGACCTCGGCGCCGCCTCCGCCGTGCGCAGCCTGTGCCGCGACTGGCAGTCGACCTACCAGGAGGTCGCGCTCGAGGCGGACATCGACGTCACCGACGGCGAGATCCCGGGGTCGCTGACCACGACCATCTTCCGGGTCGTGCAGGAGTCGCTGCACAACGTCGCGCGGCATGCGCACGCCCGGCACGTGCGCGTGGCCATCCACCTCGAGGACGGGCTCTTAAGCGTCGTCGTGCAGGACGACGGCGAGGGCTTCACCGTCAGCGACGAGACGCTGCCGATGCCGCCGCACTTCGGTCTGCGCGGCCTGCGCGAGCGCACCGAGCGCAGCGGCGGGCGGTACCGGCTGGTCAGTGCACCGGGTCGCGGCACGACGGTCGACCTGCAGTGGCCGGTGGAACCCGGCAGCGCCGCGCGCAGCGCGAGCCAGGCGCTGAACTGACACGGACCCGGCCGGCGCCCGCCCCCCCCCGCCAACCCGCCTACCTATCTACAGTGAAACCCTAACAGCCCCTACCGAGTAGACGGCTCAGGGTCACCCTTTACAGCCGACTGTCGCGCGAAGCCCTTGTAACGGCAGGATCTATTCAAGGCGGGAACCGACCCGCCAGCGCTCATCACGGGGGCACTGACGCATGCGTCCAGTCCATCGATTCCGGGTCGCCGTCCGCCACGGCGGGTTCACGCTGCTGGAACTGCTGGTCGTCATGGTGATCATCGGCCTGCTCGCCGGCTTTGTTGCACCGCGCTATTTCGCCCAGGTCGGCAAGTCGCAGGTCAAGGTGGCGCGCGCGCAGATCGATGCGCTCGACAAGGCGCTCGACCAGTTCCGGCTCGACGTCGGTCGCTACCCGACGACCGAGGAGGGCCTGCAGGCCCTGATGACGCAGCCGAGCGGCGAGGCCAACTGGGCAGGGCCCTATCTCAAGAAGGGCGTGCCGCCGGATCCGTGGGGCCGGCCCTACCTGTACGCCTCGCCCGGGACGCACGGCGGCGACTTCGACCTGCAGTCCTACGGCAAGGACGGGCGTTCCGGCGGCACCGGCGAAGACGCCGACATCACGAACTGGTAAGCCATGCGCTATCGGGTCACTGCACTGGATGCCGGAGCCACCGTCGCGACCGTCGAAATGGACGCGCTGGACGAGGCGGATGCCCGTCGCCAGGCCC
>CAIMCI010000258.1 GCA_903839465.1 uncultured Pseudomonadota bacterium
ACTCCTCGCCGGTCGCGTAGAGCACGGCCAGCCGCTCGGCCATGCCCGCCGCGGACTGCAGCGCCAGCGTCGATTTGCCGATGCCCGGTTCACCGCCGATCAGGGTCACGGAGCCCGCCACCAGCCCGCCACCGAGCACGCGGTCGAACTCGAGGAGGCCGGTCGACTGGCGGGGTTCCTCGTCCAGCGCCACGGCGCCGAGCGCGCGGACCGGCGTGACGACCCCGGTGACCGGGGCGAGGCGGACCGACTCGGCCTGCTCGGACAGGGCGTTCCAGGCCCCGCAGGCAGGGCACTGGCCCTGCCACTTCGGCGAGGCCTCGCCACACTGGCTGCAGCGGTACGCAAGTCTCGTTCTGGCCATTCCCACCCCTCGGCACGGATGCTAACAGAGAGGCGTATCCCATTTGCGCGACGCGGGCTTAGGCATACTGCCGCCACTTATGTCCTTACCCGTCGTGACCCTGATCGGCCGCCGGCTCGCGTTTACCGCCGGGGCCCTGTCCTGCCTGATGCTGGCCGCCCTGGTGGCCGGTTCCGGCGCGCGCGCGCGCCTTGCGGGCCTGCCCCTGACGCTGGCGATGCAGGCCACGGCCCGCCCCTCGGACGAGCGGGTGGTGTGGATCGATACCCAGTCCGAGGTGGACCGGACGGCGCTTGCCTACGGCCTGGAGGTCCTGCGGCGCGGTCGCGTCGCCGGCGCGGTGCTTGCGCTGCGCGCCGATCACCTCGTGCCCGTCGATGCGCGCCTGAACGCCGCCGTCACCGCCCTGCCGGTGGTGGTCGCCGTCGGCGAGGGCGACCGGGCGCCGGTCACGGCGGCGGATGCCACCGGCCGGGACGCGGCGGCACCGGCGGTGCCGATCACCGGGCTCGCGCCCGTCAATGCCGGCCTTGCGGCCGCCGCCACCCGCCTCGCCGTCGAGGGCCTGGAGCTGGCCGACGAGGACGGGGTGCTGCGCAGCTACCCGCTGGCCGGTCGGGCCGGCGAGCGGCTGGTGCCGTCGGCAACGCTCGCCGCGGCGCTGCTCGGCCAGCCGCGCGACGCGCCGCTGTTCATCGATGCCACTCACGTCGGCGGCGGCACCGCTTCGCGCTTCGTCGGCGACGGACGGCTGGTGCCCCTGTACGGCCCCCCGGCGGGCACCACCGGCGGCCTGCGTCGCGTCCTGCTCGCCGACCTCACGCTCCCCGAGTTCGACGTCGGCTCGCTCGACGGCACGCTCGTCGTGATCGGTCACGGCAGCAACCAGATGACGCCGCTCGGAGCGCGCCCGGCCGTCGAACTTCTTGCCGAGCGGATCGAGGCGTTCACCGGCGGCGCGTATGCCTGCCGGCCGCGCCATGCCGTCCCGCTGCTGGTCGCGGCCTCGCTGGTGGCGGGGCTGCTGGCGGCCCTGCTTGCGCCGGCCCTGACCCGGCGCTACGGCGTGATCGCGACCGTGCTGATCGGGGCCGTCGGCGTCGCGGCGCTGCTGCTCGTCGAACTCCTTCTGCTGCAGTCGGGCGTGTACCTGCCGCTGCTCTGGCCGGCGCTGATCTGGGTGACCGCACTCGTCGGCAGCGCCGCCTCCGAGCGGCGCCGGCACGATGCGGCCGAGCGCCTGACCGGGGGCCCGGCGGTGATCGGTCACGGCAGCACCACGCCGGTGGTGCGCCCGGCGCGGCGCGCCTCCGACCAGCCACCGGCGCCGGTGGCGCCGGTGACGCCGACCGTCACCGGTGCCTTCAACCGCTCGGATCGCTTCGACCGGACCGGCAGTTTCAACCGCACCGGCGGGACGCTGACCGCGGCTGAGCCGACCACGACCTTAAAGCCGGTGTCGGCGACCCTGCACCCGACGCTGCGGCCGCGACCGCGTCCCGGCGCCAACCTCGCCGAGCCGCGCTCGCTGACCGACCTGGACGCCGCGATGCGCCACCGCGCCGTGGAGTCGAACGTCGATGTCGCCGCGCGCCTGCTGAGCGGCGCGCCGAGCGAGGATCCGCGGCCGACGGTCGGCCGCTACCGTATCGAGCGCGAACTCGGTCGCGGTGCGCTGAGCACGGTCTACCTCGCGCACGACGAGCACGGCGCGGAACTCGCCCTGAAGGCGATCGAGCTCGGTGGCGACGGCGAGCCGGACGGCGATGCGGCCACCGACATCCGGGCCCGGTTCTTCCGCGAGGCGGAGACGGCCGGCCGGCTCGACCACCCGGGCATCGTGCGGGTGCACGGCTTCGGCGAACAGGGCAGCCTCGCCTACCTCGCGATGGACTACGCCAAGGGCGAGATCCTGTCCGCGCACACGTCCTCGGAGCACCTGCTTCCGGTCCGCCAGGTGCTGACGATCGTCGCCAGCATCGCCGATGCGCTCGACCACGCGCACGCGGTCGGCATCGTCCACCGCGACATCAAGCCCGCCAACGTGATGTTCGACCCGAAGACGCTGACCGCGCGGGTGACGGACTTCGGCATCGCCAAGCTGTCCGACGTCAGCCAGACCCGCACCGGCATCGTGCTCGGCACGCCGTCGTTCATGGCACCCGAGCAGCTCGAGGGCGGAACTGTGACCGGCCGCTCAGATTTGTTCGCGCTCGGTGTTACCTTATTTCAGCTGCTGACCGGACAGCTGCCGTTCATGGCCGACTCCATGCCCGGCCTGATGGAACGGATCGCGACGGCGCCCCATCCGCCGCTGGGGTCGATTCGTCCGGACCTGCCGGCGTGCATCGGCGAGGTCCTGGACCGGGCGCTGGACAAGGACCCGGAGCGTCGCTTCGGCACGGCGGGGGAAATGGCACAGGCGCTGCGCGACTGCGTGGCACGCCTAGAGACCTGAGAAGCGATCTTGCGAAACAAACTGGCCAGCATCGCCATGACCGACACGGGCCGCGTTCGCGAGCACAACGAGGACGCCATCGCCCACGACGAGGACATCGGCCTGTTCGTGCTGGCCGACGGGATGGGCGGCTACAACGCCGGCGAGGTCGCCAGCGGCATCGCGGTCAAGACGATCGCGAACCTCGTCCGCGAGGCCTACGCCGTCCAGGACCTGGCGGCGGTGGACCGCGAGACCGGCTTGCTGCGCCCCAGCATCATCCTGCGCGACGCGATCCTGCGCGCCAACAAGATCATCTACCAGACCTCGAAGAGCCAGCCGCAGTGCGCCGGCATGGGCACCACGGTCGTCGCCGCGCTGTTCTACGACAACCGGGCCTGCGTCGCCCACGTCGGCGACTCCCGCCTGTACCGCCTGCGCGACGACCGCTACGAGCAGCTGACCCTCGACCATTCGCTGCTGCAGGAGCTGGTCGAACGCGGCTTTTACTCCCACGAGGAGGCCGCCCGGTCGACCAACAAGAACTACGTGACCCGGGCGCTCGGCGTGGAGCCGGGCGTCGAGGTCGAGATCGCCGAATACCCCGTCGAACGCGGCGACTTCTACGTGTTGTGTTCGGACGGCCTGTCCGACATGGTCGAGGACGAAGATATTCATTTGACTATCAGTACGTTCCACGACAATCTTGACACCATTGGGAAGCAGCTGATCCAGCTGGCGAACGAACACGGTGGCCGCGACAACATCTCGGTGATGGTGGCCAACGTCGTTGACTCGTTCCCGGCCCGGCAGCGCATACTTGACAGAATCTTGGGCTGGTTCGGCTGATAGCCCCGTACCGGGCCGGGCTGGCCCGGCGGGCTTGGCCGAACCCTAGAACGGTGGATAGCCGCATGGCGCGACTCATACTCAGCTTGGACAGCCAGGTACTGGCTGAATACAACATGGGCAAGGAGCGGTACACGATCGGCCGCCTGCCCGACAATGACGTGCGCATCGACAACCCGGCGGTCAGCGGCCACCACGCGCTGATCATCAACATCCTCAACGACTCGTTCCTCGAGGATCTGAACAGCACGAACGGGACGTACGTCAACGGCCGCCTGATCAAGAAGCATGCCCTGCAGCATGGCGACGTGATCACGACCGGCCATCACCAGCTGCGCTTCGTGGACAGCCAGGCGGGCGACAACGAGCCGGACGAATTCGAGAAGACGATGGTGATCCAGCCGACCGACGCGATGACCGATCGCGTCCGGCGCGCCAAGCTCCCGCCGCTGCCCGCCGCGAACGGCCTGGCCAACGGCCACGGCGCGGCCGCCGGCCCGGCCGGTGCCGTCGGCGCCCCGACCCTGCCGAAAGCCAAGCTGCAGGTGCTGTCGGGTTCGTTCGCGGGCCGCGAGCTCGAACTCATCAAGACGCTGACCACGCTCGGCCGCCCGGGCGTGCAGGTCGCGGCGATCACCCGCCGCTCGGACGGGTACTACATCGTGCACGTCGACGGCATTGCCGACAGCTATCCGCTCGTCAACGAGGAGCCGATCGGGCCGAAGGCGCGCCGGCTGCTGGACAACGACGTGATCACGCTGGCCGGCGTGAAGATGGGCTTCTTCGCCGCCTGACCGGCCGCGCCGCTCAGCGCGGCCCGCGTCCGCCTCCGCCACCGCCACCGCGCGACGGGCCGCCCCGTCCGCGCCCGCCACCACCGCCGCTTCGGGCGCCGCCCGGCCGGG
>CAIMCI010000259.1 GCA_903839465.1 uncultured Pseudomonadota bacterium
GGTCTGCCGCGGACGGCAGCGCGCTGATGGCCCCGGTCCTGATGCGCTGCCGTGACTCCCGGGGCGCCCGTTTGGTTCACGGCGTCGAGGCCTTCGGTCCGGTAGCCACCATCCTCACCTATTCGGGGCTGGGCGAGGCGATTGAGCTTGCACGGCGCGGCGAGGGCAGCCTGGTCGCGTCCGTCTTCACGGCCGACGCCGCCGTGGCGACGCGCCTCGTGCGGGGGTTGGTGCCGTACCACGGCAGGGTCCTCGTGGTCGACCGCCACTGCGCAGCGGAATCGACCGGCCATGGGTCGCCGCTCGCACCGCTGGTCCACGGCGGCCCGGGTCGTGCCGGCGGCGGCGAGGAGCTCGGCGGCATGCGGGCGGTTCTCCACTACATGCAGCGCACCGCCGTGCAGGGTTCCCCGGATGTTCTCGCCCAGCTCGGCGGGCGCTGGGTACGGGGCGGGACCGAGCGTGATCCCGGCTGCCATCCGTTCCGCAAGGCGTTCCACGAGCTTGCGATCGGCGACACGCTGCAATCGGCGTTTCGCGAGGTGACGGTCGCGGACATCGAGGCCTTCGCCGCGCTGACCGGCGACACCTTCTACGCACACATGAGCGACACCGAGGCGGCCCGCAACCCGCTGTTCGGCAGTCGCGTCGCGCACGGGTACTTTCTGATCTCGGCCGCGGCCGGCCTTTTCGTCGACGCCGACTACGGCCCGGTGCTTGGCAACTACGGCCTGGACTCCCTGCGGTTCGTGAAGCCGGCCAAGCCGGGTGATCGCATCCGGGTTCGCCTCACCTGCAAGCAGAAATCGCTGCGCGCCGACAAGGGCTGGGGTGAGGTCCGCTGGGATACCGAGATCACGAACCAGAGCGGCGAGACCGTCGCCTCGTATGACGTGCTGACGATGGTCAGTATCTACAGGGTTCCAGACCAGGGCTTATAACGGGCGCGCCGTGACGGGCCGTGATCGGTGTCGTGGCAGGAGGGAGCATGGCAGTGTCAGCTAACAGCGGACTGGATCGAATCGAGACGGCCAGCCGTGACGAAATCACGGCGCTGCAGCTGGACCGGCTGCGCTGGTCGGTCGACCACGCGTATCGCAATGTCGAACACTACCGGAAGGTCTACGATCAGGCCGGGGTTCATCCGTCCGATATCCGTACGCTCGACGACCTGCGCCGGTTCCCGTTCCTGAACAAGAGCGATCTGCGCGATCACTACCCGTTTGGACTGTTCGCGGTGCCGCGGGAGCGGGTCGTACGGATCCACGCCTCGAGCGGCACGACCGGCAAGCCCACGGTCGTCGGTTATACGCAGCGGGATATCGACACGTGGGCGGGGCTCGTAGCACGCTCGATTTTCGCTGCCGGCGGGCGGGCGGGCGATATCGTCCATGTCGCCTACGGCTACGGTCTGTTTACCGGCGGACTCGGGGCGCACTACGGCGCTGAGCGCCTGGGTTGCTCGGTGGTTCCCGTGTCCGGCGGCCAGACCGAGAAGCAGGTGCAGCTGATCACCGACTTCCAGCCGCGCGTGATCATGGTGACGCCGTCCTACATGCTGACCATTGCCGAGGAGTTCGAGCGGCGCGGGCTGGATTCCACGGGCTGTTCGCTGCAGGTCGGGATATTCGGGGCGGAGCCCTGGACCGGGTCCATGCGCAGCGAGATCGAGCGGCGCATGGGCATCGACGCCGTCGATATCTACGGGCTGTCCGAAGTGATGGGTCCGGGTGTCGGCAGCGAGTGCATCGAAACCAAGGACGGGCTGGTGCTCTGGGAAGACCATTTCTATCCCGAGGTTATCGATCCGGACACCGGCGAGGTCCTTCCGGACGGCGAGGAGGGGGAGCTTGTCCTTACCTCGCTGACGAAGGAGGCGCTGCCGGTCATCCGTTACCGGACCCGCGACCGGACGCGGTTGCTGCCGCCAAGTGCCCGGTCGATGCGGCGCCTGGGCCGGATCAACGGCCGGACCGACGACATGCTGATCATCCGCGGCGTGAACGTCTTCCCGAGCCAGATCGAGGAGATCGTCCTCAAGGAGCGGGTATTCACGCCCAACTACCTGATCGAGGTCGGGCGCTCGGGCCACATGGATGCGATGACCGTCCATGTCGAATGGCCCGCCACGGGCGCTGTCGACCCGAGTGCGCGCACGGCGGCCGCTGCGCGCCTCGCGCATCACGTCAAGTCCTCGGTGGGCATCTCGGTGCAGGTCGTCGTTGCCGACCCCGGAACGCTGGAGCGCTCGGCTGGCAAGGCGCGTCGCGTCGTCGACCGGCGGACGCCGTAGCGTCGGGGTTGTGACCGGACCCGGCGGGTGCCGGCGGTTGACCGGTTCGGAGTTTAGGGGTGATAGTTTGGCGCGGCCGGCCCGTGGCCGGCGAGGGTGGTCGATGTACGAGTCCTTTCCCGTCGCCTCCGTGCGTGCAGGCGAGCGCTTTGACTACTTTCAGTCCGTGGTCGATCGGGTCTTCTGCCCGATGCAGATCCACGCCCACGGCGGGTCGCCGGAGGGCTTTCGCGGCGTGGTCGACGTGACGGAACTCGGGTGCCTGCGCCTCGCGCGGGTCTCGACGCAGGCCGTCACGGTCCGGCGGCGGGCGGCTGACGTTGCGCACCTGGTCGATGCGCCGTATCTCGTGAAGTTCCAGCTGAAGGGGGAGGCCATCTGGTCGCAGATGGGCTCGGCGGTGCACCTTAAGCCCGGCGACTTCGTCATTGCCTCGATGGACGCGCCCTACATGCTGCGCTTCCAGGACGACTACGACATGCCCGTGCTCGCCCTCCCGTCGCGGACGATGCGCGCGCTGACGCCGGATCCCGATCGTTTCCTCGGCCGCAGGATGTCCGGTGACGATGCCGACTGCGGCCTGTTGAGCAGTTTTGTCGCGCAGGTCGTTGCCCGCATGGCCCGCCTCGAGGCGCCGATGATTCGCCGCGTCGAGGCCAACATCCTCGACCTGCTGGGCGGCGTGCTCGCGGCGCGTTCCGGCGATCTCGGCACGTCGCCCGGCCAGCAGCTCGCGCAGATGAAAAGCTACATCGGCCAGCACCTGCACGACCGAAGCCTCGGGCCGGCAACGCTGGCGGTGGCTTTCCACATCAGCGTGCGGCACGTGCATGCCCTCTTTGAGACCGAGCCGATGTCCGTCGGCCGGTACATCCGCTCGCTGCGGCTGGAAGCCAGCCGCCGGATGCTGCTGGAATTCCCGGGCCGGACCCTGACGGATATCGCCCTGGCCTGTGGGTTCTACGACCTGTCGCACTGGACGCGTTGTTTTCGCGACGAATACGCGCTGACGCCGCGCGACTACCGCGTCGGGATCGCGCCGGAGGCGGAGTCGGGCGTCCACTAGCGGAACGGTGCGGCGCAGCATCCGGTTCCGGTCCCGGCCGCGGCTCCGCCGGGCCGGGGACGCACTGCACTCTGGTACCGGCCGGTTGCACATCGGTCCAAGACACCTGCACACCGCCTGCCGATGATCGGTACGATAGGGACGCCGGCATTTCCGCAACGCTCCGTTGCGGATCCGGGATGGCACCCCCGGTATTCGAAGGCATCGCGGCTTAGCCAACATTCAGGGAGACGGTCATGATGAAACGGCAGGGGATACTGGGGCTTGCGGGTCTCGCGATCGGCGTCACAAGCGCGGCGCAGACGCCCCAGCCGGCGGCACCGACGGCAGCTCTCGACGAGATTGTTGTTACGGCACAACGCCGCAGCGAGACCCTGCAGAGCGTCCCCCTGTCGATCACGGCTCTCGGCTCGGGGGCGATCGAGCAGAAGGCGATCACGACCTTCTTCGACTACGCGGGCCAGGTCCCCAATCTCGCGTTTGCCGCGACCGGTGACGGCGTCGGCACGGCACGCACGGTCTCGATCCGAGGCATCGCCGGTGACGGCACCACCGGCTTCTATATCGACGAAACGCCGGTCCCCGATTCGATCGACCCGCGGGTTCTCGACCTGCAGCGCATCGAGGTGCTGCGTGGCCCGCAGGGTACGCTGTACGGCGCCCGCTCGATGGGCGGCACGGTGCGCCTGATCACCGAGCAGCCGAACTTCTCGGGCGAGTCCGGGCACGTTCACGTGAACGGCTCGAAGACGTCCGGTGCCGACGGCGCGAACTTCGGTATCGACGGCGCGTTCAACCTGCCGCTTAATGACTGGATGGCGATCCGGGCCGTGGGCTTTGCCCAGCGCGACTCGGGGTACTTCAAGCGGCGGTTCCTGACCAACGCTTCGGACGCGAGCAAGGTCTGCGCGACCTGCAGCCCGGCCCAGATCGGCAGTCTGCCGACGACGACTGTCAACAACGTCGGGGAGCACACCAGTTACGGCGGCTCGCTGTCGCTTCTGATGAAATTCAGCGACGCGCTGACGGTGACGCCGAAGTTCATGGCGCAGAAGTCGACCATGAACGGTCTGCCGCTGGCCGACGGTGGTTCATACCCGGTCCCGACGACCTCGCCGCCGCCCGTCGCCAACATGCGCCCGGCCGGCTTCGTGCAGCAACGTTTCTTCGACGTTCCGGAAAGCAGCAACGACACCTGGGCGCTGGCCTCGGTCGGCGTCAAGTACGACGCGAGCTACGGCACGTTCACCTCCTCCACTTCCTACTTCGATCGCACGGTCGACGAGACCGAGGATCAGACGGACTTCCTCTGGCAGAACCTGGAGGCGCCTTTCGACGGCGCGCCCCTCGACATGACCGGCACGCCCTACCATGCGACGCCGCTGCGTTCGTCGATCCGCGAACTCAAGCAAATCCATCGCTTCGTGCAGGAGTTCCGCTTCACGTCGAAATGGGAAGGACCCACGCAGCTGGTCACCGGATTCTTCTACTCCGACACGCGGGGGCGGGTGCCCTACGCCGGCTACTACCCGGCATCGGTCGCGCCGGGCATCAGCCAGACGGGCGGCTTCATCCCGCCGACGTCCGGCGGGGCGGTGGGCATCCCGGTCAATCCGCTGATCCCGGACGAGATCTTCGGCCAGGACTACCAGACGAAGGTCAGCGAGCCCGCGCTCTACGGCGAACTGTCCTACGAGGTCACCCAGGCGCTGAAGGCCACCGTCGGCCTGCGGGGCTACCAGGTCAAGACGACCACGGGCGGCTACCTCGAGGGCATCGCCTTCGGCGGTGCGCGCATCACCGATCCGTCGCAGTCATCGACCGAGAACGGCGTCAATCCCAAGCTCGGCATCGAATACAAGATCGACGGCAATGACATGGTCTACGCGCAAATGGCCCGCGGCTTCCGCCCGGGCGGCCTCGTGCCGTCGATTCCCGGCAACACCACGGTCGACCCGCTGGGCTGCTTCGCGCAGCTCCAGAAGCTCGGCTACACCAGCGCGGCGCAGACCAAGAGCTACAAGTCGGACCACCTGTGGAACTACGAAGTCGGCGCCAAGACCTCGATGCTCGATAACCGACTGACCCTCGACGGCGCCGCGTTCTACGTCAAGTGGGACCAGATCCAGCAGAGCGTCAATCTTCCGTGCGGCTTCCAGTTCCGCGCCAACTCCGGTGCCGCGACCACGAAGGGCGCGGAACTTGAAATGCACGCCCGCGCTACGGATGAGCTCGAGGTTTCGGCCGGCGTTGGCTATCAGCGCGCCCGTATCTCCGAATCGAGTCCGCTGATTCCGGCGCTGACCGTCGGTTCGCGCGTCTATCAGACCCCGGACTGGACTGGCAACGCGTCGGCGACCTATACGGTCCCGCTCGCGGACTCCCGGCGACTGCAGATGACGGCGGCCTGGAACTACACCGGCGACAGCGTCAGTGCGACGGTCGATCCCGCCAAGCCGCGCCTGCGTCCCAGCTACAGCATCTATGACGCGCGTATCGCCTACGTGTTCGGCAGCTACGACGTGGCGCTGGTTGGCAAGAACCTGGCGAACATCGAGGCTAATCTGGGCGACAACCGCTCGCTGGCGGCCGAAGCGGCCGGGCGGCCGAGGATCGTCGTCAACCAGCCGCGGA
>CAIMCI010000260.1 GCA_903839465.1 uncultured Pseudomonadota bacterium
CGGCAGCGCGCCGGTCGCCCGCGCGAGGCCCGCGGCGTCAGTCCTCGTGGTCTTCCTCGTCCTCATCCTCGTCGTCGTGGCCGTGGCCGCCCGGGCCGTGGACGTGGCCGTGCTCGAGTTCCTCGGTCGTCGGTTCGCGCACGCCGACGATCTCCACCTCGAAGTTCAGGTTCTGGCCGGCGAGCGGGTGGTTGCCGTCGATGGTGACCATGTCGCCCTGCACCCGCGTCACGACCACGGCGCGCGGCCCGTCCTCGGTCTGGGCGTGGAAGCGCATGCCCGGCTTGATCTCGGCGCCCTCGAACGCGCGGCGGGGCACCGCCTGGATCAGGGTCGGGTCCGTCGGGCCGTAGGCCTTGTCGGCCGGCACGGCGACCGACATCTTTTCGCCGGCGGAGTGGCCGTTCAGCGCCTCCTCCAGGCCCGGAATCAGATTGCCGTTGCCGTGCAGGTAGGCAAGGGGCTCGGCGGCATCCGACTGGTCGAGTACTTCGCCGGCGTCGTTGCGCAGCACGTAGTGCAACATGACGACCTTATCCTGACCGATCTGCATGACCTTCAATCCTGGGTTGGCGGCGCGAGGCGCGCGGACGGCGCGAGCATACGCGCTTAAGGTGCGCGGCGCTTGCCTGATTGGGCGGCCGTGCGGCCCCTAGGCGCCGGTTCCGGCCAGGCTGTGCCGGACCACGTCGCCGGTGAGCGTTTCCTCGCCGATCCCGACGTAGAGCGTGCCCTCGGCGACCGACAGGTCGAGCACCATGCGCCGGTCCAGGCGGGCGACCAGCGCCTCCAGCAGGGCGCCGTCGATGGCCCGGAGATCGACCGTCTCGGCACGGTGGATCCGGGCCTCCCGCCAGCGGCCGATCGACTGCTCGACCGACCGGTGCAGGTAGACGGCGACCCGCGGCGCTGCCTTGGTGGCCTTGTGCAGCCGCGCCGCGTCAGGCGCGCCGACCTCTATCCAGGCCGTCAGGACCCCGGTCAGGTCATGGCCGAGGATCGCCGGCTGCTCGGTGTCCGACAGGCCCTTCGAGAAGGCGATGCCCTCGCCGTATTCGAGACAGTAGGCGAGCACCCGCGTCCACAGGAACTCCGCGGTCTCCGACGGATGGCGCGCGACCTTCAGCGACAGCGTTTCGTAGACCTGCCGGTCGGCGTCGGCAAGCCTGATCTCGAAGGAATAGATCGTCGCACCGAGTGCCACCCCTTCAGCTCGCCGGCCGGTGGTCGACGAGCTGCGTCACGACGCCCGGGTCGGCGAGTGTCGAGGTGTCGCCGAGCTGGTCGGTCTCGTTGGCGGCGATCTTGCGCAGGATGCGGCGCATGATCTTGCCGCTGCGCGTCTTCGGCAGGCCGGGAGCCCACTGGATCACGTCGGGACTGGCGATCGCGCCGATCTGCTCGCGCACGGTCTTGCGCAGCTCGGCCTGCAGCTCCGGCGATGGCTCGAAGCCGGCCTTCAGCGTGACGTAGGCGTAGATGCCCTGGCCCTTGATGTCGTGCGGGTAGCCGACGACGGCCGCCTCGGCGACTGCGGGGTGCGCGACCAGCGCGCTTTCGACCTCGGCGGTCCCCATCCGGTGCCCGGAGACGTTGATCACGTCGTCGACGCGGCCCGTGATCCAGTAGTAGCCGTCCTCGTCGCGGCGCGCGCCGTCGCCGGTGAAGTACTTGCCGGGATAGGTGCGGAAATACGTGTCGATGAAACGCTGATGGTCACCGTAGACGGTGCGCATCTGGCCGGGCCAGCTGTCCTCGAGCACGAGGTTGCCCTCGGCCGCGCCCCCGAGCAGGGTGCCAACGGAATCGACGAGTGCCGGGCGGATGCCGAAGAACGGCAGCGTCGCCGAGCCTGGCTTGAGCGCCGTTGCACCCGGCAGCGGCGTGATCAGGATGCCGCCGGTTTCGGTCTGCCACCAGGTATCGACGATCGGGCAGCGCCGCTCGCCGACGACACGGTGATACCACTCCCAGGCTTCGGGGTTGATCGGCTCGCCGACCGAGCCGAGCAGGCGGATCGAGCTTCGCGAATGGCGCGTGACGTACGCATCGCCCTCGCGCATCAGCGCCCGGATCGCGGTCGGTGCGGTGTAGAAGATCGTGACCTTGTGCTTGTCGCAGACCTCCCAGCAGCGTCCCGCATCGGGGAAGGTCGGGACGCCCTCGAACATCAGCGTCGTGGCGCCGTTGGCGAGCGGACCGTAGACGACATAACTATGGCCCGTGACCCAGCCGACGTCGGCCGTGCACCAGAAGATATCGTCGGGCTGGTAGTCGAAGACCGTCGCGAAGGTATGGGCGGCGTAGACGAGGTACCCGCCGGTCGTGTGCAGCACGCCCTTGGGCTTGCCCGTGGATCCCGACGTATAGAGGATGAAGAGCGGATCTTCGGCATTCATCGCCACCGGCGCGAACTCGGCGGAGGCCTCGGCCATCAGGGCTTCGTAGGACAGGTCCCGGCCGGCCACCATCGGCACGGCGGCGCCGGTACGGCGGACGACCAGCACCCGCTCGACCGGCATGTCCGGGTGGTGCGCGAGCGCCGCATCGACGTTGGCCTTCAGCGGCACCTTCTTCTGCCCGCGCAGGCCCTCGTCGGCCGTGATGACGATCTTCGAACCGCAGTCGACGATGCGGCTGGCGACGGACTCCGGCGAGAAACCGGCGAACACGATCGAGTGGATCGCACCGATGCGCGTGCAGGCGAGCATGGCCACGGCCGCTTCCGGGATCATCGGCAGGTAGATCGTCACCCGATCGCCGCGCGCGACGCCGAGACCGGTCAGCACGTTGGCGAGCCGGCAGACATCGGCGTGCAGTTCGCCGTAGGTGATGCGGCGCGACTCGGCAGGACTGTCGCCTTCCCAGATGATGGCGGTGCGGTCGCGGTGGGCGGCGAGGTGCCGGTCCAGGCAGTTGGCACTGACGTTGAGCGTGCCGTCCTCGTACCAGCGGATGTGGAAGTCCTCGACGTTGAACGACACGTCGCGGACCCGGCTGAACGGCCGTAGCCAGTCCAGCCGCCGGCCGATCCGGCCCCAGTAGCCGTTCGGGTCGCGGATGCTTTCGGCGTAGTCGGTGGCGTATTGCGCTGCAGTGCAGCGTGTGTGCGCCGCGAATGCTGCCGGAACCTCATATACGTGCGTCATGCAGTGCCCTCGGTACCTGACCGCCGCGCGGCGGGACGGAGAATGGGGCGACAATGGTTGCACAGCGTTGCGGTCCGGAACTACCCCCGGAAAACCGAACCCCCCGGCGGGCCTCCGGCGTTTGCAGATTGGCGCCGATTGGCCCTACGCTCGGTGTCTGGCGCGGGCCGGTCCTTCGGTCCGCAGCCGCTGCCGAACATCCGGGGGAGTCCGACGTATGCAGAGCACAATCACCGTAGACTGGGACGCCGTGATCGCGGATCCGCGCTTCCAGACACTGCACCGCAAGAAGCAGCTGTTTCTGTCCGGCCTGATGATCTTCTCGATCGTCTACTACTTCGCCCTGCCGGTCGGAGCCGCTTACTTTCAGGATTTCTTCAAGATCCGTGTCTGGGGCGTGCTGAACGTCGGGCTGCTGTTCGCGCTGTCGCAGTTCGTGGTCGCCTGGCTGCTGGCCTTCTATTACGAGCGCAAGGCGAACGCCGAGTTCGACACGCTCGCCCGCGACATCACCGCCGACCACCTGAAGACGGGGGGCTGAAGCCATGCAACTCAATCGTGCCCTGGCCGCGGTCACGGCGTTCCTGCTGCCGCTGGCCGCACGGGCGGCGGACGTCAGCGCGGTGGCCCCGGAGTGGCTGCCGCTGACCGTCGGCGTGTTCGCCGTGATGATCGCCGCCACGCTCTACGTCACCTACGTTGCTGCCAAGCGCGTCCGCTCGGCGTCCGACTTCTATACCGCCGGCGGCGGGATATCGGGCCTGCAGAACGGCTGGGCGATTGCCGGCGACTACCTGTCGGCCGCCTCGTTCCTCGGCATCGCCGGCCTGATCTCGCTGTACGGCTATGACGGCTTCATGTACTCGGTCGGCTTCCTCGTCGCCTACGTGACGGTGCTGCTCCTGATCGCCGAGCCGTGCCGCAATATCGGCAAGTACACGCTGTCGGACATCCTGGCGTACCGCAACGATCCGCGCCTGTCGCGTGTGTTCGGTGCCATTTCCGTGATCACGGTGTCGACCTTCTACCTGACCGCGCAGATGGTCGGTGGCGGCGTGCTGGTCAAGACGCTGATCGGCATCGACTACGAGGTCTCCGTGATCACGGTCGGGATCCTGATGCTGGCCTACGTGCTGTTCGGCGGCATGGTGGCGACGACCTGGGTGCAGATCATCAAGGCCGTGCTGCTCGTGATCGCCTCGTTCGTGCTGGTGATGCTGGTCTGGACGCCGTACGGCTTCTCGCTGCCCGCCTTCATGTCCGACGTCGTCGGCGATGCCAAGGTCCAGGCGCGCGTCGCGAGCCTGCTCGGGGATGCCGCGAAGTCGATGACGCCGGCGGAGCTCGGCCAGCGCTTCCTGGAGCCCGGCCTGCTCTACAAGGTGCCCATCGACCAGATCTCGCTGGCGATGGCGCTGGTCTTCGGCACGGCGGGACTGCCGCACATCCTGATGCGGTTCTTCACGGTGCGCAGCGCCCAGCAGGCGCGCAAGTCCGTGCTCTGGGCCATGGCCATCATCGGTGGCTTCTACGTGCTGACCCTGTTCCTCGGTTTCGGCGCGGCCAAGCTTGTCGGGCCGGCGAACATCGCGGCGGTCGATGCCGGCGGCAACATGGCCGGACCGCTGCTCGCCCAGTACCTCGGCGGCGGCGCCGATTCCCTGTTCGGCAACTTCCTGCTGGCGTTCGTGTCCGCGGTCGCCTTCGCCACCATCGTCGCGGTGGTCGCCGGCCTCGTGCTGGCCTCGGCCTCGGCCATGGCCCACGACCTCTACGTCGGCGTGGTGCGTGCCGGCCACGACGTGCCGGCCGGCGAGCAGGTGACGGCAGCCCGCGTCGCGACGGTGATCGTCGGTGCGCTGGCGATCGGCATCGGCATCGCGGCCAAGGGCCAGAACGTCGCGGTGCTGGTGGGACTCGCCTTCGCGGTGGCGGCGAGCGCCAATTTCCCCTGCATCCTGCTGACGCTGCACTGGCGCCGGTCGAACACCGGCGGCATGGTGGCCGGCATGCTGGTCGGGACGATCGTCGCGGTGGGCCTGACGCTCGTCTCGCCGAACCTCACCTACCCGAAACTCGTGCGCGCGGCGGCCCACAAGGTGCTCGATGCCGCCCCCGCCAAGCGGGCCGCGATCGCTGCGGTGATGGCCAACGCGGACGGGGCCGCCAACGCCGTGATCGTCAAGGCGCGCAAGGACCAGGCGGCGCTCGACAAGGCGGTCGCCAAGGCCGAGGCCGACATCAAGAAGGTCGAGGGACAGGAAACCTCGTTCATGGGGCTCGAGAAGCCGCTGATCGACCTGAAGAACCCGGGCATCATCTCCATCCCGCTCGGCTTCCTCGCGGTCATCCTCGGGTCACTGGTCTTCAACGACCGGCGCGCGGAGGCGAAATGGAACGAGCTCTACGCGCGCCAGAACACGGGCCTGCTGGTCAACACGGCGTCCAAGCACTGAGGAAAGCTGCCGGGCGACGGAGCTAGCGCTCCATCGCCCAGCGCACGAGGGCATCGATCACGCGGTCGCCGTCACCGTATTCGGCGGCCGTGTGGTTGATCATGATGCTGATCGCCAGCGGCCGGCCCGCGTCGGTGTTCGCGTACCCGGCGAGCGCCGCCACGTCGCGCAGGTGCCCCGTTTTCATGCGGACCCTGGCCGCGCCCTTCGTCTCGCGGAACCGGTGCTTGAGCGTGCCGTCTTCGCCGCCGAGCGGCAGCGACGCGGCAAGCTCCGGGAAGTAGCGGCTCCGGGCCGCGGACATCAGGATCTCGTTCATGCAGGCGGCGGAGATCTTGCTGGTCCGCGACAGCCCGGAACCGTTGTCGATCACAAGCTCCGCGCAGTCGGTGATCCCGCGTTGGCCGAGCCACTCGCCGACCGCGGCCGAGCCCTTGGCCAGCGTGCCCGGTACGCCGCCCTTTTCGACCGCCAGCGACAGCAGCAGGGTCCGGGCCATCGGGTTGATGCTGAACTTGTTCACCAGCCGGATCACTTCGCCCAGCGTCAGCGACTCGAAGGCAAACAGGAGGTGCGCGCCGGCGGGCGTCGGCCCGACCCGCAGCTGGCCGTTGGCCGTGCCGCCGAGGCGGCGGAAGTTGTCGACGAAGGTGCCGAAGGCAAAGTCGGGGGCGCGCATCACGGCGCGGCGCAGGCTGACGCCTTCGCAGCGCACCGACATCGCTCCCGAGACCGTAATGCCGGTCGGGGTTTCGTCCTCGAAACGCAGGGCGTGGGCCCCGCTGCGACAACCGGTCTGCAGCGGCTTGATGCGGTTGGTGATCTTGTAGTTGGCCGGGGCGGGATCGGCGATGATGGCGAGGTGCCCCTGCTCCGGCACGACGTGGAACTCTATGGTCTGCAGGTTGACGAGCAGCGCATGCGGCAGGACGTTGTAGGTCCGGTAGCCCTTGCCGTCGAAGTCGTCCGGGTCGGCGGTCTGCGCCTCGAACACGGAGTCGTCGACGATCACGTCGCCGTCGATCTGGTTGATGCCACGCAGGCGGACCTCGCGGGCGAAGCGCTCCCAGCGCTCGGCGGACATGAACGGATCGCCGCCGCCGCGGAGCACGAGATCGCCCTTGAGGTGGCCGGCGACGACGGGTCCCGTGGCATAGGCACGGGTGGTCCAGACATAATTGGGACCGAGCTCGTCCAGTGCAGCGTAGGTCGTCACGACCTTGATCGTCGACGCCGGGCTGCGCGCCGCCGCGGGGTTGAGGCTAAAAAGCGTCTCCCCGCTCTGGACGTCGCGCACGACCGCGCTGACGGCGCTGGCCGGGATGCGGGTCTGGGCCAGCGCCTGGGCGACGGCTGCCGGTAGCGGTGCCGGCGGCTGGGCATGGGTCGGCGCCGCGGCGAGCAGGCCGCCGGCGAGGGCACCGAGTAAACTATGGTGAATGCGCTGCATGGGCCGCAGTATACGTCGACGGCGCAGCCGCCCCGGGGCCGAGGCCTGGCCGGTGCGGATGAAACTTCCGGGGTCGGCCGACAGTCATACGCGGGATACGTTCGGCCGGTGGGCAGACGGGGCCCGCGGCCCGTCCCCGAGTATTTTCAGGAGTGAGGTATGTCGACAGTGATATTCGGCCGCGGGCTGCGTCCGGCAGCCCTGGTACTGGGCGCGGGTCTTGCCCTCGTGGCCGGGGGCTGTGGCCGCGGCGGTCCCCGCCCTGCGCCGGCACCGGACCGGGCGCAGGCCGAGGCGCCGGTCGTGCACGCGGGCCCGCCGGCCGAGCCTCTGGTCAAGGGCCTGCCCGACTTCACGGCGCTGGTCGAGCGCTACGGCCCGGCGGTCGTGAACGTCGCCGTCGTCGAGAAGGGCCAGGGGGCGGCGGCCACGGACGACGACAACGGTGCCCCGGCCGATCCGCTGGGTGAATTCCTCCGCCGTTTCGGCGGCATGCCGCACGGTGCCCAGCCGCCGCACGAGGTGCAGCGCGGCGAAGGCTCGGGCTTCATCATTTCGGCGGACGGCTACATCCTGACCAACGCCCATGTCGTTGCCGAGGCGAGCGACGTGACGGTGCGGCTCACCGACCGTCGCGAGTTCACGGCCAAGGTCATCGGCGTCGACAAGAAGAGCGACGTCGCGGTCATCCGGATCCCGGCCAAGGACCTGCCCACCGTCAAGATCGGAGACCCGAGCCGGCTCCGGCCCGGCGAGTGGGTGGTGGCGATCGGTTCGCCCTTCGGCTTCGAGAACAGCGTGACCGCCGGCATCGTCAGCGCCATGTCGCGCAACCTGCCGGACAGCGGCTACACGCCCTTCATCCAGACCGACGCGGCGGTCAATCCCGGCAATTCGGGCGGCCCGCTGTTCAACATGGCGGGCGAGGTGGTCGGCATCAACTCCCAGATCTACAGCCGCACGGGTGGCTTCATGGGGATCTCCTTCGCGATCCCGATCGACGTCGCCGTCAACGTCGAGGAGCAGCTGATCAAGACCGGGCACGTGGAGCGGGGCCGGATCGGCGTGGTGATCCAGGACGTGAACCAGCAGCTTGCCGATTCGTTCGGCCTGGATCGGCCGCACGGCGCGCTGGTCAGCCAGGTCGAGGAGGGGGCGCCCGGCGCCAAGGCGGGGCTCAAGGCCGGCGACGTGATCCTGTCGGTCAACGGCCGCTCGATCGAGCACAGCAACCAGCTGCCGACGATCATCGCGGCGTTCAAGCCGGGCACGACCGTCACGCTCGAGATCTGGCGCGACCGCGCCTCGCGCAAGGTGCCCGTGCAGATCGCGGAACTGAAGGAAGGCCGCGTCAAGACCTCGGCCACCGGGCCGGGTGAACGCAGCGGCAGCGAACGGCTTGGCCTCACGCTCCGGTCGCTGTCCTCGCAGGAGAAGCGGGCCGCGGGACTCGACTCGGGTCTGCTGGTCGAGGAAGTGGACGGGCCTGCACTGCGTGCCGGCGTGCAGCAGGGCGACGTCATCGTCGGCGTCAACAACCAGCCGGTGAACTCCATCGACCAGCTCGAGCGCGTGGTCGGGAAGTCGGCCCAGAGCGTGGCACTGCTCATCAGCCGCGACGGCGCGACGCTGTTCGTGCCGCTGAAGCTCGGCGGCTGAGGCTTCGCATCGTTTGACCCGGGGCGACCCCGCGTGACACATTGCGCGGCGTGTTCGCCCCGCGGATCCGCCCTATGCCAGCGCTACTGCCATCGCCCGCCCGTCGTCCGCTATTCATGGCGCTCGCGCTGTGCGTGGCCGTCTCGCTCGGCTGGGCCGCACCGGACCGGGCCGCCGAGCAGCGCGGCCCGTACCGGGACTGTGCCGATTGCCCGGAGATGGTCATCGTGCCGGCCGGCTCCTTCGTCATGGGCACGGCCGGGGCGGGTGCCGCGGACGGTGCGGAGGCCGGTCCGGTCGTGGTCCGCATCGGCCGGGCGTTCGCGCTCGGCCGCGTGGAAGTCACGCGCGGCCAGTTCCGTGCGTTCGTCGCCGATTCCGGCTTCGAGCCCGGTACCGGCTGCAAGACATGGGATGAGGCCCAGGGCCGGATCGTCGTCAGTCGCAACCGGACCTACGCCAACCCCGGCGTGCCGAAGGAGGCGCGTGACGACTGGCCGGCATCGTGCGTCAGCTACAACGACGCCAAGGCCTACCTGCAGTGGCTGTCGAAAAAGACCGGCAAGGTCTATCGCCTGCCCTCGGAGTCGGAGTGGGAATACGCGGCCCGTGCCGGCAGCAGCACGGCATTCCCCTGGGGTGATGCGGCGGCGGACGGCTGTGACTTCGCCAACGTCTACGACCTGAGCACCCGGGCAGGCTACGCGCTCGGCGCGGATCCGGCGCGCTGCCACGACGGCTACGCGGACTTGGCGCCGGTCGGCGCGCTGCGGCCCAACGCCTTCGGCCTGCACGACATGATCGGCAACGTCGCCGAATGGGTCGATGACTGCTTCACGGATTCGTACGTGAACCGCCCGCGCGACGGCCGGGCCTGGGTCTGGCTCGGCGGCTGCGCGCGGCACGTCGTGCGCGGCGGCAGCTGGCTGGCGGAGCCCGCCCGGGCGCGCAGCGCCTTTCGCGATTCGGCCGAGGCGACCGAGCGGGCCGATTCCCTCGGCTTTCGCGTCGCGGCGGACCTGGATCCGCGCGCGGAGGCCCGCCAGTGATGCGCCGCCTTTCCGCTGCACTGGTCGCCGGTGTCCTGCTCGCGGCGGGCGCGTCGGCTGCACCGCCGGCCAAGGACGCCGGTCCGCCGCTGACGCCGGGCGCGGTCCGTGACTGCCCGCTGTGCCCGGAGCTGATGACCGTGCCGGCCGGTTCGTTCGTGCTCGGTACCAGTGCCGATCAGCCCGAGTCCAGCCGCCAGACCGGCGAGTCGCCGCCGCTCCCCGTGACGATGCACCGGCCCTATGCCGTTGCCCGCACCGAGGTCACGGTGGCGCAGTTCCGTGCCTTTGCCGACGCGACGCACTACACGCCGGAAGCCGGTTGCCGGGTCTGGGCCAACGGCGCCTGGGTGCTGTCGCGCGACCGTGACTGGCAGAACCCCGGTTTCGCCGAACCGCAGGCCGACACGGAGCCGGTGGTGTGCGTCAGCTGGGACGACGCGCACGCCTATCTCGACTGGCTGTCGAAGGTCACCGGCAAGAAGTACCGGCTGCCGTCGGAGACGGAATGGGAGTACGCCGCCCGCGGCGGGACCTCGACGGCCCGCTACTGGGGCGAGCACGACTCCGGTGCCTTCGACCTGCTGACGTCGGTGTGCGACTACGCCAACGTGTACGACACGAGTGGCGTCCCGGTGCACGGCTTTCCGTGGGCGAACGCTCGGTGCAACGACCGGTATGCGTCGCTGGCCCCGGTCGGCACCTTCAAGCCGAATGCCTTCGATCTGGTGGACATGATCGGCAATGCCCGGGAGTGGCTGCAGGATTGTTACACGACGAGCTACGCCGGCCGACCGGCGGACGCCAGGGCCTGGGAATGGGCCGGCGGCTGCGATGAGCGCGGCGTGCGCGGCGGTTCGTACGCGACACCGCCGGAGCGCAGCCGGGCGGCGGCGCGGGGCGGCGAGCGCCAGTCGACCCGTCAGCAGGACCTCGGGTTTCGCGTCGCCCGCGACGTCGAGTGACGATCAGCTGCGCGGCCGCCAGGCGCCCGAGCGCCAGCGCCAGTTGAGCACGGTGCCGAGGCAGACCACGTAGATGAGCGCCGCCCACCAGCCACCGACCGGCCCGTAGCCGAACTGGGGCAGGAAGTGGACGTAGCCCGCTCCCGGCGCGAACGTCAGGATGTGGGTCAGCGGCACCCACACGCCCCAGACCAGCAGCGCCACGAGGACGGCGGGTACGCGCGCATCGCCCGCGCCGCGCAGGCAGAAGCCCGAGCCGAGATTGAGGGCGTCAAACACCTGGTAGGCCGCCGCGATCCACATGAGCTGCCCGCAGAGGGCGAGCACGGCTGCGGCATCCGGGTCGGCCGGGTTGATGAACAGGTGGGCGATGACCGGCGTGCCGAGTGCCAGCAGCACACCGACACCACCCATGTAGCAGACCACGAGGAAGATCACGGCGCTGCCGATCGTGGCTGCCCAGTCCGTGCGTTTCTGGCCCATCGACTGGCCGACGAGCGTCGTGCCGGCCAGCGCAATGCCGACCCCGGGCATGTAGGCGAGCGAGGTCAGCATCGTGACGATCTGGGTCGCCGCACCGGCGACGCTGCCGACCCTGACCAGCATGAGCTGGAAGAGCGCGAAGCCCAGCAGGTCGGCAGCGATGGCGAGGCCCATGGGCAGGCCGAGTGAAAACTGCCGAACCAGACGCATCCGCCGCCAGGTGAGATGGGAGCGGAATTTCGCGCGCGAGGCCGGCGCGAGGAAGAGCACCATCGACAGCACGAAGCCGAGCGCGGTTGCCGCGACCGTGCCCCAGGCGGAGCCGGCGATGCCCATCCCCAGCCCGAACATGAACCACTGGTTGAAGGCGGCGTTGGTCACGGCCATGACCAGCGTCACGAGCAGAGTCTCGCGAGTGCGGCCGACGCCATTGAAGAACGAACTGACCGACCAGGCCAGCAGCGCCATCGGACCGCCGATCGCGAAGCGTGGCCACCAGTACTCGAGGGCCAGATCGCGGATGTCCCGGTCGATGCCGGCGGCGTCGAGGATGGGGCCCGCGACGAAGGACAGCGCGATGAACGCGGGGGTTGCCCAGAGGCTCGCGCCGATCCCGGACCAGCAGGCATTGGCGGCGCCGGCGTAGCGGCGCGCACCGTAGGCGTTGGCCGCGAAGGTCTGGACCGCCATCGCCACGCCGCCCAGCAACAGAATGCCGGTCAGCACCAGCCAGTAGATCGACGCCATCGCCGCGGTCGCCTTGGTCGAGAGGCGGCCGATGAACCAGGTGTCGGTCAGGTTCAGTACCGACTGGACGCCGCTGTTGATGATCAGCGGCCCGGCCAGCGCGAAGACCGCGCGGTAGCTGACGCGCAGCCGGCCATCGGGCCCGACCCGGCTGGCGGGCGGCGGGTCGCCGGCGACGGTGCGGGTCGACGCTGGTGCGGTCGTTGGCGAATCCATGGGCCCTTGGGGTACTGGCGGCGGGTGCCGGATGCGGCCGCCGAGTATAGCGGCCGACTGTGGCGGTCAGTGCGTCGGCCTGTCCGTCGGCCAGTCCGTCGGCCTGTTCGTCAGGAACAGGCGGCGGCTCAGCCTGACGAGCTGGGGGTCCGCCGGCAGCGGCGAGGGCGCGAGGCGGCTGATGCGCGCGAGCTTGAGCATGCCGGTGTTGATCGGCAGGGCATAACCTTCGATCCAGCGATAGCCGAGACGTCGGGCGGCGCGGGTCAGTTCGCGCATCAGCACGCGCCCGACACCGCGGCCCTGCCAGGCATCGACCACCGTCAGCGCAAACTCGCAGACCTCGCGCCGACCGGTCGGCACGATCCGGCCGCCACCGACCAGCTCGTCGCCGCCGACGTGGTCGGCGAAGGCGGCGAGCACCATGCAGCGGGGGTCCCTCAGCTGGCTGCGCAGCTGCGCCAGGGTCGACGGCGGCAGCCGGTTGGCCTGCTGCATCAGCCGCAGGTAGCGACTGCGCGGCGACAGGGCGGCAAAGAAGGCCGGTCCGAGGCGCAGGTCCGCCTCGCGCACCCGGCGCAGGTAGATACGGCTCGAGTCCGGCAGGGTGGCGTGCTGCGCGTGGTCGCGCCGGTAGCCCGGTGCGGCCATCAGGCGAGCGGCGGGGGCATGGCGGCGGAGCGCGCCGCAAAATGGGCGTGCAGCTCGGCGATGATGGCGAGACCGATGCCCTCGGGCGTGATCGCGCCGAGATCGAGTCCCACCGGGCCGCGCAGTCGGCCGGCCAGTCCGCGCCGCAGGGCCGCCGCCGCCTCGCTGCTCTCGCCACCCAGCAGCCGCTCGCGGCGGGCCCGCGGCCCGAGCAGGCCCACGTAGTCGGGACCGTGCGACCCGGCCAGCGCGGCGAGATAGCGGCCGTCCGCGACCAGATGATGGCTCATCACCAGGGCGGCGTGGCACCGGCCGAGATCCACGGCACTCGGCAGGGTCTCGGCGTCGGCGCAGATCACCGTGCTGCCGGGGAAGCGTGCGGGGTCCGCGTAGCGTGGCCTGTGGTCGACCACCGTGACGTGCCAGCCGAGGCTCCGCGCGAGCGCCGCCACCGGCACGGCATCGTCGCCGCCGCCGCAGACGAGGACGTGCGGCGGGGGAGGCAACCACTGCACGAATGCACGCAGCGCGCGCTCGTCTGCGGCGCCATCGACACGGGTGTCGACCACGACCGAGCGGCGTTCGCGCCGCGCCTGTTCGCAGGCCGCGCGCAGCGGCTCCGGAAAGTCGCCCGCGTCGGTGTGCGTGCCGTGCGCGAGGTTGGCTCCCGCGTGCACGGTGACCAGCGTCGAGCACGCGCCACGCCGGCCCTCGTCGCGGGCGCGGCTAAGCGCGGCGAGCGCCGCCGAGCCCGGTGCCGCGGGTTCGAGCAGGATGCGCATCGCGCCCTCGCAGCCGGCGCCGATGCCGAACAACGCGTCGTCCGGGCCGCGCATGTCGTACTCGACGGCGAGCGGCTGTCCCGCCGCGGCGACGCCGGCGGCATGCGCGGCGAGGTCGCCTTCGAGGCAGCCGCCGGTCAGCAGGCCGCGATGCGAATCGTCCTCGTTCAGCAGCATCCGGGCGCCGGCCTTGCGGTAGGTCGAGCCAGCGGTAGAGACGATCGTCGCCAGCACCGCCGGGCGGGCCGATGAGCCCGGCTCAAGCAGGAATTCGAGGCTGTTATCGAGTCTGACCGGTCGTTCCGACATGGCCCAATCCTAGCAGGCGCGGCGACCGGGAGCAGGACCGCCCGGCGGTGTAGAATGCCGCCTGGTCCAGACGCAGGGGTAGAGCGTGTCCGAAACGAGCGCCGCGGCGGGCGCACCGGTGGTCGCCGACGTCGTCATCATTGGGGCCGGCCCGTGCGGGCTGTTCCAGGTCTTCGAGCTGGGCCTCCTTGGCATCAGGGCGCACATCGTCGATACGCTCGCGGCGCCGGGCGGCCAGTGCACAGAGCTCTATCCGGACAAGCCGATCTATGACATCCCGGCGTTGCCGGTCTGCGGTGCGCAGGAACTCGTCGACCGGCTGCTCGCACAGATCAAGCCCTTTGCCGCCGAATTCCACCTCGGCCAGGAAGTCACGGAACTCCGCCGCCAGGCGGACGGTCGCCGCTTTGCTGTCGTGACGAGCGCGGGTACCCGCTTCGACGCGGGCGCCGTGGTGATCGCCGGCGGCGTCGGTTCCTTCCAGCCGCGCCGGCTGATCGTCGAGGGCGCGCCGGAGCTCGAAGGCATCGCCGTCCATTACCGGGTCCGCCAGGCCGATTCCTACGCGGGCCAGCGGCTGCTGATTCTCGGCGGCGGCGATTCGGCGCTGGACTGGACGCTCGCGTTCGCCGGCAAGGCGAAGAGCGTGACCCTCGCCCACCGTCGGCTCGACTTCCGCGCCGCGCCCGCCAGCGTCGCGCAGATGCGCGCCCTGGCCGATGCCGGCAGCGTCGCGCTGCTGGCCGGAACGGTCCAGTCGCTCGTGACGCAGGACGGGCGGCTGACGGGCGCCGTCGTGCAGGGCCTGGACGGCAGCTCGCAGACGGTCGACTGCGACCACCTGTTCGCTTTCTTCGGCCTGCATCCGAAGCTTGGCCCGATCGCCGAGTGGGGTCTCGAGCTCGAGAAGAAAGCCCTCAAGGTCGATACCGAGAAGTTCCAGACCAGCGAGGCCGGCATCTTCGCCGTCGGCGACATCAACACCTACCCGGGCAAGAAGAAGCTCATCCTGTCGGGTTTCCACGAGGCGGCACTGGCGGCCTTCGGCGTCCAGGCGTGGCTCTATCCCGAGAAGAAGCAATTCCTGCAGTACACGACGACCAGTCCCGTCATGCAGAAGCGCCTCGGCGTGGGTGAGTCTTGAGCAGCGAGGCGCCGGCGGCCGTCGATCGGCGGCTCGCGGACCTCCTGCGGCTGCTCGACATCGAGCCGCTCGAGGTGAACCTGTTCCGCGGTGAGAGCCGCGATATCGGCACGCCGCAGGTCTACGGCGGGCAGGTGCTCGGGCAGGCGCTGGTGGCGGCGAGTCGCACCATCGACGGACGGCGGTGCCACTCGCTGCATGCCTATTTCCTTCGCCCGGGCGACTTCAACGCGCCGATCGTCTACGACGTCGACCGCAGCCGGGACGGCAAGAGCTTTTCATCAAGGCGAGTGGTTGCGATCCAGCACGGCGAACAGATCTTCCACCTGTCGGCGTCGTTCGCCGTCGACGAAGCCGGGCTCGAGCATGCGATGCCGATGCCGGACGTGCCGCGACCCGAATCCCTGCCGAGCCTCGAGGACTACCTCGCCCAGCATCCCGACGTCGCCGGCATCTTCGGCAACAAGATCCTCGATCACAACCGGCCGTTCGACTACCGCTTCGCGGATCTGCCGCCGTATATCGACCGCACGCCGCGTCCGGCCTACAAGCGGGTGTGGTTCCGCACCGTCGATCGCATCCCGTCCGATGACCCGGACCTGCATCGGGCGATCCTCGCCTACGCCTCGGATGCCAACCTGATGGACACGGCGCTGATGCCGCACGCGGTGAACTGGGAGCGCATGCAGCTCGCGAGCATCGACCACGCCATCTGGTTCCATCACCCATGCCGGGTCGATGAATGGCTGCTCTACGTGCTCGACAGCCCGAGCGCCTCGGGATCGCGTGGTTTCGCGCGCGGCTCCATCTACACGGCCGACGGGCGGCTGTGTGCCAGCACCGCGCAGGAAGGCCTGATGCGGCAGCGCTAGGGCCGCTACTTCAGGCCGAGCTTCATCTGCACGAACGCCGGATCCGCGCAGTCGCCACCGCGGTCGGTCACGAGGAAGATCCGGCTGGGATCGATGCCGCTGCCGTCCAGCAGCGCGCGCTGCACGGCTTCCGCGCGCTTTTTGGCGAGCTCGGCGACGGCGGTCGGTGCCGGTGCGACCGTGCCCTTGAGGTCCGTCTCCAGCCAGTGGATCGCGCTCTCGTCAGGGTCGGCGCCCGGGTCAGCGGCCGGAATCGCCGGCGGGCTGCCGTGCGCCTGGCGGTACGCGGCCTCCAGCATCTTGCGATAGGCCGCCTGGTCCGCGAGCAGCGAGTCGATGTCGTCCTCGTCGACGACCTTGCTGCCCTTCTTCGCCGCGGCGAGCCGCGCCCGGGCAAGGTCGCGGGCGTGCGCGCCCCACGCGGCGTCGGACAGGGCCCCGCCGTCCGCGGCAGCGCAGCTGACCATTGGCACGTCGAGCTTCAGGCCAGGGCGGGCGTTCAGGCCCTTCTTGATCGTCTCTATCTGGCTCGCCGCGCCGGCGTCGAGCTCGGCACTGCCCGGCACGAAGGAGATCAGCTCGGGCGAATCGCCACCGCCGAACAGCGCGCCGAGCAGCCTGAACGGAGCGGTGACGGCCTTCGTGATCAGGTTGCCGATCACCTTCCAGATGACCGGCCAGATACGGAATTTCGGATCGTCGAGGCTGCCGTTGACAGGCACGTCCAGATCGATGACGCCGTTGCTGTCCTTCAGGAGCGCGAGCGCGAGCTTGACCGGCAGTCCGGTCGCATCCGGACTGTCGACCTTCTCACCGAGCTCCAGCTGGTCGAGGATCAGCCGGTGCTTCGCATCCAGCTGGCGGTTCTGGATGTGATAGGCGAAGTCGACCGACATCTTGCCCTTCTCGACCCGGTACCCGGCGAACTTGCCGGAGTAGGGCGAAAACGTCGTCAGCTCGAGGTTGCGAAAGCCGAGCTTGATGTCCGTGTAGGACTCGGCGGACAGCACGTTCATCTCGCCGTCGATGTGGACCGGCGCATAGCGGTCGACCTTGCCGGCCAGGGCGATCGTCGCCTTGGAGCCGGGCTTGCCGGAAATGCCGCGCACCGTGCCGGACAGGCTCTGCACGCCGGTCTGGAAGTTCGGCTTGACGGAGAAGTCGGCGAAGTTCATCGAGCCGTCCTCGATACGCACGACCCTGACGCTGACCGGCAGCGCCGGCTGGGGGGCGGCCTTCGCGGCCGCTGGCTGGGGGGTGGCCTTGGCGGCGGTCGGCTTGTGATCGGCAGTCCCGGCCGCGCCCGGGACGGCTTCGGAGTCGCTCTTCGAGCCCAGGATTTCGCCGATGTTCGTGGTTCGGTCCGCGGCGATCACCACCCGGGCGTAGGGTTCGCTGACCACGACCTCGTTGATCGCGACCGACAGCGGCGCACCACGGAAATCGATGCCTTTCAACGCCAGCAGTCGCCAGTTGACGAAATCCTGGTCGAGCAGCTTGTCCTTCGTGTGCAGGTAGTGGACCAAGACGTCGCCCTTGGCGGTCAGCGGCAGGTCGTGGCTGTGGGCGTCGGCGGGCGCCGCGTAGCCGACGTCGAGCTCGGCATCGACCGAGCCCTTCAGCAGATTGACCTTGGTGAATTGATCGAGATACGGCTGCAGCATCGGCAGATCGAAGTCCTCGACCGACACCTTGACGGCGGCCTTCACCGGCGCGAGGCCGACCGGGCCCGCCACCTTCACCGTGCCGCGGCCGTTGATCGTGGCGCTGGCCTCGACGCCGAGGCTGCCGGCCAACGGGAACCGGAAGTCGCTTACCGCGACATCGACCGGTGCGAGGTGCACGCGCATCGGCTTGGCCGGCTTGCGGTCCTCGACGCTGGCGTCGAGGGCGGAGACCACGATGCGCGGGACCGAAATCTTCCACGGCCGTTCGATCTTGTCCTGCGGCCGGGCCTCCGGAGCAGCCGCGGCCGGGCTGTACAGCTTCTGGAGATTGAGGTTGCCTTGCCTGTCGAGCCATGCCGTGATGCGCGCCCGGTCGAGCGTCACGCTCGCGATATCGATGGTCTGCGCATCGAGATCCAGGTGCGTCTGGTCGATCGTCAGCGCCGGAATTGTGACCCAGTCCTCCGCCTCACGACGGGCGCGAAGGCCGAGGTCCAGCATCTGGATGCGCGCTAGGTCGAGCCTGAGGTCGAGCTTCGGCGTCGCCTTCGGTCCGGATTCCGCGAAGTCGTACTTGCCCTTGATGCCGATCTCGCCCTTGGTGATGTCGAGCGGCAGGAGGTCGAGCCCGACCTGCGATATCGTCGTTGCCTGGATGTGCTCGAGTTCGAAAGCGCCGGCGGACTTGAGCGGCTCGAGGCCGAAGGTGCCGTTCCAGACCAGTGTCTCACCGCGCGTCGTGGCGGCCTTGAATCCGTAGCCGTTGTCTTCGCGCTTCGTGGAAAAGTCCTTCAGGGTGAAGGTCACGGGCTTGAAGACGAGGTCGAGTGGCATCGAGCGCTTCAGGTCCCGCAGCGCGAACTCGGCCTCGGTGAGGGAGAAGGAGTCGACGAAGACCCTGGGCAGCGGCGATCCGTCGTTCTTGGTCGGCGGAATGGCCTCGACCAGGTTGACGGTGCCGTCGGCGCGACGGATCGCGCTCGCCTTGAGCCTGTCGAGCTCGACCACGCTGACGACGTAGCCGCGGCGCAGGATCGAGGCCCAGAGGCCAAAGCGGGCATGCAGTCGAGCGAAGCCGAGCATCGGCTTGCCGTCGCTGTCGGCGAGGCTGAAGTCCGCGGCCGTGACGTCGAACGTGAACGGATTGAGGTCGATCCGGCCGATCGAGGCCTCGCGCTTGAGGGTCGTGTGCGCGTAGTCCTTCAGGGCGGACGCCGCGTAGCGTGGCGCCACGACGAAGCCGAGCACCGCATAGGCGCCGACAAGAACGGCCGGGACCAGCAGCCACTTCAGCCGCGCGACTGGGTTTCCCATCCCTGTGCCGATCCCGATGACGGTGGTCTTGGTGCCACCGCCCGATCATGGGGAAAGGGTGGCCGGCCTGCAACTGGCGGGGGCGGCCGCTAGCGGCTCCCGCCGGCGGCCGGGGCCGGCGGCGCCGCCCCTAGCCAGTCGCTACGCAGCAATTCGTATTCGTCACAATCCCAGAACCTGCCCTTGGCATGGGTATGGCGGCGGCGCAGTGCCGCCCAGCGCAGGCCCGCCTTGACCAGCACCCGGCGGGAGGCCTCGTTGTCGATGGCTATCAGGGCCCGCAGCCGCACGGCGCCCAGATCGCGGAAGGCGGCATCGCGCAGGGCCGTGGCGACCTCGGTGCCGTAGCCCCGGCCCCAGTAGCGGCGCGCCAGCAGGTAGCCGATCTCGGCGGTACCCGTGGCGGTGCGGGTGAGTTCGCAGGTGCCGATCAGCGCCCCGCTGCGACGGACGATGACGGCCAGTTCGTAGGCGCGCCGCGGGCGGTGGGCGCGGGCATTGAGCACCGCCGAGAAGTGGCGCGTAAGGTCTTCTTCCGACTTCATTTCCTGCAATACGTGCGCGAGTACCCGGGGATCCAGCGCGTAGCGGCGGACGGCCGGCAGGTCGTCGGCCAGGAAGTCGCGAAGGGCGAGGCGCGGGGTCAGCAGCGGCAGCGCCAGGCGGGCCACCGTCAGCGCAGCACTTTGCCGGGGTTCATGATCCGATGCGGATCGAGGGCGGCCTTCAGCGTCCGCATCAGGTCGAGTGCCACCGGGTCCTCGTAGCGCTCGAGTTCATCGACCTTGAGGCGGCCGATGCCGTGCTCGGCGCTGAAGCTGCCGCCGAAGTCGCGCACGAGGTCATGGACCAGGCGACGGACCGCGCCGCCGGCCGCCAGCAGGGTCTGGCCGTCCGCGCCCGGCGCCGGCGACAGGTTGAAGTGCAGGTTGCCATCGCCGACGTGGCCGTAGGCGATGAGCCGCGCGCCCGGCACGAGGGCGGCGAGCCGCGGCTCGGCACAGGCCACGAACTCCGCCAGTGTCGCCACCGGCAGCGACACGTCGTGCTTGAGCGAGGCGCCCTCGCGGCTCTGGCCCTCCGGGACGTGCTCGCGCAGGAACCACATCGCCTGCGCCTGCTCGGTCGAGGCCGCGATCGCGACGTCCGCCAGATCGCCGGTCGCCGCCGCGAGGCGTGCGTGGCCCGCCGCGTCGTCGGCCGCATCGATCTCGACGAGCACGTAGCCGGGCGCCGCAGCGGCAAGAGGCAGCCGGGCGCCGGCCACGTGGCGCAGCGCGAGGGTGACGGCAAGCTCTGGCATGAACTCGAAGGCCGTTACCGCATCGCCGAAGGCGTCCCTGACACGCCCGAGCAGCGTCACGGCCGCCGCGAGTCCCGGTACCGCCACCATCGCGGTCAGCGGCGCGCGCGGCAGGGGATGGAGCTTGAGACAGGCGCCCGTGATGATGCCGAGAGTCCCCTCGGCGCCGATGAACCACTGCTTCACGTCGTAGCCCGTATTGTCCTTGCGCAGGCCGCGCAGCTGGTCGAGCAGCCTGCCGTCGGGCAGTACGACCTCGAGGCCGAGGACCTGCTCGCGCATCATCCCGTAGCGCAGAACGGACGTTCCGCCCGCATTGGTCGACAGGTTGCCACCGATCTGGCAGGAGCCTTCCGAGCCGAGCGACAGGGCGAGCAGGCGGCCGGCACCTGCCGCCGCCACCTGCGCGGCCGCGAGCACGCAGCCGGCATCGACGGTGAGCGTGTTGCCGACCGGATCGACCGCCCGGATGGCATTCAGGCGCGCCAGGCTGAGCACGATCTCGCGGCCGGATTCGTCGGGCGTGGCTCCGCCGCAGTAGCTCGTATTGCCGCCGTGCGGCACGAGGGCCACCCGCTCGCTGGCGGCGAGTGCGACGATGGCCTGCACCGCGGCGACCGATGCCGGGCGGAGCACTGCCGCGGCGCGGCCCTGGTAGAGGTGGCGGAAGTCCGTCTCGTAGGCGGCGCTGTCGGCTCCCGCGTCGATGTGGCCACCGGTGCCCGCGAGCGCACGGAACCTGTCCAGCAGGTCCGCCGGAAGGCTCATTCGGGGGCGTGCAGGGCGCTCACCAGGGGGCTGCGCTGGCAACGGGGTTTCGTGAACAGGAGGTGCACATTGCCGAGCTGCCGTTCCTCGTAGCCGCCCTCGCAGTAGCTCAGATAGTACTCCCACAGACGCAGGAACTCCTCCGTGCAGCCGAGCGCGCGGGCGCGCTGCGCGTTGGCGGCGAGATTATGGCGCCAGTCGCGCAGCGTGCGCGCGTAGTGCGGGCCGATGTCCTCGAGGTGGAAGAGCTTCATGTCGGTGGCGCGGGTCGCGGCCGCCAAGAGCGTCGTGACCGAGGGCACGAAGCCTCCCGGGAACACGTAGCGCTGGATGAAATCGACCGAGTTCAGCGCGTACTCATACATCTGGTCCTGGATGGTGATCGCCTGCAGCAGCACGAGGCCCTCGGCCCGGGTCAGCGCGCTGAGAACGCGGAAGTAGCCTTCCAGGAACTGGTGACCGACCGCCTCCACCATCTCGATCGACACGACCTTGTCGTAAATGCCGCGCAGTTCGCGGTAATCCTGCCTGAGCAGCGTGATCCGGTCGCTGAGGCCGGCGCTCTCGACGGCCGCGCGCGCGTGTTCGTACTGTTCGTTCGAGATGGTTGTCGTCGTCACCTGCACGCCGTAGTGGCGGGCGGCATGGATCGCAAGTCCTCCCCAGCCGGTGCCGATCTCGAGCAGGTGTTCGCCGGCGCGCAGGTCGAGCTTGCGGCAGACCACGTCGAACTTGGCGAGCGACGCCTCCTCGAGGGATGACTGCGGCGAGGGGTAGATCGCGCACGAGTAGGCCATCGTCGGATCGAGGAAGAGGGCAAAGAAGTCGTTGCCGAGATCGTAGTGCGCCGCGATGTTGCGCTCCGCGCCACGGCGCGTGTTGCGGTTCGCGAAATGCAGCAGCTTTCGCAGCGGCGTTGCCAGCAGCGCGGTTCCGCCTTCCAGGCGATCCATCACCGCACGGTTGCGGACCATCAGCCGGACGAGGCCCGTCAGGTCGCTCGTGCGCCAGTAGCCGCGGATATAGGCTTCCGCGGCGCCGACGCTGCCGCCGAAGGCGGCGTCGCCCCAGAAGCGGCCGTCGAGAACCTCGAGCTCGACGCTGATCGGGCACGACTCGGTGATCGTGCCGAAGCGCAGGGTTTCGGTGCCGTCGCGGACGACCAGTTCGCCCTGCGCGAAGTCCGCGAGGCGCGTCAGCAGCATTCGCCGGCCGATGCGGCCGACCCATGACGGAGTGATCTGGCGGTCAGCGCCGGTGGTTTGCGGGATGGTTGCTGTGTTCATAGTGCCGGATGGGTGAAGAAGGGCGTGCGCTTGAGCAGCAGCTTCAGTGCCTGCCAGTGGATCAACAGAACGACCCGGAGGGTCATGAAGGGATAGGCGACGAGCGTGCGCGTCAGCGTCGCCTGGGACAGAGTTTCGCGACGCAGCGACAGCGTCGCGTCGAACAGGTGTTGACCGCGCTCGTGGCGCATGTAGACGTGCAGGCCGTCGCCGGGCTCGTCGAAATGCCACGTGTAGTCCATGTCCATCGGCAGGAACGGCGACACGTGGAAGGCCTTGGCCAGCTTCCAGACATGCGCCTCCTGGCCTTCCGCCGGGGTCCGGGCCGAGGCGCGGCAGTCGAGCACGTACTGGTGGCGTTCGTGCCAGGGCGTGTTGGTGACTTCGGCGACGATGGCTTCGAGGTGCTCCGCCTCGTCGTAGCAGTAATAGAAGCTGACCGGGTTGAAGCAGTGGCCGAAATAGCGCAGGTGCGTCAGCAGCCGCACCGCCCCCGCCGGCCGTCGCCCGAGCCGGCGTTCGACGAGATCGCGCACGGCCGTGTCGAGCGGCAGGCTGGCCGGTGCCAGGTAGTCGGCGCGGCGGAACCAGGCGAGCGCCGGGCCGCGCGCCGACCAGAGCCGGTAGCGGTCGAACAGGCCCGGCAGCTCGGCGAGGTCGAGCCACGCCAGGCAGAGCCGGTAGCGGAACCAGTTCCGCCCGGGCGACAGCCGCCGATGGCTGATCCAGCCCTTATAGAGCGCGCTGTGGGTCATCGACCCGCTCCCCGATCTGCGCGGCCGCCTTCAGGCCGCTGACCACGCCGTCCTCATGGAACCCGTAACGCCAGTAGGCGCCGCAGTAATAGGTATTGCGCACGCCGCTGATGGCGCCGTGCTCGGCCTGGGCGCGCACCGCGGTCGGTGTGTACATCGGGTGAGCATAGTTCCATTGCCCGAGGATCGTCGATGGGTCTATCCGGTCCGTCTGGTTCAGGGACACCAGGTAGCGGCGATCCGTGCCGAGGTTCTGCAGCAGGTTCATGTCGTAGGTCAGCGTGCAGCCCGGCCGGTCATCGGGGCAGATGCGGTAGTTCCAGGCCGCGTGGGCGCGGGGCTCGCGTGGCATCAGGCACAGGTCCGTGTGCAGGACAACGTCGTTCGGTTGGTAGCCGAAGGCGCCGAGTATCCGCCGCTCGGCATCGCTCGGGTCGCCGAGGAGGGCAAGCGCCTGGTCGGCGTGGGCACCGATCACGACCGCGTCGTAGTCCCGCCGCACGCCCGATTCCGTGACGACGGTGACGCCCGCCGCGTGACGCCACACGACGCGCACCGGCTGGGCGGTGCGGATCCTGGTGGCGAACGGCGCGGTCAGGGCGCGCACGTATTCGCGCGAGCCGCCGCGCACGACCCGCCACTGCGGCCGGTTGGTCACGGAGAGCAGGCCGTGCCGGCGGAAGAAATCGACGAAGAACCCGGCCGGGAAGGCCAGCATCGCGGGCTCCTCGGCCGACCAGATGGCGCGCCCCATGGGCACGATGAAGCGGCGGATGAACGTCTCGCCGTAGCCGCCGTCGCGCAGGAACTCGCCGAGCGTCGTGCTCGAATCGCCGCTCGCCGCGAAGCGCAGTGCGTCGCGGTTGAAGCGCAGGATATTGGCCAGCATGCCGAGGAAGGACGGGCTGATCAGGTTGCGTCGCTGGGCGAAAAGCCCGTTGATCGACGTGCCGTTGTACTCGAGGCCGGCGGCCTCATCGACCAGGCTGAAGCTCATGTCGGACGGCTGGCTCGCCACGCCGAGCGAGTCGAGCAGCGCGATGAACTCGGGGTACGTCCAGTCGTTGAAGACGATGAAGCCCGTGTCGACCGCGACCTGCCGGTCGCCGTCGGCGACATCGACGGTATGGGTATGGCCCCCGATCCAGTCCGCCGCCTCGTAGACGTCGATGTCGTGACGCGGCGCCAGCCGTGCGGCGGCGGTCAGGCTGGAGATGCCCGAGCCGATGATGGCGATCTTCATCGGTGCCGCGGTCCGCCACGCCGGCAGCCACGGCCGGTGGCGCCGGCTGCCGGGCGGCTCGTCACTGCCTCTGTCGTCTGCACGGTTGCCTGCTCCAGTCCCTGCTGCCCGACCCGACCGGACCACGGCTTCATTGGGAATCCCGTCTGCTAGTTCGGCCGTTGCCGGCCGGCGGATTCACCGGCCCCGCGCCGCGCATGGCCGAATAGGCCTCGAGAGCGACGTTGCGGCTCGATTTCAGGTCTACGACCGGCTGCGGATAGTCACGCCCCAGCCGGATGTCGGCAGCGGCGAGGACCCCGGCCGGTGCCTCGAACGGGCGATGGATCCAGTCGTCCGGCAGCCGGGCGAGTTCCGGGACCCACTGGCGCAGATACGCGCGCGCCGGGTCGAAACGCTCTGCCTGCAGGACCGGACTGAAGATTCGGTAGTACGGTGCGGCATCGGCGCCGCAACCGGCCGTCCATTGCCAGCCCAGCGTATTCGCGGCCAGGTCCGCGTCGACCAGGGTGTCGTGGAACCATGCGGCGCCGGAGCGCCAGTGGATACCGAGGTTCTTGCACAGGAGCGAGGCCACGAGCATGCGCACCCGGTTGTGCATCCAGCCGGTTGTCCACAGTTCGCGCATGCCGGCGTCGACCATCGGGATGCCGGTCTCGCCGCGCTGCCAGGCACGCAGCGCGGCGGCGTTGTCCACCCAGGGCATGTCCCGGTATCGGCCGTCGAGGGGCTCCTCCACCGTGTGCGGGTAGTGGTACAGCAGGTGGTAGGCGAATTCGCGCCAGACGACTTCCTTGAGGAAGTGCTCCTGGCCGGCGGCGCCGGCGCCGCGCTCCGGGTCCGCGGCGACGGCAAGCGTCGCGGCGACGGCCTGGTGCGGCGACAGTTCGCCGAAGTGCAGGTGCGGCGAGAGCCTGGAGGTGGCGGTGATCGCCGGGAAGTCACGCGCCTCCTTGTAGCGGTCGACGCGCTCGCGGGAAAAGTCAGCGAGCGCCTGCAGCGCCGCGCTCTCGCCGACCGTCCAGGCGCGGGCGAGGCCCGTCGGCCAGTCCTGGCGCGGCAGCAGGCCGAGGTCGGCCGGTTGCAGCGTGCCGAGCGGCGTAGCCGGGCCCGGCACGTGCCGTGGCGCCGCGGCGGGGACCGGCAGACCCGCGAGCCGGGGCTGACACTGCCGCCAGAACGGCGTGTAGACGCGGTACGGGTCGCCCGCGCCGGTCCGCACGTCCCAGGGCTCGACCAGGAGGCTCGCGTTATGGCTTGCGACCTCGATGCCTGAGTCCCGGAGCTCCGCCTTGAGCTTCGAGTCGCGCGCGATCGTCGCCGGTTCGTACAGCCGGTTCCAGTGCACGGCGCTCGCGCCACACTCGCGGACCAGGCCGACGAGGGCGGCCGCGCTCGGCCCGCGCCGGATGACCAGCGGCGAGCCCAGTTGCCCGAGAGTCGCGGCCAGCGATTCGAGGCTGTGATGCAGCCACCAGCGGCTGGCGCCACCCGGGGCGCCGGCCTCCTCCTCGTCCGGTGCGTGGATGTAGAGCGGGATGACCCGGTCCGAGTCGGCGAGTGCCGCCCGCAGTGCGGGGTTGTCGCCAACCCTCAGGTCGCGGCGGAACCAGACGATCGAAGTGCGCATGAGTCAGGTCTCCGTGGTACGCAGCCGGCGTGCCGCGACGCGGATCGCGGCGAGGTCGGCTTCGGCCAGGCGGTCCCGGTTGCGGACCTGCTGCCCGAGGCGCGGGTGGCGGCGAAAGCGGTCGGCGTGCCGGTCGAGAAAGTCCCAGTAGAGGGTCGTGAACGGGCAGGCATCCTCGCCGCTCGCGCGCTGCGGGTCGAAGCGGCAGCCGGAGCAGTAATTCGACATGCGGTCGATGTAGCGGCCGCTGGCGACGTAGGGCTTCGACGCGAGCAGGCCGCCATCGGCGTACTGCGACATGCCGAGTACGTTCGGCAGCTCGACCCACTCGACGGCATCGACATAGACGGCCAGATACCACTCGTGGACGGCGCGTGGTTCGACGCCGAGCAGGAGCGCGTAGAGGCCGGTGACCATCAGGCGCTGGATATGGTGGGCGTAGCCGAGATCGAGGGTCTGCCTGAGCGCGTCCTTCAGGCACGCCGCGTCCGTGTCGCCGGTCCAGTAGAACGCCGGCAGCGCGGCCGTCGCGCCAAGGGCGTTGAGTCCGGCGTAGTCGGGCATGCGCAGCCAGTACAGACCGCGGACGAACTCGCGCCAGCCGAGGATCTGTCGCACGAAGCCCTCGACGGCCGCAATGGGCGCGTGACCGCGCGCGTGGGCGTCGAGGGCGGCCGCGATCACCTGGCGCGGATCGATGAGCTTCAGGTTGAGTGCGGCGGACAGGCGCGAATGGTAGAGCCAGGGCTCGTGCTGCCACATCGCGTCCTGATACACACCGAACAGCGGCAGGCGGTGTGCGATGAAATCCTCGAGCGCCAGCGTCGCCTCGGCGCTGGTCACCGGCCAGTCGAAGCGATCGAGATTGCCGGCTCGATCCGGCAGATGCCCGGCGACCTCGGTCAGAACGCCTCGGGTCAGCGCATCCGGCACGAAGCCGAGTGGTGCCGGCAGCAGGCCGGGGCCGGCGCGGCCGAACGATCCGCGGTTGTCGGCGTCGAAGTTCCAATCGCCGCCGACCGGCTCGTCGCCCGCCATCAGGATGCCCGTGCGGCGGCGCAGGGCACGGTAGAAATACTCGAGCCGTAGCTCCTTCCTGCCCTCCGCCCAGGCCGCGAACTCCCCGGGCGAGCTGAAAAAATGGCGATCCGGCAGCTCGACGAGCGGCACGGCCCGCTTCCGGCACGCCAGCCGCAGCGCGTCGCGTACCCGCCAGTCGCCGGGCTGCACGACCCGGATCTCCACCGGCGCGAGCGCCTCGATCTCGTGGCCCACCACGCCGGCGAGCGTCGCTGCCGGCGCGGCGCCGAGCTCGTGGTAGCGGACCGTGTGGCCCGTCGCGGTCAGGCGGTCGCGGAAGTGGCGCATGGCGCTTAGGAAAAGCGCGGTGCGCACGCGGGAGGAGGGGACGTGCGCCGATTCCTCGGCGACTTCGGCCATCAGCACGACGTCGCTGGTCGGGTCGTGGTCATCGAACAGGGCGCTGTCGGCATTGAGCTGGTCGCCGAGTACCAGCAGGAGCCGGCGCACGCCGCCGCGCCCCGGCGCCGCAGCGCCGGGCGCGGCGGGCGATGGCCGCACGTTCAGGCCGCGTTCTGCAGCGCGGCGATGCGTTCCTCGAGCGGCGGATGGCTCATCATCAGCCGCTGCAGGCTGACGCCCTTGTCGCCGCCGGCGATGCCGAAGGCCGCCAGCTGGGCGTTCGGCAACTCGGCGGGATGGTTCGCCTGCAGTGCGCGCAGCGCGGCGATCATCTTCTCCCGGCCGGCAAGACGCGCGCCACCCGCATCGGCGCGGAATTCGCGCTGGCGCGAGAACCACATGAGAATCAGCGAAGCGAGTGCGCCCAGCGCTACCTGCGTGACCATGACCACGATGAAGTACGAGCCGCCGCGGCGGTCGCCGCGATCGACGAGTGCGCCGACGACGCGGGCAAGCGCAAAGACGAACGTGTTGAGCACGCCCTGCAGCAGCGTCATCGTCACCATGTCGCCGTTCGCCACGTGGGTCAGTTCATGGCCGATCACCGCCTCGGCCTCGTCGGCGGACATCCGCTGCAGGAGCCCGCTGCTGACGGCGACCAGCGCGCTGTTGCGGCTCGCGCCGGTGGCGAATGCGTTCAGTTCCGGCGAGTCGAAAATGCCGACCTCGGGCATGCCCACGCCGGCGATGCCGGCCTGGCGGCGCACGGTCTCGACCAGCCAGCTCTCCTGGCCGGTCGCCGGCTGCTGGATCACCCGCACGCCCATGGCGTGCTTGGCCATCCACTTCGACATCAGCAGCGAAACGAACGCGCCGCCGAAGCCGAAGATGGCGCCCATGACGAGCAGGGCGCCGAAGTGGATGCCCTTCTGCGCGAGCACCGCGTCCACGCCGAGCAGGTGCGCGATGAGGCTCGCCAGGAACAGCACCGCCATGTTGGTCAGTACGAACAGGAGAATACGCTTCATCGTCGGGTCCCTCGGCAAGGTTCGGCTCGGGAAGGCATCCTAGCAGTGCGCTTGGCGCGCTTCATTACGTGGGGGCGCGGCGCGGTCGCTCAAGGGGGTGGTCGCCGACGGCCGTCTTGGACAGGGGGCGACAGGAAACCACTTCCTTGTTATTGTTCCTCAGAACCGGACCTTGCGACCCGGCGGAGGTCGACATCCTTGGGTTTTCCCGTATCCGGCGGGCCAAACCGGCGTGCGACAATTCCGGCGAGCAGGTCTTTCACGACCGCGCGAGGGCGGCGGCCGGGTTCAGTCCCCGCCCGACCGGCGGGCAAAGGATAGGACGACGTGTCGAACGACGAAGCGAAGGGCGTGACAGCGGGTACGCGCCAGTGGACGTTCCTCAGCAATCACGGCCACGTTCTGGTGTGCCTGGCCCGCGACCCGGAGGCACGGCTGCGCGATGTGGCCCAGGCCGTCGGGATCACCGAGCGGGCGGTGCAGAAGATCGTCGCCGACCTGGAAGCGGTCGGGGTCCTGGCGCGTGAGCGTACCGGCCGGCGCAACCGCTACCACCTCGATGCCGCGCGGCCGCTGCGGCATCCACTGGAATCGCACCGCACGATCGGTGCCCTCCTGGCGATGGTCCTGACCAGCGAACAGGTCGAGCGTCTTTCCGCCCATCCCGCTCAGTAGTCGCCGCCCACGGCCTTGACCAGGAGGACGCTGGCGAGGCGCTGGCGGGCGACGGCCTGCGCCAGCGCCCGCTCGGCCGCGAGTCCGGCCTGCTGCGCGGTCACGACATCGAGGTAGGAGGCGACGCCGACCTCGTAACGCCGTGTGGCCAGCGCCAGCGTGCGCCCGGCCTGCGTGGCCGCTTCCCGCCGGGCAGCAACCGCCTCGCCGGACAGGCGCAGGGCTGCCAGCGCGTCCTCGGTTTCGGCAAACGCCGTCAGCGCCGCCTGCCGGTACGCGGCGACCGCCGTGTCGTAGCCGGCGGTCGCGATCTCGACGCCGGCGCGGCGGCGGCCGGCATCGAACAGCGGCGCCGAAAGGGCGGCGCCGATCGACCAGGCCAGGTTCGGGGCCCGCACGAGCGGCATCGCGACGCTCTCGTAGCCGAACGCCCCGGACAGTTCCAGCGTCGGGAAATAGGCGCCCCGGGCCACGCCGATGGCGGC